>DCBC01000093.1:2293-13536 GCA_002313335.1 Porticoccaceae bacterium UBA1117
CCTTAAAACCTTAAAACTTTAAAAAAATACTAATAAAATAGTTTCTAAAGGAAACCTACATGCGATCTATTTCTCTCCTTGTCTTAGCATTGGCACTGAGCACTGGTATTAGCGTTAGTGCTGCTGAATCCTCACAGACCGTCAATCAACAGTCTATCCTCGAGCCTGGCGGAGAATGGTTAAGCTATGGCCGAACCTATCAAGAGCAACGTTTTAGCCCGCTGAATAAAATTAATCGCGATAATGTTAACGAGCTAGATCTAGCGTGGTCATTTAAGTTTGATACTGCACGAGGCATGGAGGCGACACCACTGGTTCACAATGGTGTCATTTATGTCAGCACCGGGTGGAGTCATGTTCATGCGCTGGATGCTCGAACAGGTGAAGAATTGTGGCATTACGATGCTAAAGTCCCCAAAGCACAACTAGCAAAGACGTGTTGCGGCCCGGTTAACCGTGGCGTTGCACTATGGCAAGACAACTCCAGCGCACCGCTGCAGGTGTTCTTTGGCGCTTTAGACGGCCGATTAATTGCCTTAGATGCTAAAACGGGCGAAGAAAACTGGTCCATTCAAAGTACTCCAACAGATGGCAACTACAGCATCACAGGAGCCCCACGGATTGTAAAAGGAATGGTCATCATCGGTAATGGTGGCGCTGAATTAGGTGTTCGTGGCTACGTTAGCGCTTACGACGTCAACACTGGGGAAATGAAGTGGCGCTTTTACACTGTGCCTGGCGATCGTAACAAACCTCAAGAGAGCCCTGCCCTAGAAGCTGCACTTGACACTTGGAGCGGCGATCAATGGTATAAGCTCGGCGGAGGTGGTGGCACGGCTTGGGACTCGCTAGTGTATGACCCAGAGTTAGATTTGCTCTACATTGGAACAGGAAACGGATCTCCCTGGAATCGCGATTTACGCAGTCCCGGCGGTGGTGACAACCTTTATCTCAGCTCAATAGTCGCGCTGCGCCCAGACACCGGTGAATATGTTTGGCATTATCAAGTAACGCCCGCGGATAACTGGGATTACACGGCGACACAACAGTTAGTGCTAGCCGAGTTACAGATCAAGGGCAAATCGCGCTCAGTCATCATGCAAGCACCAAAAAATGGGTTCTTTTATGTTCTAGACCGAAAAACCGGAGAATTACTCTCCGCAGACAAATTTGCTAAGGCCACTTGGGCTACGCACGTCGATATGGAAACAGGTCGACCAGTCGAGAGTAAATTTGCTGACTACCAAAAAAATGGTGGCAGCTACATTTGGCCATCACCCTATGGCGCGCACAATTGGCAACCTATGTCTTTTAGCGCGAAGACAGGCCTCATGTACATTCCAGTTCAAAGTATTCCTGCCTACTTTAGCGCAGTAGAAGAAGTCATGTATCGAGTGAATCGCTGGAATACCGGTGTCGATTTAAACACTAACCGTGACCCGAGAAGTTGGGTTGCCGGAAAAGCATCAATGGATGCCCTTATTTTTGGGGAATTAGTCGCATGGGATCCCATTAAGAAACAACGTGCCTGGCAAGTACATCATGCCAAGCCCTCTAATGGCGGCATCTTGAGTACAGCCGGAGACCTCGTTTTTCAAGGGACGTGGGACGGCACTTTCGCAGCATATGATGCCTATGACGGTGAAAAACTCTGGCAATACAAGTCCGATAGCGCAGTTCTTGCAGGGCCAATGACATTTGAACTTGATGGTGAACAATATGTGGCCGTTGCTCAGGGCAGTGGCGGAACCGTTATGATCACTGTTGGTGATGAGCTTCAGCGCAACAAAACCAACCAAAACAAACTTCTCGTTTTCAAAAAGGGTCAGTTCAATCAAACAAACTCTCTGGCTAATGCAGAGCTGACAACCATTCGAGCGCTAGGTCATGCCGCCAATACCGACCCCGAGGTGATTGCCCTGGGGGAGTCCATTTATCACAATAACTGCGGTTCCTGCCATGGTATCAATGCGTTGAGCAACTACATTGTTCCTAACCTGCGTTATATGAGCGAACAAACTCATAATGACTTCGCCTCAATTGTTATTGGAGGCACACGCACACATAAGGGTATGATCGGTTTCTATGACACTCTTGGCGTGAATGATGTTGATGCTATCCATGCGTATTTAGATGACAAACAACAAAACTTGTCTGAGCGGTTGGAGCTGACTTTCTTACAAAAAATTGAGTATTGGTTTAATTTCTGGATGGCCAAATTCGGTGCAATGTTCCCAGAGCTTTTGAATGCGACACGCGCCTATATAATGTAGTAACACAAAAAAAACCTGGCTAGGGTTATCCACTAGCCAGGTTTCTTATACAACATTCATGCGGCTACACCATTAAATCGCCACTTTGAGCATGCGTCCGTACTATCTCGGGGCAAGTGAAGCGCTCTCCATAGGCTCCAGCAAGCTCATCGCATCGAGCGGCAAACTTATCAAAACCATAGGTGTTTACGTACTGAATCAAACCGCCAGTATGAGCTGGTGCACCAATCCCCATGATCGACCCTATATTGCCGTCTGCAACAGACCTCAAAACCCCTGTTTCTAAGCATTTAAGTGCCTCAATCACCTGACGAAACATTAAGCGATCTTTTATATCTTCATCAGCAACACAGGTATCTTCTTTGTAATAGAGGTCATACAAGCCAGGCCAAACATTCTTTGACCCATCAGCATGGTACTCATAGTATCCGCCACCGTGGTGGCGACCTCCACGGCCATTATCGGTAATCATGTCCTTGATTACTCGACGCGTGACATCACCGTTGGTCCACTTATCCTCAACACCCATCGCAGCCCAAGTTTCACCCGCTTTACGTGTCAGCTCTAAACTGGTTTCATCACCAACCTGAAGCGGACCAACCGGCATGCCAATGGCCCTGCCTAAGGTGTCAATTTTAACCGGATGAACACCTTCGGTTAAAAGCTGTAAGCCCTCATCTAAATAAGTACCGAAGGTTCTAGAGGTAAAGAACCCCAAAGAGTCATTAACCACAATGGGTGTTTTGCGAATTTGCTGAGTGAAATCAAATGCCTTGGCCAACGCCTCATCACTGGTCTTATCACCTACGATAATTTCAACCAGCGGCATTTTATCTACCGGAGAAAAGAAGTGGATACCCACGAAATTTTCAGGCTTTACGGCCGCTCGTGATAGCTCAGTGATTGGGAGTGTCGATGTATTTGAACCCCAGAATCCATCCTCAGACAAATATTGTTCCGTATTCACAATAATTTTGTTTTTAAGTTCTATATTCTCAAATACCGCTTCGATAATTAAATCACAACCGCGCAGATCTTCGTTATTCGCGGTGGGCGTAATCAACCCTAACAATGTATCCGCCTGTGACTGGAACATCTTCCCTCGCTTGACGGCTTTATTGACTAGGGCCTCAGAGTAGGCCTTACCCTTGTCAGCGGCTTCTTGAGTCATATCCTTTAATATGACTTCAATACCTACTTTAGCGGCAACATATGCGATACCCTGCCCCATCATTCCAGCACCTAACACACCTAATTTGCGCGTAGGATTCTTATCAACACCTTTGGGACGACTAGCGCCGGCATTGATCTTACCCAACTGAAAGAAAAATGCCGTAATCATGTTTTTAGCCACAGGGCCAGTGACAACTTTGATAAATTCACGACCCTCAACACGCAACATCGTATCTATATCGATAAAGGTTGATTGAAACGCAATGTCCATTGCGGCTGTCATCTGCGGCATAAGGCCACGTGTCTGCTTGTGCAACATTGTGGGAGCCATAGCTGCAAACTGCGCATTGTGCGGCGCCTTTATAGATCCACCTGGGATCTTATAGCCCTTCCTATCCCAAGGCTGTACCGAAGCATCCTTGTTCCCGACGTGCTTTGTAATCCATGCCTTTGCAGTGGGCAAAAGAGCCTCTAATGACTCAACTAACTCATCAATTAGTCCAGCGGCCAAAGCTTTTTCAGGGATTAATCGCTGACTTTTTAAAATAATATCTAGGGATTTTTCAAGACCAATCAGCTTAGTTAAGCGAACTACGCCGCCCCCTGCAGGATAAACCCCGATAGCACATTCAGGCAGACCGATCTGAACTGACTTGTGGTTGTAGGCAATCCGATGATTACAGGCGAGAGAAAGCTCATAACCGCCGCCCAATGCAGCACCGTTAATAGCCGCAACAACAGGAACGGGCAGTCTCTCTAGACGCCTAAAGTGACCTTTAATTAATTCGCCATTTGCAAATAACGCCTCATCAGCGCCTGAATCCATGAGCACTAACTCATTGAGGTCAGCGCCGGCAAAAAATACTTTCTTGGCCGAGGCAAATATTACACCCGTCAGACCAGTCTCAGCCTCCAGACGCACCACTGTTTCTTCCATAGCATCGTTATATTCAGCATTTATTGCATTCACAGGTCCAGTCATGTCCATTGTCACAGTGACAATGCCCTGCTCGTCTTTCTCGTACTTAAAAACACCCATTGTTAAAACCTTTTATAAAATCTTTGATTTTTAGTCTGCGTAAATTGGACTAAACGCGCTCAATCAGGCAAGAAATACCCATTCCACCGCCCACACAGAGCGAAAGCATGGCTCGTTTCAACTGTCGGCGCTCCAACTCGTCCAGCATAGTGCTGACCAACATAGCACCGGTCGCGCCAAGTGGATGGCCCATAGCGATTGAACCACCGTTAACGTTAGTGATGGAGTGGTCAATATCGAGAACTTTCATATACCGCATAGCCACCGATGCGAACGCCTCATTGATCTCCCACAAATCAATATCATTTGCCGTTAAACCTGCCGTTTTTAAACATTTAATTGCTGCTGGTCCGGGGCCCGCAAGCATAAGCACTGGATCTGAAGATAAAATAGACCCGGCTAAAATGCGCCCTCGAGGTGTTAGGTTTAGATCTTTTCCGGCCTTTTCTGAGCCGATTAATACAGCACTTGCGCCGTCCACAATACCTGATGAATTTCCTGGAGTATGTACATGAGAAATACTTTCTAAAGTGTTGTATTTTCGAAGTATTATTTCATCAAACGCCATATTTCCCATCATTTCAAATGAGGGCCTTAAGCCGCCTAAAATTTCCATGTTAGTGTCGGGCTTAATAAAATCATCTCGCTCTAGAATCATCAAACCATTCTTATCCCGCACAGGAACGACTGAGCCATCAAACCATCCACTATCTCGTGCATGTGCGGCACGTCGCTGTGACTCCATGGCGTAAGCATCAACATCTTCGCGACTATAACCATCAATAGTAGCGATAGTATCAGCGCCAATACCTTGAGGAACAAAGCTCTCTTGAATAGCAAAAGCCGCATCACTGGTCATAGAACCACCATCAGAGCCCATAGGCACCCGCGACATACATTCTACGCCGCCAGCAACAATCAGCTGCTCCCAACCAGACGCTACCTTCTGTGCGCCAGTATTGACTGCTTCTAGTCCCGATGCACAAAAACGATTGAGCTGTACGCCAGCCACAGATTCGTGCCAACCAGCATTTTGAGCCATCATCTTAGCGATATCACTGCCCTGCTCACCGATAGGAGAAACGCAACCCATAATGACGTCATCTACATAGGATGTATCCAGATCATTACGCTCTTGCAGAGCTCTGAGTACGCCTGCCCCTAAGTCAATTGGCTTAACCTCATGGAGTGTGCCACCTGGCTTGCCTTTACTGCGCGGGGTTCGCACAGCATCATAAATATATGCGGTATTACTCATAAAATCCTCACTTGGTGAATTATTAAACCAGACATTATCGTTAATTGTCGGTGGTGGGTATTCTAAAACGTCATAAACATGTGCAGAAACGGTTGGTTTGGCTACATTTATGTGCCCGTATACACAGGTGGCCTCTTTTCAGCAAAGGCATGCATTGATTCTTGGAGATCATTAGATCTCAAGCTGGTTATCATAGTAAACATACCATTCATCAAAAGACTCTGCTCAGTCGTCATTGTCTCACTCTGCTGAAGCATGAACTTGGTGCCACGCACAGCCATAGGTGGATTAGCCGCAATTTCTTGCGCCAAAGCCATTCCTTCAGCATAGGTAGCCTCAAAAGACTCATAAACATCATTCACTAAACCGATTTTCTCTGCACGAGCAGCGTTTATATCTTTAGCACTATAAGCCAGCTCAGCAACATGACCCGCATTGAGTATTTTTGGCAATCGTTGTAACGTCCCAACATCAGCTACCAACCCAATACGCGTTTCCCGGACACTGAAATTACTGTCCGCCGAAGCGATTCTGATATCACAGGCAGTGATCATGTCTATACCCGCGCCCAAACAATGGCCGTGAATCACCGCAATTACCGGTAATGGACATTCTGCGAGAGAGGATATGGCTGCCTGAAACTTACTGGTGCCCTGTAGTTGCTTTAAATTTGAAACTGCTTCGGACTCACCAGACGGCCTTTTATCGGCATCGATAAAACCTTGAACTAAGTCAATGCCCACACAAAAGTGCTTACCG
Organism: Porticoccaceae bacterium UBA1117; assembly: GCA_002313335.1. Classification (GTDB taxonomy): domain Bacteria; phylum Pseudomonadota; class Gammaproteobacteria; order Pseudomonadales; family Porticoccaceae; genus HTCC2207. Next base: position 8,796 of record DCBC01000093.1, read on the forward strand.
CGACCGGCAACAATGATTGAACGAATATTGCTATCCGCCTCAAGCGCCTTCAGCGCCTCTGGAATAGCTAGCCAAAACGGCTCTGACAGGGCATTGAACTTGTCAGGACGATCCAGCCAGAGCGTACCCACCGCGCCTGTTTTTTCAATAGTTATAACATCTGATGAAAAATCCACCCATAAACTCCTTTTGTAGTATTAGTTTAATATCCCGCAACGCCATCTCTAATTGACTCATATATTGACTGATCAAGGAGCTGGTAATTGCTGGTCCGAGGAAGCTGCACGTAGACTGCATCCCCCTCTAATTGGTCTAAATGAAAAGCCTGCTTACGCAACTCACCTTTTACTAACTTAAATGTCCCCGTGGTTGACATATCCGACTGAATCCGCACAAAAACAGGCTGCGCAAAGGTAGGTAAATTAGCCATGACATAGGCCGAAAATTCGACAGGATCAAAAACGCAGCCTGGATTCAACGCTAGTGAAACCATGCCCGCCTTACCCTCGGCAGCAGGGACATCGACACCATAGACATTAGCAATCTCTACTTGGTCATTAGCATTTAAGATCTCACCTACTTCATTTGTCGAGACATTTTCTGAACGCCACCGGAAGGTATCTCCAACGCGATCAACAAACTGATAGTGCGGTTTTCCTGCGGAAAACCCTACATCAACCTCGGTAATTAGATCGCCCGTGTTAAACCAAGCATCCCCGGGCTTCAAAACATCTCTCAGCGTCTTTGCCTCTGAAGCTGCAGCATCAGTGTAACCATCAAATCGGTAGCGATCGTCAATTTCGGCCAATAGCAGGCCAGGCTTACCGGGCTGAACCTGAATATATTTGCCGTGTTCATCCAACACTAATTCATCCTGCTCAATATCATACTCAAGAAGTACAATTGTTCCTGGGCAATAGCCGATGGTTTTATTTTTATTAAAGGCATTGATAAACGAAACATTTCCCTCGCTGGAGCCATAAAACTCGCAGACCCGATCGATACCAAAACGCCCTTTGAACTCCTCCCAAACATCAGGTCGTAGACCGTTTCCAAAAACTCTATCTAATGGATTATTGAGTTCCTCCGGACAAGGTGGTTGCGTGACAAGATATCGGCAAAGCTCGCCTACATAAAAAAAGATAGTGCAATGATACTTCTGAATTTCTGGCCAAAATGCGGACGCTGAAAACTTACGCCGTAAAAACATTGAAGCACCGCTGAAGATTGCACTGTTAACGCCACAGATAAAGCCTGTTCCATGAAATAGAGGTAGGCACAGATATATTCTATCGGTTGGCTTTGCTCTGACACCAACCTTACTAAATGCGGAACCTGCTGCTAATATGCGCCTATGCCCAACTTTGGCAGCCTTAGGCATTCCGGTAGTTCCGGAAGTAAATATGTAAAAACCCGTTGCACCCGCTAGTATGGTTTTGGTGTCTTCCAGATTAGTTGTTGGATATTGTTCTAGCTCCGCCATAATGTCGACTATAGTCTCCGGAGGTGAGCTCTCGCGCAAATCCGCTACCCAAAGAATATCCTTATCATCCATCGCCAGGTCTGCGCGCACATCCATTACGCTACCAAAAATTTCTTCTCCGGCAAGACACTTCACCGATTTAGTCACGTTCACGCAGTGCGCCAATTGAGCACCTACCAAACCTGGATTAACCATTCCAGCAATAGCACCAATCTTTTGAAGTGCAATAATTGCAGCTAACATTTCAATCCGATTTTCCATGATGACCGCAACACAATCATCGCGCTTTACGCCTCGAGCAATTAAGGCATGAGCCATAGAATTAGCTAACTCGTTAAACTCTCCCCAACTTATCTCACGACCCTCAAAGACAATCATGTTTCTATCAGGGTAGCGAGCTACAGTCGCTTCAAACACCATTGCGATAGACGCAGGATCACCCGATTCCGGTAGCTTTGCCAATAAAACGGGTAAACCACGCACCACATCTGACATTACTCGGACGACTTCTGTAATATTACTGATAGCACCCATTTTTACTGCCTCGCTAGTGAACGAATAGTTAATTTTGCTAGTTGCGACATATGCACCTCATCCGGGCCATCAGCAATTCTACAAAATCGGCTTGTGGTGAATATATGCGCCAACGGGGTATCTTGACTTACACCCATTCCGCCAAAGATTTGCATAGCGCGACTTGACACATCCTCACACATCTTGGGAGCAACAATTTTGAGCATTGAGATTTCAGCACGTGCGGCATCAATCCCATATTTATCCATCTTTTCTGCAGCCGACAACACCAGCAATCGACATTGTTCAATATCACAGCGGCTTCGGGCTATCTCATGTTGGACACTGGTTTTTTTACTCAGTTGTTCGCCAAAGGCCACACGGCTGACCGCACGCTCGCACATCAACTCTAAGCTACGCTGTGCCATACCCACAAACATCATTGCGTATTGAAAGCGGCCAGGCCCGAGACGACCCTGAGCGATTTCAAAACCTCTACCTTCACCTAAAATAAGATTGCCCACAGGAACACGAACATTTCTGAAAATAACATCACCCTCTCCACCGGGAGAATGATATTCACCAAATACTCTTAACGGCCGCGCAATAGATACGCCAGCGGCATCGGTTGGAACAAGTATGGTTGAATGTTGCTGATGCCGAGGACCATTAGGGTTAGATTTCCCCATAACCAACATGACTTTGCACTTGGGGCCTATTACATTTGTCGTCCACCATTTACGCCCATTCAGCACATACTCATCACCATCACGCTCGATCTTTAGTTCCATATTAGTCGCATCAGATGAGGCTACATCGGGCTCTGTCATTGCGTAAGCAGAGCGAATCTCACCAGCCAATAATGGTATGAGCCATTTTTCTTGCTGTTCTGGCGTGCCGTACTTTGCAAGCACCTCCATATTTCCTCGATCAGGCGCATTACAATTGAAAATCTGCTGAGCCCAAGCAGAGCGAGACATGGTTTCGAACAAAGGAGCTATCTCACTATTGCTTAGCCCTGGACTCCAAGGTTGGTATTCTGCGGGAAGGAATAGATTCCAGAGTCCCTGTTTACGAGCCTCTGCTTTAAGATCCTCAAACCATTCAGGGTATTTCCACAGATTTTTGTGGTCATTGGTAAAATTATCGTAATCTGCCTCTCGCGGATAAATATGCTCATCCATAAAAACCTTTAACTTATTATTTATTTCTTCCGCACGAGCGGTTAACTCAAAACCCATTAGCTTCCCTCTTTATTGTTTTAGTTAATAATTGCTTATATCAGACCCGTTATTTTTCTCATCAATTTGTTCATGCCGCCAATCCAGCGATCATAATTGTTAGTCTTGTTACGCATATACTCCAGCACAATTGGGTGCGGCAAAATAACAAAACTCTCTTTACGCAGCTCTTGAACAACAGTTTCTGCTAATTCTTCTGGTTCAATCATACCGTTGCTAGCAGCCGCGGCAATCGCATCATTCTCAATAGCCGTCATTGGCGTTCGCACTGCTTGAGGACAAAGCATCGATACTTTAATACCCTCATGTTTGTGATGTATAGCTAACCACTCACCAAACCCTACTGCAGCATGTTTGGTTACCCCATAGGCAGCGCCACCGATTTGATTGAGTAGACCCGCTGCAGATGACGTATTCAAAAAATAGCCGCCTCCACGAGCAACCATTCTTGGCACCAAGTGCCGCGCAGCATAAACGTGAGACATTACGTTAATATCCCATATAGTTTGCCACTCTGAATTGGGCGAGTCGATATTCTCACCCATACCCACTCCAGCATTCGAGCAAAACAAATCAATAGGACCTACATTCGCTTCAGTGTCTTCAATGACACGAGCGATATCATCCTCTTTGGCGACATCAGCCATCATAGAAATACCTTGGACCATTTTTGCGGTTTCCTCAGCATTGCTAAGATTGATATCTACAGCAATAACCTTTTGGGCACCTTCGGCATGAAAGCGTACGGCTAAGGCTCTACCAATCCCACTACCAGCACCGGTAATAACAATAATTTTATTTTTTAGCTCCAAAACTCTACCCTCTTTTAATGGTGTAACGATACCTTTGACTAAATTAACTGACCTAACTGCTCTTTACGAAATGGCTTGAGTTCGTCCATACGCTTAGCCTCAACCAAGTTAACCCAGTCTGGATTAGCAATCAATGCGCGCCCCACAGCAACTAAGTCAAATTCTTGATTATCAAGACGATGTAACAGGGTATCTATGCTCGCTGGATCAGCTTCCTTAAAGGTCAGCTCACCTGGCTTTGGCGTAAAATCCGCATCCAAGCCAACACTGCCTACAGTAATTGCCGGTTTGCCGGTAATTCGTTGAGTCCAACCGGCTAAATTTAGATCACTACCTTCAAATTCAGCCTCCCAAAAACGCCGCTGCGAACAGTGAAAAATATCTACGCCGGCATCTGACAAAGGCATCAAAAAGCGCTCTAGCTCTTCTACCGTAGACGCTAAGCGAGCAGTGTAATCCTGCTGTTTCCATTGAGACCACCGCAAAATAATGGGAAAGTCGGGTCCTACAACAGTTCGTACTGCAGTAATAATTTCTACTGCAAAACGACTGCGATTTTCAATTGAACCTGAATAGTGGTCTTCACGCTGATTAGTACCAGCCCAGAAAAATTGATCGATAAGGTAGCCATGGGCGCCGTGCAATTCAACAGCATCAAAGCCCGCATCTTTAGCATCTCCCGCCGCTTGTGC
>DCBC01000165.1:0-4308 GCA_002313335.1 Porticoccaceae bacterium UBA1117
GTGCCAAGGCATCTAAAATAGACGGTAACTGTAAGTAGGTATTTTCAGCAAGGACAGGTTGCAGCAGTATATGAATAGTGCCTCCGCAACCAATGCCTAACAGAAAAGACATGTTATCTTCATCGCTAGCATCGTAACAAACCGTCATTGATCGCTGTGATCGCATGACCTGTGAGGCCTTTTTTTGTATATCGGCTTCCAAGCAACCTCCACTCAACAAACCGAACTGCTCACCTAGATCATTGAAAAGCATCATAGCGCCGGGGGAGCGATAGCTGGGACCGTCTATTTTATACAACGTCCCCAGCACCCATTTTTGCTCGTCGCGTTTTGGGTACCACTGGCTGAGTTGCTGGGAGAATTGGTTAAACATGCGGAAGTATAGATTATTCTATGCTGAGAAAGAGTATTTAATAGATAAAGACTGTTACATTCACGCAAATTTTTTTATAGTGACAAACACAAATTTTTGAGCCAAATATCATGCCGTTAGTCACTCCACTACTCGCCGATTCCAATACCGAGGTTGCCGAACTGGCAGAGTTTTTTAACGAGACCTTGGGGTTTTGCCCAAACAGTGTGTTGACCATGATGCATCGTCCTAAAATTGCCAAGGCTTTTATTGAACTAAACATGGCTGTTATGGAAAACCAGGGTAGAGTGACCAGCGCACTAAAAAGACTCATTGCCTATGTATCTAGCAATGTCACGGGCTGTCGTTATTGTCAGGCGCATACCATTAGAGCAGCAGAGCGCTATGGGGCAGAGCAAGAGCAGTTAGATAATATTTGGGAGTACCAGACCCATTCAGCTTTCTCACCCGCAGAACGCGCCGCCCTAGATTTTTCAGTCGCCGCCTCCACAGTCCCTAATGGGGTTGATGCAGACATACAGGCTGGTCTGCACGAGTACTGGAATGATGATGAGATTGTTGAATTACTAGGCGTTATTTCGCTATTTGGCTATTTGAACCGCTGGAATGATTCTATGGCAACAACACTGGAAGAAGGCGCGATTGCATCGGGTGAATCGCTACTCGCGCATCAGGGTTGGTGTGTCGAAAAACATGTTTAATATAAAAAAGCCCGCTTTATTGGTGGGCTTTAGTCTAATTATCTAACACGGCAAGTCTGTCTGGTGGAATATAGTCGAAGATAAAATTAATACGGTCATCTTTACCTTTGTTCATCACACTATGTTGTTTTTGGTTGTTTAACTCATAGGCCTTACCCACTTCAAACTTGAAAGGCTTACCGTCAATCATAAAGCGAACTCTTGAGTTTGCAGTAATTGGGATATGAATGCGATGCCCAGCATGAAACGACGGATGCTTATCAAAATGGGGGGTAATAACGCCACCGGAAACTAGTTTAGCTGCCATGGCTCGAATAATTTTCCCACCAGGTGGATAGTATTGCTCAAGAATACCTTTCATGATCGGTAACGCGGTGTTTGACAAAGAATCCCATGCAGACTCTTCAGTGACGGCAATCTTTGGCCACTGCTCAGTATCAATAAACAGCATCACCAATGACTGAGTTTGCGAGTGCACGTCATAAGCGGTCTGCCGATGGCTGTTATCAAACCACGCCTTATCATCTACCGCCAAGATAGCGTCACGCAACGGCGCAATGTCTATATTGCCAAGATCTCTTACCGGAACACCGATGTCCATACCTAAGCCCTTCTTATGTCTACGGCAAAAACAATAATCAATATTGTTTGGTGAGTCAAATAAATTAAAACGGCCCTAGTTCAACTCGTTAACCGCCCGATAGGCTTGCTCAACCGCAGCGTCTAACAGTGCGGAGGCAGCTGAGTCTGAATTAGCTATAACTATGCGGCCAAATGGCTTGCGACCAATCATATGAGGATAGCGCGAGTCTTGGTCATTTTCATAGATCGTATCAAATAATGGGTTGTACCAATAGGAGTACCCGTGGGACCAGCGATTGACCGTAATACCAATGATATCCTCAGCCGCATCAAAGCCTCCGTCACCCAATATGCTCTGTAATTGATCTCGCACATTACGCTCGATAACTTCAAAGGGCGTAGCAAGTAGCTCATAACGGCCTAGCCGATATTGCTGTTGAGCGCTCAGGCTCTCGCCATAGCGATGAGGGAAGCGCTCCATATGGACTATCACAGGCTCATTTTCGTTAGCCGTAAAGGAGTAGTCACCAAAGCTTACAGGGAAATCAATCATGGCATTAATATGGTAGCTGCCGGGGCAGATCACTGCACCAATTTCAAGCTTTTTCCAGGCCTTCCAATTGCGCAGAGCAACACTGGTATAGAGAATCGGAACCTTGGTTTGAAAGGCTAAAGCCTCTCGCTGAGTCTCTGGCATTTCAGGACACAGATAGGGGATAATGCTGCTATTGCAGGCGAGTATAGAGCCTTCTGCAGTCACCTCATAAGCCTGATCATTTTGCACATAGGATACGATTACTTGCTGTTTTCCTGACTCAGTCTGAGTGTTTCTTACATTAGTCACTGTACTGTTTAGGCGCACTTGAATGCTTGACTCAGTACGGTCAAGTTTGGAGTAATCGAAACGCGCATTAATCAAACTCTCCATACTCTTTCCACGAGCGACTTCTGGGATTAAATGCCGCACTAGTTGCCGCGCAATGGAGGCATTACCATCAGGAAAATGATGTATATAAGCCTCATCAGATTCTTGTTTGGGCAATCCCGTAGCAGACCAGCCGGGCAACCCGCCATATGACATTGCGCTGAACGTGTTTACTGAGTCAATTCCAACCCCAGAGTCTATGCTGAGATCCTGGAGTACTTTAAACACATCAGATTCAGTAATATTTAAGTGCTTTGTCAGAAAATCTTGGTAACTAATACGATATAAATATTCCCACTTATCGTCACCTTTGATATGCGGTATCTGATCTTCTTTAGTCGTCAATAACCGCAAAAATTGTTTTTTTGCCTCTGCTGAGATGGGCATCTGATCAACCGCTTGCTTATCAGAGAGTTTGGATGGAAGGACAGGAATATAATCATCAAATATACCGAGATCATAAGAAACCGTTTTGCGTTCACCCCAATATTCACTACTGAAGTGAATCGCAGCTCTGAGCTTATTTTTTTTAAAAAAATCTTGGTCATAAGCAGTATCAAAGACTTTCAGGTTTACGCCGAGTTCACCGAGTAATTGCTTAACAATCGGGCTATAGTCTGAGGGCTCCTGCATCGTCTGTGCGCCGCCGTAACCGATCAATGTTTGGCCGCCAATATCGAACTCATTACGCTTAGCATGACCACCAAAATCATCATGATTATCCAAAATCAGGATCGTCGATTTTGGATATTTTTTACGATAAAAGTAGGCAGCCGAAAGGCCACTAATGCCACCCCCTACAACAACAAGGTCGTAGACTCTATTTGACGCTGACTGAACAGGACCCCAATCAGTTTGGCCTTTGCGAGCTAATCCATGGCTCACATCAAAAGAGCCGTTATGATTACCGCGTAACCCACTTCGTTTAGGCGGATAGTACGTAGCATCGATTAGATCATAACCTTTTGGAACGTCAGGCTTTTCGCCCCAACCTGCTGCTGCATTAGGAAAAAGTGTCGCGGTGGTTAATCCTGCAACACCATGAAGAAGATCTCGTCGAGTTATGGGACGATTCATACCTAATGACTGATCAGATTTTTTCATTTTTTTTCATTTTGCTATTTCTAGCTGAGCAAAATAGCCGAGCTAGTCTTTATTTACAGTCGATCAACTAATTTGTAGTACATCATCCCCAACGCTACCATCTGATTGCGAAAAATATGTTGGCCCGGGATCCACGTAGGCTTGATATTAGCGAACACGTCAAAACGCTCCAGAGTCCCACCAACCGTATCAGCCATAATCTGTCCCGCCAAATGAGTAACATTCACGCCATGTCCTGAGTAACCCTGCGAGTAAATAATATTAGGCGCTAATTTCCCCATCTGCGGTACTCGGTTGGCCGTGACACCTATAGTGCCGCCCCACCCAAAGTCGAATTTAGTGTTGGCCAACTGAGGGTATATTTTTAATAATCTAGGAATTAGGGTCTTTTTAATGACTTCAGGGTCGCTCCCAAAGTAGGTGAATCGCCCGCCAAAAAGCAGTCGTTTATCAGCACTGAGGCGAAAATATTCCAAAATGTAATTGGGATCACACACGGCTAAATCTTCAGAATTTATCTCGTTAACTAGCGCATCCGAAAGCGGTTCAGAGCCAATAATAAAGCTATTAACGGGGAACAAAATGCCACGTAATTTGGGCTCTAAAAAATGGTAGGCATTACC
>DCBC01000165.1:4692-17282 GCA_002313335.1 Porticoccaceae bacterium UBA1117
CGCCACGCTTGATATCAAGCACTGGTGACTGCTCATAAATCGTTGCCCCAAGAGACACGGCAGCGGTAGCCTCACCAATACAGAGGTTCAGCGGGTGGACATGACCATTCCCGTCATTTCGCAATGCTCCAATGTATGCCTTTGTGCCCAACAGATGCTGAGTCTCTTGCTTAGACAGCATTTGATAATTATGGGGGAAATCGAATTTCTGCAGCTGCTCATAGTGAGCCTGCAGGTCTCTGATATGCCGAGGTTTAATGGCAACATCAACGTATCCAGACTTTAAATCACAGTCGATATTATAGGTTTTAACTCGCTCACGGATAATTTCATGTCCAGCCCAACCCATGTCCCAAAGTCTACGTTCACCCTCTGAGCCGAGGGTCGCGGCCATTTTATGGTCCCCAGATATACCACCAATCATTTGTCCGCCGTTACGTCCAGAGGCACCCCAGCCAACCTTATTAGACTCAACAACATGCACATTATAGCCGCGCTCAGCAAGGTGTAACGCAGTGGATATTCCTGTAAAGCCGGCACCCACAACACAGACGTCTGCGCTAACATCTCCCCGTAGCTGAGGATAATCTGTATGTTGATTAACGCTAGCTGCATAGTAGGAACTAGTATGTGGTTGGGGAGTCATCATTACGTAACCAAGGCCTCAAATTATTATTTAATACAATAAAGTTGTTATCCCAAATATGGCTGACTCTGACATCCTACCCTATCGGCAAAAATAGCGACTGACTATTCAATTACAGTTCGTTATCTTCAAAGGCTAACGAGTTAGGGGCTGCAATGATCGACGGAATTGCGCAGGCGTCTGCCCTGTTGCCTTTTTAAAGGCTGCATAAAAGGCAGAATTTGAATTAAAGCCAACCGCGAAAGAGACATCTAAAATTGATTGAGATACTGCATCATGACGCAGTAAAATCGTCTTCGCCTCGGCAATTCTGTAGCTATTTAGGAAATCAAAAAAGCTCATCTTAAAGCCAGAATTCACTGCTTGAGATAGGTGATTCACTGAGCAGTCGACCATGGCCGCTAGCCGCGGAAGGGTTAGATCTGGATCAAGATAGGCTTTGTGCTTATCCATTAGATCCGCTAGTTGACGCTTGTAGTTTTCAAGTTGCTTATCATCAAGTCCCGATTTTGCATATTTAGGTGCGTCTATGTCACCGGTCACCGCCGCAAGAGAACTGATTGAATGCATAGGGTCATAATAATCGGTAATCCGTACAGCACCACCACCTTTTAAAACAATGAATTCTGCACCGCTCCAACTTTCAGATTTCAGATTAATAGAAGACATTTTGTACTGAAAGGCTATGGCGTTATCACTGCACAGAACTTCACTGGTAAGCTCATAGCGACGGTCTTGGGACGCAAAAAATCCCGCCAGATTGGTAATTAGCTCATCGCGAGAAAACTGTTGATGGTTTGGTATATCGCAGTAGGTACCATTTTTATCAAGGTGATCTGCTACCCCCTTAGCATCACTGTGGTTCCACGCATCGAAGTAGCTATCTACAAAATCTATTGCGCGCATCACAACTCACTCCTGACATTAATACCACCCGGAGATTGAGTATAGCCGAACTTTACGCGGATAATCTAGACCAAAACCCTCCCCATAGGGGTATCAAAATATGCAGTAGCAACGCTTAATAGAACTAAAATCGGTAGCGTATTTTGGCAATTATAGATTCAACCTGAACGCCTCTCCAGCCCTTATCAAATAGTGTCTTCGGTCCTTCATCACCATCTTCGGTGCCATAAAAGCCTCCGCGGCTATAAACAAAAAAGATATCTGAAAGAGGGGCCAGCTGATAACGATACCGTATTTGAAATGCAGTATCACTAACACTAAAGTTCGAGGATGCGATGTCTGACGCCATAAGATCGCCACTATTATTAAGCTGGTAGCTATTTATAGCCTCTGCATCAAGGCCTATCCACTCAAATTTCAATCGCACCTCTTGACGGTTTGAAGGATACCAATCTAACCGAATCGACCCAACATACTTATCAGTTTGATAACCGGCCAACTGAGATGCATCTCCATCCCACAGTAGCCACTCTCGATACTTTTTAAACGAAACCTTACCACCAAGCGTTAAGGTCTCAGTCAGATACAACTGCGGACTAAAATAGGCTCCGTAGTATAACTCTTGTGTCTCCTCTGTCCCCGTATAAGCTTTAGCACTAAATACGTAATCATTACCTCTGGGGCTCTCATACCTTACCGCCGCATGGTACTTAGATGGCCGAAAATATGATCCATTACCACGAGTAATACGATCATCCCAGCCCGATGATGTAGATTCTAGATCTACCGATATTTTACGAGTAGATTTAAATATCCACTCAGATTTCAATTCAGCCCAGGCATATAGGCGGTCACCAGCTGTATTCTCAGCATAAGAGTATGAAAATTCATTAGACCCCGATAACAAGGATGATTCCTGATCATATTTGCGACGGTCGTAACGATGATAGCCAAAAAATTCATCAAACGCATTGCGTCTCATGAAACCCATGTCATTCATCTCAAATTCATCTCCGTAGTGAGAAAAATATAATACATGAGACCATTTATCGCTGGGGGCATAGGACCAGTTCATCCATCCCGCATAATCTTGCTGATCAATCGCATAATAGTTATTTGCATCATTAGGTACCTGCTTAATATCACTGTGCAAAATTTGTCCAGCGACTCTGACTTTATTGCTGGAGTCCCATTTAACATCAATACCCTGGACTGTTGCCTCACGTCCTAATAAATCTCGAGTGACGTGGGTTAATCGATGTCCAAAAGACAAATCATCCACTTTTCTCTGAATACGGCTGGATATAAAATCACCACCAGCACCACCTTCAGACATATCTTCTCTAACAGCAAACAGACCCATATCAACTGACTTTCCATAGTGAGTCAGCTTTGCTGCTCCATCTATATCTAGCAATCCACTATCAGCTCCGGCCCCGATCCGACGGGTATAGAGAACAACATCTTCATTAGGTTGAGCGCTGCTAAACAGCGCTTGATTTTCGGTAAAGAACGGTCTTTTTTCAGCCACAAATGTCTCAAAGGCAGAGAAATTAACGACTAAGTCATCACTCTCGACCTGACCAAAATCAGGATTTATAGCCCCTGTCAACTGAGTAGTGCTGTTCGGTCGCCATATAAAATCTAAACCTACCTTTGTATCATTCGTTAAAGTTCCGCCCTCAGGACTCTTTAAATTATTGTTATGGCTAGCATAAGGAAACCAGTCCAGTGTCGAGGCTTTTACCTGTTTAACCTCTATCGGATGCCAGTCCTCCATGAAGGTAGTTCGAGTATAAAAAGCATTAGGAAAAGCAAACCGCAACGACTCGTTATAAACTACTCGCGAGAACCATACAGCCATCTTCTTGTTACCATCTGAGGATCCAGACATTGGTGCAACTGTCCACGGAATATGTATTTCACTAAACCAATAATCACCGGTGGTAGAGGTCTGTGAATACCAAGTACCATCCCAGTCCCCAGAGTACGTTCCTGACCCTATAATGCCATCTTGTCTTGAATTAGCAGAGCCGACGGTAAAATCATAGGCTGCAACAGCAGTTCCATCAAAGTCGATACTAACCACATTACGATCGGCTTCGATTTGTGCGTCTCTAGGAAAACGTCGATTAACCCGTTTAACCGATGCTGGCTGGAAGTTCTTAAAACTAACAAAAATACCCTCTTTGTTGGTGATCATGCGCACTTCGGTAGCATATTTAGCAACATCGCCGGTTAATGGCTCAACAGTAACAAAATTCGTATAGACATTAGCATCAAGCCACTCAGGCTCATCAAGCACACCATCAATAGTAATATCAGCATAGGCAGCAGAGCCCATCAGGGAAAAACTAAGGGTAGCTGAGAGTAAAAAATGACAGTAAGACTGATTCATAACTAAGGAACACTTTCCGTATGTATAGGGTAACCGGTTATTTTATGGATTCACCATGAAATTACTACATAAAATATAATAATCAACCCGAATATAGGCTATTTTAACAGCTTAGAATGCTCAAAAGAGTCTCTAAAACCTGCCCAACCAAGCGGGCGCTTTATAGGGTATAACCGTGACCTGGTCACCGGAGTGAATAATACCCGGGACTTCTATTACACCAACAACGCCGCGACTATATTTTGACGCCTCTAAAAATGCGCCTTTGGGGATAACAGCCCCGCTGTTAGTCGTATGAACCAACGCTAAATTCTCGTCCATATCAACACATGGCGGATTATATTCTTCGACAATTAACTCTGCACCAGAGGGAAATTTAAGAACACTCCCTTTGGGCAGATGCGATAGATTGGACACCCCCGACAAACAAAGGTTAGCCCCAACGCTCGCTGCGGACAAAGACTGAGTTAAATCCATTTTTTCTGCGATGTCAGCTAACTCTTCGACAGAAACTGCAGACCACTGTCTTTCATTGCGCCGGGTAGTACCTGACACTTGCTTATCACCCGATTCCCAAGTCTCTCTTTCAAATGAGGCATGGCGGTCGCCAACAAATCCGGAGAGCTGCGCATTAAGCAGTAATCGTGGCTCTTTGCCTATTTTCTCCTCCGAGGCTCCTAAACAAACCGAATCGACCTGACAAATGAATCGTTTCATATATTTCTCAATCTTAAAAAGCGGCTGGTGGGGTTGCTCTAGCGCGCTCCGGCGCCCAAAAAGGTTTTTTCTGGAGGGTACACTTCGCTACCTTACTATGGTGCCTTAGCTCTTTCGAATAGTAAATTTCCGCCCAAATGGTACTCTTGAGCGCTGAAGTCTTAACCATTGCTAAGGCAATATTGGCCTTTACCACCGGCGACCACATTGCCGAGGTGACATAGCCAATCTCCTTACTACAGTCCTCATCAGCATATAAAAAAGATTCTTCTGCAGGCTTATTACCCTCTATATCTAACTTTACTAGGGTATATTCAGCGCCTTGATCACGTTCTTTCAAAAGCGCATTTCTGCCATTAAAGTGTGGCTTTTTAAAATCCACTAGCCAGTCTAAACTTAACTCAAATGGTGTTTGGTCATACTGGAAATGAATAGTTTTCAACGCTTCATTAAACTCCATGCCCGGCATAATAAAGCCAGCCTCTAAACGAGCCATGTTAGTTGCAGATTCGCCATAAGGCTGAATACCATAATTTTCTCCCGCACGATAAAGGGCATCCCAAAACTCTAACGCTAAATCAGGGGAAATCCAAAGCTCATAACCCAGATCACCGGTAAACCCAGTTCGTGAAACCATTAATGGCGTATCTTCACTACCCGCAAACGGAAAGTGAGAAATACAAAATGGTTTGAGGTTTTCAATACCCTGCAAGCCCATTTTTTTAAGGACCTCGCAGCTGGTAGGACCTTGTAACGAGAGCGCCGCAATATCATCGGACATATCAGTAATATGCAATTGATTAAAGCCAAACGCACTCTTGCGTAACCACGCCAGTGATGGACTGCCACAGGTAAGCAAAAAACGATCTGCGCCAAGCTTAAAAATTGTGCCATCATCAATAAGGCGACCTTCATCGGTACACCAGCACACGTAGGTCACTCTATTTTCTTTGAGTTTAGTAATATCTCTGGTCACCATTCTATTGAGCATTGCTTCGGCGTCAGGACCACTCAGAATATATTTTTGCATCGGACAAATATCATAGGTCGCACAACTATTACGAATGCAAAAGTACTCATACTCCTCATCGTAATAGTAATCAGCAAACTTGTAACCATTCCAACTGGACCAAGCATCACGGAGGTTCAATGCCGCCTGACGAGGATGAAAAGGACTTTCCTTTAGTCGTTCACCTGCAAAAGGATCGGTAACATCTGGCATGCTATTCATCGTAAAAATCATCCTCGGGTACAGTATTGGGCCGCTTCAAGTCCATAAGAATTTCTCGCGCCGCATTAGCACCGCAAGCTGATGACACTCCGCCCCCTGGATGCGTAGACGAACCACACATATACATATTTTTGATCGGCATACGATACTGGGCATAGCCAGGAAACGGACGATTAAATAATAGTTGGTCAATAGTTAACTCGCCCTGAAAAATATTACCTTCAGTAAGACCTATTTCAGCTTCTATATCATGAGGTGTGCGAACTTCCATATGAACAATCAAATCTTTAAAGCCAGGACTATAACGCTCAAGTTTATTGACCACGGTCTGACCGAAGGCATCGCGCTTTTCGGATGTCCATGGTCCATCGGCCAATTGAGGTGGGCAATATTGTACAAAATTCGACATCCAGTGTTGACCTGGTGGCGCTACAGTAGGGTCCCAAGCTGAGGGTATGACTGACTCGATAAAAGGGTCCTCAGACCAGCGACCATGCTTCCAACAATCATAGGCGCGCTCCATGGTTTCCATTGACCCAACAAACCCCTGTCCACCGCGATTAATATATCGGTTATCGGCCACATTATTGAACTTGGGTAACCCCGAGAGGGCTATATTGACCTTGCCGGATGAGCCCCTAATTTTAAAGTTTTTCGCCTTTTCATAGATACCCGCTGGCAAGTCATTTTTGTCCATGCATTGAGTAAATGTGCGCTTGGCATCCATGTTAGAAACGACAATATTGGAATGTAACTCATCACCATTATCAAGCACCACACCGGTGGCTTTACCATTTTTAACCACGATTTTGTCAACGCCAGCATTGGTTCGAATCTCACCACCATGCTCCTGCAAAGCGCCGGCTATGGCGTTGGAAATAGCACCCATACCACCTCTTGCTAAACCCCAGGCACCCACGTTGCCATCAACATCTCCCATGACATGGTGCAGCAAGATATAAGCCGAACCCGGAGAGTACACCCCCAATGCAGTACCAATAACACCTGGGCTGGCCATGGCCGCTTTTATCAAGTCATCTTCAAAGTAGTCATCCAAAAAATCAGCGGCGCTCATGGTGAAAAAACGAATGTACTCATAAAGTTCTTTCTCACCGAGAGACCAAAACTCTTTTGCCAACCACAGTAGCTCACGTATATCTCTTGGCTTAAATGAAGTTGGGTTTGGTGGTGTACGAAGTAATGTTTTACGAATTAGTTGTGCATAGCGTCCAAGGTCAGTCTGAAAGCGAAACATTGCATCCGCATCATGCGGGGAGCGACGGCGCAACTGATTATACTCAGCTTCCTCCGAGTGATAACTGGCCATCGTATCGCCGTTATCAGCAAATACCACCGTGCCCAGATATGGCACTAAAACTAACCCATGCTTCGTTAGATTTAAATCACGGTGGATAGTCTGTCGCATCATACTGCATACATAGGAGCAGCTTGAATAGAACCAGCCGTCATGCATTTCACGAGTCACCGCAGCACCGCCAATGTACTCGTTTTTTTCAACAACTAGCACATCAAGGCCTGCTTTAGCTAAGTAGGCTGCATTGGTTAATCCATTGTGACCAGCACCGACAATAATGGCATCATACTTTTTCATAGCTCTTTCTTCGCCCCAATAATTTCTTTGGCCGCATTATGACCAGGGCCACCCATTAACCCTCCGCCAGGATGACTTCCGGCACCACACAGATAGAGCCCAGGAATTGGGGTGCTATATTGGGCGGCCTCATAAGTAGGCCGCATCATCAACATTTGATCCATCGATAACTCAGCATGATGCCAATGACCCCCGGTGAGATGATAGGTTTGCTCTAAATCTGCTGGCGTTAAAATCTCACCATGAATAATTTGTTGCCTAATACCCGGAGCATAGGACTCCAGGGTATCAATCAAGCGCTGATATAAGTTTTGACGTGCCTCATCCGTCCAGCCGCCCTTGAGCTTGTGAGGAACATACATAACATGAGCAGACAATACCTGTTGTCCCTTGGGCGCCAATAAGTTATCTACCATGCTCGGAATAATAATTTCCATGACCGGTGACTTCGAGTATTCGCCGTATTTGGCATCATCAAAAGCAAATTCAATGGCATCTAGTTTTGGTGCGATGATCATACGGCCATTCGGATTTTTCAAACCAGTGAATTTTGGCGCGCCGTCTAACGCAAGATGTAACTTGGCCACATACCCGTCGCATCGCAATCGATTAATTCGGTTGGTAAAGCCAATTTCAAGGTTGTTGGCGCCCACTAAATTCAAAAAAGTTTGCTTGGGGTCTGCCGAGGAGACAACCCGAGCGCTACTGATTAAGGTTCCATCAGCAAGTTCAACGCCGGTGGCTGCCAGCCCACTAGAACTACCTTTAATAACAATGCGCTTAACCAATGCTCCGGTCTTGACCGTGACACCGGCATCCAAAGCGGCATTGTGCAGCGCACTAATTAAATTCTGGATACCCCCCTCTGGTAGTGAATGAGCACCATGATGCTTGCCGCTCATTCGATACAGCATGTTCAGTACAGTGGCGTTGGGAGAGCGCGGTGCCATCTTAGACCCAATAAGGCCATCCCAACTAAGTACCGCTTTTAAGATGTCGTTATCAAAATTCTCATCCATTAAATCGCGCGCAGGTAACGTCGCCACACGCATAAACTCACCCATATCCTTTTTACCCAAAAGACGAAGTTTAAGACCGAGCTGCCCAAACGTCATGAGATCCGGAAAGCTATTGTCGCCAATGCGCGGCATGGTTTTGAGCCAGAATGGCTTAAGCATCTTAGCGAAACGCTTTAATAGAACAAGGTAGTCGGCATACGTTTGCTGATCCGCTTTATTAACGCCACTGATATGCTCCCCAGAAACAACGACATGCTCTCCATTTAGATTCAAGCCAATAGTGTCGAGCACTTCGGAACTGGGCGTATAACCGTGTTTGAGTAAATTTAATTGCTCAACCACTGTTTCTGAAAAATGGCTCAAACTGTGAGCAACTGGAGCTCTAAAGCCTGGGTAAAATTCGCGCGTGGTCGCTAAACCGCCTAAACCGTCGGTTGCTTCTAATAGCAAAACTGACTGACCTTTTTGAGCAAGATAAGTAGCGCAGATTAGGCCGTTGTGGCCACCACCAATGATTATATTGTCGTATGTTTGCAACAGACACTCTCTTAAAGTTAAACGTAATATGGAGACTAGTAGCAGCCCTCTTTTCTCACCACCGCGCCTATACGCATTGAGCCTTAAGCTTCAGCATCATTAATCTCATCACGCCATTGGACAATATTCATCTCAATAGCCACAAAGCCAGCAATCCAAACAAATTCATCCCAGGCAAACATATAATGACCTCGATAAATCCAGTAACCAGCTGCAGCCCAAAGTAGAGAATAAAGACACAATTTTGCAATGCCCAATCCCTTAAAAATAATCCCCTGGCCAATATTTCGATCCTGTAGCCAAACCGCTACCTCAATACTAAGCAGTATCAGTAACCAAATAATGGCTTCAAACATATCAATCCAAGCCAGCTGTTTTTCAATGGCTAGCCCTGCTGCGTCTTCAACAATAAAGAACGTCGGTGGGTCTACATAAAAGAACTGGTTTGCTGAAGATAAACTGGCACAGTTGCTACTATTGATTTCGGAATATGCCAAGTTAAAGGCGTAGGAGAGATCTTTTTCGATTAACTGACAAAGGTTAGTTACTCCCTCAACAGGCACTGAAGCATAGATCTCAGTGAGGTAAACACCGTAGGCATAGAGAGTGTGTGCCAGCGAAATATAACAGACCACTCTTACGCCCTGCATTAACAACGTTTTGGCCCGAGATAGTGGCTCATCGGAAAGAAGATAAGTCTCTAACTCAAATAGCAGCAGTAATATAATCCAAGCACTTTCATCGATAGTAGTCGCAAAAGCCCGGGAAACCTCTAAAAGAGAGCTGCCTGCATAAAGAGTGTGACCCGCGATAACCCAGTCGTTTCTGATATAAAAACCAAAATTAATAATAACTAAAGCATAGACGGACCACTTAATGGTCTGTCGAACATCAAGCGAATATTGTCCAATAGTGATAACTTTGGCACTCACAATACAATCTCTGATCTGCGCATAAAGTATACTTTTCCTATTATTTTAGTCCTGTCCTTGGTACCAGATCGGTGAAGTCCATGCCATTTCTACAATTTCTTCCGGGTAGCTTCCATCAGTACATACCGATGGACGTTGGCTCTCATGAATAGAGGCGCAGTCATAGGTGTGCCAGCGCGCAGTCGCAGGCTCAATCGCTCGCAGGTAGTAATACGCGGATTGAGTTGGTTCAAAGTCATTATCAACATAAACCTCGCAAAGACTATCTGCGCCTTTGTCAGTGCTAACCACAGGAATTACCTCTGCATTTAACTTACCTGCGTCATCGACCCAGCCTTTGATTAACTCAAGGGCGCGTAATTTTTGCCCATCCGGATCTTTAACAGCGTAGGTTAGGAACGAGGGTTTAGCCATTGATGATGATGCGATCAAATCACCACCCATGGGGACTCCATTTGCATAGGCATATGTAATCATGTCATCGCGCTCACAGAGTCCTTGGTCCAGAGACCAACCAGCAAACAACCGAGGTCGAATTCTAGGGCCAGAGGTACCAAATACCTCTTTTCTTAACATCGCATCAAAAATTGCATCACGGGTATTTTCCTGCGCCCATACCCCCGCTAAACCACCTGGATTACCATCGATGCCACTGGTCAAAAGTCCTGGCTGCAAACGCTCTATTGCTGAACCTTCACCGCTGACAGCACCCACCCAAGCTGACTCTTTCACACCACCGGCATTCGCCGAATGTGTATCAGTTGCTGCAATAATGCCTAACTTGATAGGGTTTAAGCCAATGGCCTGCTCTTCCTTTAGACCCACGAGTAAAGCAGATCTCTGGAAGTCCGTGGGATGCACACAGCCAGCACCCACCATCCCGTTCTCACCAATTTCATCGACATCACATTCTTTAGTCACTGAGGAGGTAGTCATCATCACAAGACCTTCCGCGTTATAATCACGGACCATGTACTTTTTATTCTCACCTATTCGCCTGACCGCTTCCACATTGCACAATTCATCAGGTGCACCAAAAACACTGCTCAAACCATTAATACATTCTGAACCGCCTTTGTGCTGGAAAATCTCCATAATTGGCTCTCGTTCTAACCGCTTTTGCGCATACGCACGTTTTGCCTCAGTAGTGTTTTCAAGCTGCATGTAAGGCGCCATTCGCCCATTAGCTAAATTGGTGTTATGTGGGATAGTCAGATAATCACAGCCATTTTTGATATCACATACATCATCCAAAGCTGCCCACAATTTGCTGTCAATTGGAGCATCGATATAACTTACCGGCAATTCAGGCACCACATCATTTCTAAAGATCACATTACGATGATAATTCGATACCCCAGGGGTCCCAGTATATTCATAGGCGACAAAACTGGTAAATTCACAAGGCGTATTAGCGCTGTTAGAGACAGATTGAATATCTTGCCAAGGAGACCTTGCGTAATCGCGGCATAGGCTTCCATCCTCACCGCATATCTCAGGAATTCGAGTCGGTGTCTCGGTAGTAATGACGCTCGATAGCATCACCATGCCTTGACGCTCATTAGACCGGTAACCGACACAAAATGCCGTGTCATATACTGGTGATGAAGCCGTTCGGCAAAGAGCTCGTTCTCCGAGAAACTCACCATGATCCGTCACTGCCAAAAAGTCTAAGGGGCGATCAATTTTAGTACGGCCAATAGCAATGCCTTGCTCATTAATCGGGAAAATAGGAATTTCTTGTCCACGGGCGTATCGATGAGCATCCTCAGGGGTAGCGCCAGTAGTGTTAGCGGCAGCATCGAAGGAATAGCGAGTATGTATGTGCAGGTCACCAAATAATGCTGTACGATTTTGGTTAGTATTATCACAACGTTGCAGCTCCGTTTCATCACCCACTAGGCTTACATTGAGCTCACTAATACTTGCTTCGCTAGGTGATTCCGGACCGCTGCATGCTGTCACTAAAAAAGATATCGCCAGAACATATTTATTAACCTTGTGAAACATTTTAATCGCCTATTTTTATAGTTTAAGTAACCAGGAATTTTGGCTTAATGATAATATTTTGGACATCACTGTCCTTTTACACCCCCCATATAGGATACCCATATTTTTCTAACCCCCGACTCTGCTACAGTAAGTGTTCCACTCCAGCCTTGGGGTAGCACTACGCCCTCTCCTGCTTCAAAAATAGCTCGCTCTCCATCCTTGCTAGTCATGATTAAACTGCCATCAAGCACATACATTAATTCGTCATATTCAAGTTCATCGTAGGACATTTGCCCGGGTTTACTTTCCCATACGCCGATCCCAAAATGTTCATCGGCACTGTAGAAATAATCATGGCCACGCGCGATAAGATTACCACTATCAGGTTCATAGGGCTCAAAATCGCCCAAATTATTACCCTGCAACCGAGCTCTATCCAAGCGCACAATAGCTGGGGGCGTACTTGCGTGACCATCAGCATAGGATTTAGTGATACCTAAATAATTCTGACCGACAGTACCAGCAATCACCATTAACAGGCTCCAACTAAAAAACCCAACGATTTTTAACATTTTGATACGGTTTACCAAGATTAACTGT
>DCBC01000165.1:17703-19479 GCA_002313335.1 Porticoccaceae bacterium UBA1117
TACCAGGGTGCCTTGGACCCCATAAAAATATGGTAAGCCGGTGGTAATTTTGGATTACCATCGATCACGCCCATGGCAAGATAGAGCGCATCCGGCTCCTCTGTCAGTGCCACCAAAATATTAGACCCGCAGTTTTTACAAAACAATCTCCGGTGGTTGTCTGAGGAGGCATATGACGAGAGTTCTGACTGGCCGGAAAGGTATTTAAGAGAAGTAAGATCGACTCCAGCATAGGAGGCGAAGGCTGCCCCATGAAGACGCCTACATTGACTACAGTGACAATGGCTATAATCGTTTATTTCGCCATCTACCTGAAAGGTTATTCGCTGACATTCACATCGTCCTGTTATCATTTTAAGACTCCTACTTAATAAAGTGCCTAAAACCTATTGGGTGGTGTCAGAGAGCTTCGCGGGTGAATCCAAAATGGTTTTGCCGACACATCACACTTTGCCCAAGTCGCTCGCCACTCCAGCTCTTTTTGATAATAGATTTCTGCCCAAATCTGTTCGGGGAGCTTGCCCTTCACAAATTCAACGTCGGCTAAGGATACATTCATCTTTAGTATTGGCGACCATACGCAAGACTTGATGGTCCCGATGCGTGATCCTCCCTTGGCATCATAAAGAAAAGCATCCGTTGGCGATTTATTACCCTCCACCGAAAGCCTGACTAATCGACGCACAGTCGGCTTTTTTGATTCAGCTAAGAGTGCTTTTTTACCCGTAAAATACGGTTTTTTAAAATTAACTAGCCACGCCAAGCCCAGTTCATAGGGCGATCGATCTCGATCTGCCCTTACTGCTGTCTCAGCAGTATTAAAGTCATCGCCAGGCATAATAAATCCAGCCTCTATGCGCACCATGTCTAGAGCACCCAAACCAATTGGACGTATGTCGAATAATCCCTGCTCTTTTACCAAAAAAATCGCATCCCAAACAGCAAGAGCATAATCTGGGTCAGCCCAGACTTCATAACCTAAGTCGCCAGTGAACCCTGTACGGGACACCATGACATCGATTCCGTTAAGTGTTCTATAACCTATATCAAAAGGTCTGAGATGGTCGACACCATCGATACCAGCAGCCGTCAAGACAGCACAAGACGTTGGGCCCTGAATCGCTAAAGCCGCAATTGCATGAGTTTCTTGTTCGATATTCACATCGAACCCTAAGCTAGATATCAACAACCAATCCAATTGATGGTGTTGCGAGCAGAGCCTGTAATCACCCTCGCTTAGATGAAAAATAGTACCGTCATCAAGCACCTTACCTTCATCATTACACCAGATGACATAAGTCACTCGCTGTGGCTTTAACGTGGAAATATCACGCGTAACAAGGCGATTTAAAAAAATCTGCGCATCTGGCCCAGTAATCCGATACTTCTCCATCGGAGTGAGATCCATAACACTGCAAGTACTTCGAACAGCAAAATACTCTGAGGCCAGGGTGTCAAATACGCGTGCAGTCTTATAACCATTCCATGACATCCAATCTTGCACCAAGCACTGCTCATTAATTCGTGCTTGAAAAGGGCTAGGTTGTAAGACTTCTCTAAAATCAGTAGTGGCATGGCTATCAGTTTGAGTCGGCATTATATGTCTCCCATAGCCAATATTCTCTGCGCCGCATTATGACCGGGAACACCGGTAATACCGCCGCCAGGATGGGCCGAAGCACCACACAGATAGAGCCCGTCAATAGGTGTTTGATACTGCGCCGATCCATGTACTGGACGCATCATAAATGATTGATCAATACTTAATTCACCATG
>DCBC01000065.1:0-4562 GCA_002313335.1 Porticoccaceae bacterium UBA1117
GGAGAGGTTTATATTGACGATGTCAGCGTTCTTACCGCGGATGGAGTTGAGCTTGTTACAAATGGCGATTTCGCAAATCGTGAGGCAAGTTGGGAGGGGGGAGCAGCCAATCCGGTGAACATCATATACATGCCTCATGCTGAAATGCGGTATACCGATTGTATCGACATCGATAGCTTTGTTGACTGGTATCTTATTAGCGAAATCACAAAGAATGTAGATTCAAAGTCTTTTTCTAGTATGTTCTTAAATGTGGTGCCGGGTGAAAAAATAAAGATGGGCCCGCTCTGGGACTTTGATTTGTCCTTTGGCAATGTTGATTATGCCGACAGCCGTTACGCAGAGGGCTGGTGGGTTAAGTATCATCCTTGGTATGAACGCCTTTTTGAGTACCCTGATTTTGTCGACAGGGTCAAAGAGCGGTTTGCTTTTTTCCGGGCTAACCAAGGTTTCATTCTGGATAAAATAGATACCTATGCTGAGCAATTGCAATGGGCACAGCAGGAAAATGACAGCAAGTGGCAAACACTGGGGATGTATGTGTGGCCCAATCCGGTCTATTTCGATACTTATCAGGAAGAAGTTGACCATATGAAGGCATGGTATACAAATAGAATGAATTGGTTAGATGAGGCGATAGACGGTTTAATCGGCACATCGGGAGTCGTTGGGGATGGGCAGTCTCCGATAACTCATTCAGTACCAGGCTTAATTCAGGCAGAAGAATACAGTGCAATGGATGGTATTGAGGTAGAGGCTAGTACTGATGAGGGCGGTGGTTCGAATATCGGTTATATAGGCGCAGGCGATTGGGTTGAGTACACGATGGATGTGGCTAGCTCGGGAAGCTACTTGTTTGAGTATCGTGTAGCGAGTTCAGGAGGGAGTAGTGGGTTTGAGGTTTTAGTCAATGGCCTTCTGGTAGATACTCAAAGTATTTCTGATACAGGGGGTTGGCAATCTTGGACGACTACCTCAGCGGTTGTTGATCTCAGTGCTGGAAATCAAGTTTTGAGGCTCAATGCGATTGGCGACTCATGGAATTTAAACTGGATAAATTTAACTGCCCAACAATAATGGGATTGCAGGACGTAGAATATGAGAGTTTTAGTTTTAATATGCTTCTCGATCATCGGTTTTTCAGCTGTAGCTCAGGATGATGCGCTGTCTAGAGATGAAAACATCACCTTGTTTAATGAAGCCCAATCTTGCTACAAAGAATCTATTCAGAACCAATTTAGAAATGCTAGGACGAAAAAGTGCGCCAAAACCTCCCTAGAGATTGGTAAATTTCTTTTTGAGCCTGACAGTCTAAATATCGCGGCATTAACCTATAACTACGGCAAGGTGGCAGGCGGTAATGAGGGTAAATTTAGCCTTAAAACTGCTCTTGTCTTATACGAAGCCATACATGGCGAAGATTCTCCCGAGCTTATTGATCTTCTCATAGATTTGGGAGAAGTCAGCAGAGCTTTGACTATTGCAAAAGAAAGTTTTGGAAAGGAGTCTATTCTGTATGCTGATGTACTCTTAGCTGAGGCGATCAATGGCTCTTCTCGGGTAAGTTCTAAGACCCGCTTTGCAAAAGCAGCTTATGAAATATACAGCAAACAGAGCGGTCCTGAGTCTGTTGGAGCGACCCTCGCAAGTTTCCAGTTAGGTAAATTCAAGATGGCTCAAGGAAAGTATAAGTCCTCAATACCTTATTTTCTTCAGGCTACCAAAAACTCTAATGTTGCTAATTATGCGCACGCGTTCCTGGCCCAGGCCTATGACCGGACGAATCAGCGAGACAAAGCCACAGAACATGTACTTATTGTGGCAAAGCAATCAGACATCACTCAAGATCAGGATTATTTACCCTTGTTTGTTAGATCACCAGATTACCCTTTAACTGCTCAGAGGAAGGGTATAGAGGGCTATGCGGTGGTTGAGTTAACCGTGTCAAAAGAGGGGTTAGTGCTTAACCCTATCGTAATCGAGGAAAAGCCAAAAGGGAAAAAATTTGGTAAAGAAGCCCTAAAAGCAGCCAGCTCACTAAGGTATATACCACGCTTTGAAGATGGCGAGCCTGTGGAAGTGCCGGGTATCCTCTATAAATATACCTTTCAAATGGCCCGTTAGTTAATCTGTCTCTCTTTGCCTTCCCAGTAGGGCTTTCTAAGTTCTCGCTTGAGTAGTTTGCCAGTGGGGTTTCGTGGCAGTACATCTGTAAAGTCTATACTTTTGGGGATCTTGTAACCGGCAATCTTGGTTCTAGAGTGCGCAATAATCTCTTCTTGAGTAGCGCTCATTCCAGGTTTTAGTACGACAACCGCTTTCACAGCCTCGCCCCATTTTTCATCAGGTACACCAATAACCGCGACATCACCAATCGCCGGATGGTCGAAGAGGGCATTCTCTACTTCAGCGGGGTAGACATTCTCGCCACCAGAGACAATCATGTCTTTGATCCTGTCATGAATATACAGGTAGCCATCCTCATCGAGATAGCCGGCATCACCGGTCAAGAACCAACCATTTTGAATGGATTTAGCGGTGGCCTCATCGTTCTTCCAATACCCCTTCATAAGACTCTTTGAGCGATACGTGATCTCACCCACCTCATTAGCAGGCATGGTCTGCCCGTCCTCGCCAAGAATGCGTACTTCTGCAGTGGGGGCGGGCTTGCCGCAAGACCGAAGCTTCCCTAGGGCGGGGTCATGATCTTCGGGGGGTAAAATAGTGCCAGCACCGCAGGTTTCGGTAAGACCATAGACCTGACAAAAATCACATTTAAAAATGTCTTTTGCGGTTAGTAATACCTCTTCTGAAATAGGGCTGGCGCCATAAAGGAGAAAGTCTAAATTAGAAAAATCTCGATCACGAACCCCCGGGATAGAGTTCATGAATAGAATGACGGCAGGAACAAAGAACGCATACTTAACACGATATTTCTCTAGTAAATCTAATATAACCACTGGATCGACATCTTTAAGAATAACGTTCGTCAGTCCTTGCGCTAAGCCCACTAAGCCAACATTAACACCGGCAACATGAAAGATTGGCATGGCAACAATACTTGCTTCGCCTTCGTCCCAATCGCCCCAACCACCATTGGCAGCTTGATCTAAAACATCGAGATAGTTGCCATTGGTCAACTGCACACCCTTTGGGTTACCTGTGGTTCCACTGGTATAAAGCTGTAATGCATCATCGTCTAATGCAATCGGAATCATTGGGTCAGAAGTAGCTTGAGCGTCACGCCATGCCGTGTAGTCAGGCCATGCATTGTGCTGACCGTCAATGGCGATAAACTGCCGAATTCCACCAATATCGGGCATTAGCTGCTCAATCACATCATAGAATTCTGCACCAACAAACAGTATGTCGATACAGGCATTGTTCAGAATGTAAGCAATTTCAGGAGCGGCTAGCCGCCAGTTAACACCAGCAATCACCACGTTGGCTTTTGCGGTTCCGGCCATTACTTCAAAATAGTAATCACTATTTTTACCCAGATAACCAATACGTGTGCCCGGTTCGCAAGCAGCATTGATTAGACCGTTGGCGACCTGATTAGCCCTGCGGTCAAGGTCTGAGTAAGTTGTTTCGCGGCCTTCGAAAATTTGCGCAATCCGATGCCCATTTATGGTCGATTGATAGCGCGTTATGTCAGCAACACAGTTGAGTTGATCCAGTGCGATCATTATTTCTTCCCCTCTCTACTATTTTTATATTTTGTATTTTCCTACCCGTAGTTTACTGACAAGTGAAAAGGGCGCAACCAAAAATATTACTCGAACAAAAGGATGTTGATTGTTGTTGTTAGTTAGCGATAATTGTCGGTATCAAAACTCAAATATTGTTAAACTAGGGCTAAACAAGTTAGCCTTCCGTAAAACGGTTTACATTGCCTAAAATGTCAGAGATTAGGTATCACGTGCTATTAAAAAAAGGGGAATAAACATGTCAATGGTTGTCAATCGTCGAGATCTCGACTTCGTGCTCTATGAAACATTGGGGTTAGACAAGATTCTCACATCAGAGCGCTACGCTGACTATGATCGTGAATCTCTCGATGCGATGCTTGATCTTTGCCAGACAATTGCTGAAGACCAGTTCTTGACCTGTGCCTCTAAGTTAGATGCCAATGAGCCTCAGTTTGTCGACGGTAAAGTAGAGACAATTTCTGAGCTCAAAGATGCTATTTCTGCTTATCAAGAAGCCGGTTTATGTGCATCGGCTTATGATTCAGATATTGGTGGAATGCAGTTACCTTGGATGGTAGACCAAGCACTGAACGGTATGTTCGTTTGCGCTAACAATCCCGCCCACATCTACTTATTTCTGACTCAGGGCGTGACTAACATGCTTAATGTCTGCGGGTCTGATGAACTCAAGGCGAAGTACTTACCTAACCTTGTTGATGGTAAGTGGTTTGGCACCATGTGTTTGTCTGAAACTCAAGCGGGGTCATCACTTGCAGATATACGTACCAAAGCTGAACTAAAGCCAGATGGTTCTTATGCGCTTAGTGGCACTAAAATGTGGATATCAGGCGGTGAGCAAGATATTACCGA
>DCBC01000065.1:4947-5192 GCA_002313335.1 Porticoccaceae bacterium UBA1117
GGTATTTCTCTGTTTTTGGTACCTAAAAACAGAGTTAATGATGACGGAAGTATTGGCGATTCCAACAACATAGCGCTGGCCGGTCTGAATCATAAGATGGGTTGCCGAGGTGCCGCCAACTGTTTACTTAACTTTGGTGAGTCTGGTGAGTCGATTGGTTACCTTGTTGGAGGGCCTAATCAGGGCTTATCCAATATGTTTCATATGATGAATGAGGCGCGTATTTCTGTTGGTATGTCTGCAGT
>DCBC01000130.1:0-1536 GCA_002313335.1 Porticoccaceae bacterium UBA1117
CCATTACAATCTCACATTAATACCCTGTTCGGCCATAAATTGCTTGGCCTGAAGAACACTGTGCTCACTGAAATGAAAAATACTTGCAGCCAGTACCGCATCAGCTTTGCCAAGTGTTACGCCATCTGCAAGGTGCTGCAAATTTCCCACTCCGCCAGACGCTATAACAGGCACAGATATTGAGTCACTGACACGGGACGTGAGATCAAGATCAAAGCCATTTTTCGTACCATCTCGATCCATACTGGTCAGCAGAATTTCACCCGCCCCAAGATCAGTCATTTTTTTTGCCCAATCAATAGCATCTATGCCTGTAGGCTTACGGCCACCATGAGTAAATATTTCCCAACGCGGATTCTCACCCCACTCAACCTGCTTAGCATCAATGGCCACGACGATACACTGCCTACCGAACCGCTGAGCAGCCTCACCAACAAAATCAGGGTTAAAAATCGCTGCAGAATTTATTGCAACCTTATCTGCACCGGCATTGAGTAAATTGCGAATGTCCGCAATTTCACGAACGCCACCACCCACAGTGAGTGGAATAAAAACTTCACCCGCCATTCGCTCGACAGTCTCTAAGGTAGTATCTCGACCTTCATGGCTAGCGGTTATATCAAGAAATGTGATTTCGTCTGCGCCCTGCTCATTGTAACGTCTCGCTACCTCTACCGGGTCGCCTGCATCACGTATATCAACAAACTGCACACCTTTAACAACGCGACCTTTGTCGACATCAAGACAGGGAATGATACGTTTGGATAGCCCTGGATTCACTCGTCATCAGCCTTTAGCATATGCCCAAGCTTACCGGCCTTGGTTGAAAGATACTGAATGTTATGAGGGTTGCTATCAGCCTGCAGAGACTTGCGTTCGACCACGACAATACCTAAATCTTCAAGGGCCTTTATTTTTCGCGGATTATTAGTCATCAACTGAACTTCTGTAGCACCCAAATGTTCAAGCATCGGCGCACAAATATTGTAATCACGCATATCAGCACCAAAACCGAGTTTTTCATTGGCTTCGACCGTATCTGCACCTTGATCCTGAAGATTATAAGCGCGAATTTTGTTAACTAACCCTATACCACGACCCTCTTGACGCAGATACAGGATAGCACCTCTACCACGCTCTGAGATTCGCTTCATCGCCTCATGCAACTGCTCGCCGCAGTCACATCGCAAACTACCGAGCGCGTCTCCAGTGAGGCATTCAGAGTGAATTCTAGTTAGTAATGGCTCATCAGTTCCGCAATCACCCATGGTAATTGCAATATGCTCTTTACCCTTGAAGGGGTCTTCAAAGCCGTGAATATCGAAGGTTCCCCAACGAGTAGGTAACTTGGAAGATTCAATGTAACGAAGCACTAATAAGGACTCCAAAAGTTATTATGTTTGAAGTCGGTATTGTACAACCAACCTTTGTTTAATTCAGGATTTTCAAAAAAATAGGGTATCAGCAACCTTACTGTATTGGTGCTTGCGCCTCAGGGAACCCGCCGAGTGACTTACGTACGCCAAGCCCGACCAT
>DCBC01000130.1:1912-6319 GCA_002313335.1 Porticoccaceae bacterium UBA1117
CCCAAGAAGGCCAATAAAAAACTTGCAGCAATTAGCAATAATAACAGCAGTATTGAGCTTATAAATCGATGATTGGTTTCTACAACAAGATATAAGCAAGGGATCAGCACTAGGGTTATGGTGGAGGCAAACAGAATCCCAAAGCTCAAAGACAAGGCCATTGGAATAACAAATTGTGCTTGCACACTGGTTTCAAACAGTAGCGGAAACAAACCAACAAAGGTCGTAAGAGTCGTGAGTAATATGGCGCGAAAACGTTTTTTGCCGGCGTTCAAGATCGCATCTTCAGCTGACAGATTCTCTGCTTTTCCTCTATTAGCAAATTCAACTAATATCAAGCTGTCGTTTACAACAACCCCGGCCAAAGCAATAATACCAAACAGTGATAATATGTTAACGGCCATATCAAATATCACATGACCAATCACCGCACCAATAAACCCGAAGGGTATGACTGACATAATAACGATAGGTTGAATATAAGAACGCAGTGGCACCGCTAGCAAGCCATAAATCATAAATAGTGCGGCTAATCCTCCGACACCCATTTTCCCGTAGTAGTCACTCTGCTCTTGGGTTCCACCGCTCAATCTAAACTGGACACTTGGGTATTTACTTAGTAACTCAGGGACCAGGTTTTTACGCACATCACTGACAACATCACCACTCTGAATCTTTTCAGCTTCAACCTCAGCGGTCACTGTCACAGTGCGTTTTCGATCTAGGCGCTCTATCGCAGTGAGGCCAAGACCTAGAGTGATATCCGCGACCTCTCCAATAGAAATAGCTTGCCCGCTGGATGTCCGGATGTGCATATTTTCAAGCGTAGCAATGTCCCGTCTCTCTTCAACAGGGTATCTAACCATGACTTTGACAGTGTCTGAATCACGCTGGATACGTTGCGCCTCTTCACCATAAAATGCTTGCCTTACTTGTCTGGCAACATCGGATAACCGCACACCAACCTGACTGGCATAAGGTTTTAAATTAATCAGTACCTCTTTACTACCTGATCCCTGAGAATTGTAAATATCATAAACACCTACAAACTGCGTTAGATATTGTTGCAGCTCAACACTGGCCATAGTCAGTTCATCCGGATCAGTGCCTGATAAAGATAAGCTAATAGCTGCGCCAGAGGGTCCCTCACTAGAGTAGTATCGCTGCTTACGCACATTGGGTAGCAGACCGACCTCAGATCGCCATAATCGCTCAATTTCTGTGGCGCTCACACTACGGAATTCAGCTTTAGTTAGCACTACTCGAAAGGTGGCCTTTACGTCGCTAGAGATGAAAAATGCGACGTGCTCTACCAAACCTGCTGTGTCAGGGTTTTCGGCTCGATAATTTTTATCAACGGCGTAAATAGCACTTTCTATTTGATCAATTGTTTCGGTAAGGCTCTCCGCAGACGCACCATCTTGCATAATAATTTCTGCTTGCACTCCATTTCCTGGGACATTAGGGAAAAATTCAAATCGCGCAATACCACTATTCACTGAGCCGACGATAATAATAAAAATGGCTAGAAACCCAGCCAGGGTAGTGTATCGATTACGTAGAGCCTTTCGTAACGTCGGCTCATAAACATCCTCAATAACATAGTCCAACCACCTAGCAACTTTACTCTGCAAGCGAGCGATTAAGGACTGTTTTCCTGACGGTTTTTTCCCAAACTTAAGACCCACGAGATGTGCTGGAAGGATCAATTTAGACTCAATAAGCGAAAACATTAGGCATAAAACAACCACAATACCAATCGCCTTAGTGATACTCGCAAAACTTCCTCCTATAAAGATAATCGGGAGAAAAGCTGCCATTGTGGTTAGCACACCAATAGTAGATGGCGTAGCTACTCTTTTTGCACCCCTAACAACTACCTCCACTGGTGTAGAATAACCTGCAACGGGAATTTCCCCCAGAGCAAGCTTGTCTTGATAATCCTTTTTGGCCTCACTAAAGACGCTTTCACCAATAACAATGGCATCATCCACTACAATTCCGAGCACCATAATGAAGGCGAATAAGCTCAGTACATTGACCGTTACTGAACCAAAGGGCATCAACCAAAATGCGCCGGCAAAACTCACCGGTATGCCCAGTATTACCCAAAATGCGACTTTTAAATTAAGGAAAATACCCAGCACAAGGGCCACTAGAATACCGCCCATCAAGAGATTTTCCGACATCATTGTAAGCCGGCCATTTAAATCATAAGCCTCATCATTAAACACACTAATGCTCAAACCACTCGGCATGGAAGCTTGTTTTTTTTCTACGTAGGCATGCACCGTCTCGCTGATATCGAGTAAATTTTGACCCTCCAGTGAGAAAATTCCGAGGCTGAAGGCGCTTTGGCGATCAAAGCGATTGGTGTAAATACTCTCTGTAAACCCATCTCTCACTTCAGCAACGTCAGAGAGTAGCAGCTGCGTTCCATCCATTTGGCTACGCAGCACAATGTCTTCAAAGTCGCTCCCTATGTACGCCTTACCCTCTGTTCTCACCAAGACATTGCCGGACTCGGTTCGAATAATACCCGCAGGCAGGTCAAGAGAGGATGATCGAACGGCAGAAGCAACTTCAGCTAAGGTTAAATTTAACTCACGAAGCCGATTCTCTCTGACCTCTATGGAAATTTCGTAGGTGCCTGCACCCCAAAGACGAAGCTCCTTTACGTCTGGTAAGGCCTGTAGTTCATCGTAAATCTCATCACCAATAATTTTCTTTTCTAACTCTGTCATATCACCATAGACGGCCACACCCATTGCCCACAGATTGAGTTCGACTCTTTTTACCGTTGGCTTTTCAAGATCATCCGGTAAGTTAGTAATGCTATCGATGCGGTTTTCAACTTGACTCATTACCTCATTGATGTCTTCGTTCTCTTCAATCTCCAAATAGACACGGGCATAATCCCGATCTGCAGCAGAGGTTATTTTTTTGATACCTCGTAATCCTTCCAGAGCAGATTCCATGGGCAAAATAACACCTTTCTCTACCTCGACAGGCGCCGCCCCAGGATAAGGGGCACCTATACTGATCATGCTCGTTTCTCCGCGAGGAAACATTTCTTTACTAATACTCAGTAAAGACAATGCACCGGAGAAAAAAATCAATATCATAATTAAATTTGCCGCTACCGGATTACGAGCAAACCAACCAATAAGCCCTTTAGAGTTCAAATCCATTATTCTGCGCTTCCGTTGCTAACCGAATTTTTAACTTCGACATTAAGTCCTTCAATAGGGGTACCTATAGCACTGACGATAACTTCTGCTCCATTCTTAAGACCCTCAGAAATGTAGTAGTAGCCTTCATCGTTAAACACTACTTTAACGGCATTGATTTGTAGCTTTTGCATTGCATCCACTACCGCTACTCGAGACCCCTGCAATAAAGCACTTCGCGGCACTTTAAAGACGTTTCTCAAAGTTTTACCACGTAATTTTGCAGTCACAAAAGTACCTACTAATAGTGGCTGCGAACTAGCGGCTAACGGTTGATTCAACCCGTAAGGATCTGAGACCCTTGCCACTAAGTACTGAGAGCGATTCAGCTCTTCAACAACCCCTTCAGACCTCACAATTGCTGCAGACCAAACAGCTGACCGACCATTCACTGACCCACTGAGCGTCGCCTTGTTATCAGCCTCTATATTTTGAAAGGACCCTAACTCCATCTGAGATAAATCCTTGGTCGTTAACGGTAATCTTATCTCCACAAATTCAATAGCGAACGTCTCTCCCAGTCGTGAGCCTGTGGTGACATATTGTCCGATATCAACTGACTTAGCAGAAACTATTCCCGCGTAAGGAGCGCGTATCGTTGCTCTCTGGAGCTTTATTTGAGCTTGTTTTACCTCCGCCTGGGCTTGCAGAATATTTGCTTCAGCTTCCGCTAAGTAGGGTGCTCTGAGGGCCAAAGCTGGTGCGTCCGACTCAGGCCGACCCGTCATTTCCCACTCTTTCTTAGCCTGAACAGCTCTCGCTTTTTCAAGCTCTAGTAAAGCATTTCTGCTAATTAATTGTGCTTTTGCTCGCTGCAGAGCTACCTCGTAATCCGCAGGGTCCAGACGCATTAAAACATCCCCTTTCTTAAAAATACCCCCCACAATAAACTGATCGGAAACTTCAAGAACAGCGCCAGATACTTCTGAAATTAATGTAGTTCTGGTTCTGGGGCGAACAGTGCCTTGCGATTCCACTGATAAAGTGACCTCAGTGCGATTAAGAATCTGAGTTTTGACTGCCAACGCCGCATCTGGCAGGTCTGCCTTTATAGGTTCGGTTTTCAATGCATCCATCAAAAAGAATACTAACAATGCGCCTAAAACGAGCAGTACGGGTGCAAACTTTTTCATTAAAAAAATAGTCTCTTATTATTGTCTAAAATTTATTAACAGCA
>DCBC01000130.1:6692-7393 GCA_002313335.1 Porticoccaceae bacterium UBA1117
CCTAGGCTTACAAACATGTAAATAGTGAGTGAAGCCGCGGCTCCTGCCGCGACATCATCCAGCATAATACCCCAACCGCCCGATACGTTTTTATCGATCCAATTAATGGGCCAGGGCTTAAGAATATCGAACAACCGAAATAAACCAAATCCCAAAATAACTGATGTCCATGACACGGGCAACGCAGCCATGGCTATCCATAAACCAACAAATTCATCCCAAACTATTCCACCATGATCATGAACGCCAAGTTTCTTTGCGGCAGTGCCACAAATAAATACGCCACATAATCCACTCACAGCCACCAACATTAAGTAGGTTGGGAGCGATAAATCGGCGAGCAGAAACCAGATTGCTAGGCCTGCTAGAGAGCCAAAGGTTCCGGGCGCTTTTGGTGCCAAACCACTACCAAAACCAAAAGCGAGGAATAGACTGGGTGATCTCATGAGCGTAGAAAAAGATGGATTAGTAGCCAAAATGATCAAACCCCTTTTTCGATTCACCAACTGGTAAGCCATCCAATAAAACCTCTGGACCTAACTCACCGCAAGTAATTATCTTGCCAATTCTGGTAGCCTCTAACCTACCCTCTGCTAACCAACCAGTCAATTTACCAACGTCTTCCTGTGGTACGGTAAAACATAGTTGGTAGTCATCTCCACCATACAAAGCCCATGCTAAATAATCTTCGGGAAACGCAG
>DCBC01000035.1:0-188 GCA_002313335.1 Porticoccaceae bacterium UBA1117
GTGTCTGAAAAAAATCAGGAACTCTCAGACGCAAATATTAACGCTGAGTTGCTCGGGGTAATGTTAGCCGGTGAAGCTTCTTCAGCCACTCTAAAATTTAAAGGTAAGCCTGAACAAGTATTCCAGAAGAACGACCAAATTAATGGGTCGATAAAGCTTTTGGCTATTGAGGCCTATCGCATTGTTGT
>DCBC01000035.1:585-4932 GCA_002313335.1 Porticoccaceae bacterium UBA1117
TGGATCAGCTGAGCGACTCCAATCTAAAGGATTTGCATTAGCCAATATGTTCGGTGCGGTGCCAGTCAATGTTGCAGGTGGCAGCGGCTTTAAAATGAACAATTTATCCGCTGATATAAAGATGATGGCAGATATTCGCGATGGTGATGTGGTCATGCAGGTTGATGGTTTGTCGGTCCAAGATTTGATGTCAAACCCCATTAAACTAATGAGTTACAGCACAGCGACGAGCTTACCAGTCACAGTTATGCGTAATGGCCGCCAGGAAACAATTTATGTAAACGCTGCGAGTCTATCAGCGAAAATGTTACCAACTTTTGGATTGAAGCCCTAACATGACTACTTTAACAGTACAGCGGAAGATACCGATGACCTCACATAGTTATCAAGGAAAAGAAATAATGAACTCTTTAGGAAAGCTAGGCGCTATCTTTTGTCTCAGTTGGTGCCTCACTACTGAAGTGCTAGCGGCCGAGACTGTTCAGATTAACTTCCGTGATGCAGATATTCGTAGTGTTATTGAAAGTGTCGCTGAAATTACTGGAAAATCCTTTGTATTGGATCCTCGAGTGAAGGGCAAGGTAACGATTATTTCTCCGGGACCCATCGATGCATCCCTACTCTACGAAGCTATTCTATCTTCTATTCAGGTCCAAGGTTTTCAGGCGGTTGAAGATGGTGCCGTCACACGCATAATTCCTTTTACTCAAGCATTTAATTTTGCTGGTGGAAATGGCGATAACACTCTTGAAACCGAAATAATCAAAATAAATTATGTGCAGGCTGCTACCTTAGTCCCAGTTATTAAGCCTCTTCTGAGTAATGGTGCGCGGCTGTTGGCATTTGCTCAAAGTAACTTCTTAATTGTGTCCGATATCCGCAGCAATGTTAAAGCAGTAAAAAGAATTATCTTAAAAATGGATGATCCGGATCAAACCGCGGTTGAGGTTATAAATTTAAGATACATTGCGGCAGGAGAGGCAGTACATATTGCTGGACAGCTTAAGCAATTGCAAAAGCAAGAGTTGTCATTGGTAGAGGATGGCCTGAATAATCGCGTAATAGTCAGTGGCCCTAGTATGGCGCGTACCGCCTTTCGTAATATGCTAAAACTGCTCGATCTCCCCTCTACCAAAAAGGGGAATGTTGAAGTAATTTATTTAGATTACTCAAGAGCATCAGAGATAAAACCAATTATTGATGGAATGCTGGGGTCAGACATCTTTTTACGCCTAGCAGGTGAATCTGTGGGGGATGGAAAGTCTGACACTAACTACAAAGTGGAAATCGATGAGTTAAACAATGCCTTGGTTATTGCTGCGCCTTCAGCGGTAATTCGTGAAATTCAAAACGTGGTTGCTAAGTTGGATCGTGCCCGTCCACAAGTGCTTATTGAAGCAGTGATCGCTGAATTATCAGAAGAGCAGGCTAGAAGCATTAGTGCGCAGATAGCGATAACGGGCAAAGACCGCGGCGGATACATCACTAATTTTGATGGTGTACTTGCGGGCTTGTTAGGCACAGCTTTTGGAGGTGGAGATGCGGCCGTTAGTGGTGCCCAGATTGCGAGTAGTTTGCCTGCAAGCGTAATAGGTGTCGTGGGAGATTTCGACGCTAAAACAAATAGGGGTATGGGATTGTTGGTTCAGGCAATCAAGAAGGATGGGCGCAACAAGCTTCTTTCGACCCCCTCGGTTATTACCCTTGATAATGAGGAGGCCTCATTAAGCGTGGGTGAGCAGGTTCCCTTTCCAACGGGTAGTTACGCTAACACTAACAATTCTAACAGCGTTAATCCTTTTACGACCGTTAATCGAGAAGATGTTGGGGTAATGCTCAAGGTCAAACCTCAAATCAGTAAAGGCAATGCGGTGCGCTTAGAAATAGAGCAAGAGTCCTCTGCGGTAAAAACAGGAACGGCAGATTCCCAGCTGGGCGCAACGACGACCAAAAGTACAATACAGACTAACGTCATGATCCAAGATGGTGAGTTGCTCGTTTTGGGTGGTTTGATTGAAGGCACTACGGGTGAAAGCGAATCGAAGGTTCCATTTTTGGGAGATATTCCACTATTGGGGCATCTGTTTAAGTCGTCGAGGAACAATGATTCAGAAAAAGTTTTGATGATGTTTATTCGGCCGACCATTATTC
The DNA here is from genome assembly GCA_002313335.1 of Porticoccaceae bacterium UBA1117. Classification (GTDB taxonomy): domain Bacteria; phylum Pseudomonadota; class Gammaproteobacteria; order Pseudomonadales; family Porticoccaceae; genus HTCC2207. The sequence continues at coordinate 2,737 of DCBC01000035.1, forward strand.
GTACTCCAGAGGACGCTAACAAATTATCTCAAGCTAAGTTCGAACATTTAAAAACTCGCGATTTCGAAGGTAACGAAGACAGCGCTGTGGCCAAACAGTTGAGAGACTTTATTGAGCAGGGAAAGTTATTAGACAAGACTGAGTAATACTGGGCGATGAGTATTTATTTACAGCATTTTGTGCTTAAACGAGAGCCATTCTCGATTGTTCCTGATCCCGGATTTTTATATCCGAGCCATCAGCACCGGCAGGCTGTTGCACATTTAAAATATGGCCTTGATCGTGAGGGTGGTTTCATACTACTCACCGGTGAGGTTGGCACCGGGAAAACGACACTTACTCGAACGATGCTGCAGCGTATACCTGCGCATGTGCGAGTTGCTTATGTACTTAATAGTAAGCTCAATGAATCAGACCTGTTAGCTAGCATTTGTAGCGAACTGTCCATCAAAACACCAGTCACAAAACATATATCATTTTCTAAAGCTTGTATTGATGCGCTCAATAAAGACTTACTCACAAGCCATGCCGCGGGCAAAAAAACACTAATTGTCCTTGAAGAAGCGCAAAATCTTAGCCATGACGTGCTAGAAACACTAAGACTGCTTAGTAACCTGGAGACAAATACTCATAAGCTGCTGCATATTTTGTTGGTAGGTCAACCTGAGCTCTTGGATATGCTTGGACAAAACAAGCTTCGGCAGTTAAACCAGCGAGTAGTATCACGCTTTCATCTGCTGCCTTTAGATAAGTCTGAAATTACCAACTATATTAACCATCGATTACATCATGCTGGTGCCGCTGGAGCAATTTTTGATACGAATTGTGCTAATACTTTATTTAAATTGACTAAAGGTGTCCCAAGATTAATCAATTTAATTTGTCATCAAGCGCTGTTAGCTGCCTATTCTACGGGCGCTAAAACTGTCTCAGCTAGGTTAGTTAAGCTTGCCTCTAAAGAAATTTTAACGACATCAAACTCAACCAACGGTAAGTCTAAAACGCAGTTAATTACCGCTTCTTTGGTCTTAGGGGTTGCTATAACACTAGTGGCTGTCTTCGCGCCATTAGACGATGTTGATTGGAATAATAGGTTTAACAGAGTGAGTGACAGTTTAGAGTCCGCCTCTCTGAAAGCGGTGAATATACAAGATGTTGCTGTTGAGCTGCAGCTGCCAGTTGTTGGCTCACCGGATACCCAAGAAACAACAGCGAACACTCTATTGGTTGGTGATGAACAACTGCTGCTGGATAAGCCGCTAGTTGGATCTGAAGCGCTCATCGTCTTAGAGGCGCCAATTGAGTCTGATGATAATCAAGGCAATAGTGAGACAAAAACAGAAGGGCACTCAAAAAATCCGCTCATCAATCTTCTTAAATTTTGGGGAATATCGGCGTCAGAAGTCTACACTCTAGAGGAGCTCGAAGAGCGTGCAGATAGGTCTGGTCTGCGGTCTGTGCAGGTGAATAATACGACTTTATTTATACTGTCGGCAGTTAATCGTCCAGGTATTGTCTTTATGCGGGAACAATCAGAACTTCAAAAAATTGCTCTTGTTGTTCAGATTGATGAGTTTACTGTGAGTTTGATATCCAGCGGGGAAAGTATAGAGATGGATCGACAGACATTCTTGGACAAATGGACAGGCAGTTATCTCTATTTGTGGCGATCACCAAATTCTTTTGAGATGCTAAAGCCCGGTGATTCAAACAAGCCAGCACTAGTGTGGCTGCAAGAGAAGCTGGGCATAGTTAATAACCAGGCAGATAAATTGATTACTGGCGGAAATTACACCGAAGCTCTGCAGGCACAGGTCACTGATTTTCAGAAGCAACAACGTATTACTGCAGACGGTATTGTTGGTCGACAAACATTGATGAGATTGAATACATTGACTGAGTCTATGGTGCCAACGCTGACTGGGAGCGGTGAGTAATGTCATACATTCTTAATGCTTTAAAAAAAGCTGAGCGAGATCGCTTGAGGGAAGATTCTCAAGATTTAAATGATTTTTCCAGCGCTCATTGGGATCCATATCAACCTACGCCTCAGACGGCAGGATACCGATATTGGCTCTTAGCCTCTGTTTTGTTGCTGATGGGTCTGCTGCTTGGCGGCCTTTTCAGTCAGCAGTGGATGCAGTCTCCTCTCTCCAATCAAAGTATCACTGACCAACCTCTTATCTCAGAAGCTAC
>DCBC01000035.1:5322-7635 GCA_002313335.1 Porticoccaceae bacterium UBA1117
GAGGAAGCGTTAGTGATAAATACGGATGCAGTGCCCGATTTTATTGTGGCTGGACATATGTTTATTGCTGAGGGATCTTCCTCCAATAGATTGTTTATTGGTGACCGAAGTTTTCGCGAAGGCGATGCTTTAAATCAGACTTGGACGCTAGTTGCTATTCAGCCAGATAACTTTGTAATTCGTTCTGGGAATCGATCTGAAATCCTGAGATACCGCTAATCCGCAAAAACCTCCAGTTGAGAGCTTTTACCTCGATCGAAGCGTTTGGCACGACGATAGGGGAACACGTCAACAACATACCCATCACGAATTTGTTCTTGAAGGTCAGTCCAGAAAGTAACGTCATAGAGTTCACTGTGAATCTCTTCAAACATTTTTCGTGCTTTAATATTCCCTGAGAAAAATAATCTAAATTCTTCAGGAAAGATATCGTCAGGCCCCACTGTGTACCAGGTGCCGGACTGCATTTCTTCTTGTTCTGTTCGCGCTTGAGGGATCCTCCGAAAATTACAATCAGTCAGTGTTGCGATTTCGTCATAGTCATAAAACACTACACGGCCATGACGGGTGACGCCGAAGTTTTTTAGCGGCATGTCACCAGGAAATATATTTGCAGCCGCCAATTGTTTTATACAGTTACCATATTCTTCCATAGCACCTCGGATCTCAACATCATTAGCGCTTTCAAGAAAAATATTTAAGGGCGTCATATAGCGTTCGGTATACAGGTGTTTTATTAGAATTTTGTCATCTCGAATCTCTATTTGAGAGGACGCTACCTTTTGTAATTCCGTAATTAGTTCATCAGAAAAGCGACTGAGTGGGAAAACTAGATTATCAAATTCCTGAGTGTCAGCCATGCGGCCGATGCGGTCATGACGAGAGACCAGACGATATTTTTCCCGCACAATCTGATGGGTGACTTCTTTGGGCGGCGCAAACTTATCCTTAATAATCTTAAAAACAATGTTGTAAGAGGGTAGTGTAAACACTGTCATAACCATCCCCTTTATACCTGGAGCAACCACAAATTCATCGTTGGAGTTTTTAAGGTGACCTACTAATTGACGATAAAATTCGGTTTTCGCATGCTTTGGAAACCCTAAGGCGTTATAAATCTCATAGTTGAGTTTGTTGGGCACTAAATTTTTCAGGAAAAGAGCATATTGATAAGGCAGAGGTGCATCGACCATAAAATGATTTTGAGTGAAGCTAAATACAACGCTTAATTCATCAGCATTAAATAGCGCGGTATCAACATACAGCGCACCCTGTTCATTATTTAGAATAACTAGCGCCATTGGGAATGTCTGATCACCATCTATTAGACGCCCAACCATATAGGCTGCTTTACTGCGATAAAAAGTCGATTCAAGCAAGTCGAATTTAATCGTCTCTGGTGCGCCCTTTAAATGGGGAGCAATCTCTTGATTAAACACATTCATAATACAGTCGAGATCTAAGCTAAGGTCTTCCATAGGCAGAGAGAACTCTGCTTCTTCAAGAATACGCTGAAAGGTGTCACGAAAATTTTCACCCTCATAGCGCACAAAAATACTATATTCAGCTTCCGGTGCTTCTATTAACTGCGATGAAATAACGTAAATAATATCATCGCTAATCTTGTCATGGTCATGAATGTCACTAAATACAGAGTTAAAGAACGTCTCAGCAATTTCAAAGTTAGGGAAATTAAAAACCAATTGCGTATAGGCCTTCTTAGCCTCACCCCAGAGTATGAGATTAGCAATATCTTTATTAGTAACCACTTCAAGGTATTGGACTGTTTGGGCGACTTTATCTTTGTAGAGTTCTAAACGCTCAACATTGGCTTGGCTCACTCCGTGCCAGTCAGCTTTTTCAAACCGTGCTTTTGCGGTTAGCGTTGAGTTGAGATAGTCGGCGAAATAGCTACGGAACCCATTGAGTATGGTTTTCGCCATACGGCGAGCGGTTGAGTTGTGTATTAGAGGTTGTAATGCCATTGCTTATGTCTCGCAGATATTTAATCTAACAGTTTTTTGAGGTTATCAAGTTGCTGCTGATTATGCTTTTTAGTGGCCGGTAATTCTGGTAGTTCAGGTATGGTGCTCGATTTTTCGATAATAAACTTCTCACCCGCTAAAACTCGGTCACAGTATTGCTGATAGATGTCGCTAAAGATGGGAAATACTTTAGATTCAATACCGTTAGCAAGCATATGCCAGCCAGCATCACGGCCTGCGAAATAAACGGCAGGATGAGACCACTTTTGATCGGCTTTAGGGCTGATTTTATTACAGACTTCCTGATAGGCTTTTCTCGGATTTGGTA
>DCBC01000035.1:8039-11611 GCA_002313335.1 Porticoccaceae bacterium UBA1117
TTCTCTGCAGCACCACATATTGTTATTGGTGAGAAATTATTTAACTTTTTGCACCAAAGATTTTTAGCTAGGTTTTCGGATCTCGTAGTGTCACCGAATGCACTATAATATTGGTTATGGTAATTAACTTGAAACAGCGCAAAAACCTGGTTGATGGCATCGATTAGTTCCGGAGAGGCTTTGACGTCCTTAGGACGCCCAGCTGCGGTCGGTGAGCTTTTCGATGATACTCCGATCTCGGATGCGACCTTTTGAATGTCCTTGCTGTTTGCCATTGGAAGGTTCCGTTAATAATTTACTTTGATACGCCCACTGACGCTTAACATACTGTAAAAACTTTGTGCTCCATGATGATTGAGGCGTCCCATTCTCCTGCCAGTATAAAACAAATTCTGGGATAGTTTTTTCAGCAAATGGACGATCAATGTTGGCCATTTGTAATACATCATAAACAGCTTCTTTGGGCTTCCAATTTATGGGGATAACCCGAGGCATAGAATCTTGTTCCATCATACCCGTAAAGAACTGCCACTGACGTCTAACGTGTTGAATAAATTTGGAGTCCCAGGTGCTAGATAATTCACCTCGATCCCGCCAGTACAAAATGAACTCAGGGATAGCATCGTCGACAAAATTAGTATTAATTCCGCCTTTGCTGACTAAAATGTCGAGGGCGTCAACTGAGGGTCGCCAATCTCCGGTGACAGAGACCTCTTTACGCCGTCTATTATTAGTTGTTTCAGCCTGCTGCCACTGACGCCATACTTCTTTAATATATTTTGACTCCCAGCTATGCCGCGGAACATTGCGGTCACGCCAGTAGGAGACAAACTGAGGAATTTGCTGGTGAGCAAATTCTCTTGTCACGCCGAGTTGGCTTAACTGCCGAAGAGCATCTTCGCTCGGTTGCCAGCTTCCACCAATGGTTTTTGCGGCATGAGGTTTATTCGGTGGGACCGATGTGCTAACTCCATTGGAGCTTGCCATTGCAGAGATTGGCTGAGAGGACGATCCTTCATTAAAAGCAAATCGAAAATCTTGGTTTGCGGTAAACGGGCCGCCCCCTATAAGCAAGAGCCCCTTTTCATGCAGACTTGAGGACAAACGACGCACATCAGTTTGACCCCAAAAAGGAGCCAGATGGAGAATTTTATCTGCAGATACAGTAATCCAGTCAAAACCACTACTTGTGACCGGATAGCCATGGCTTATACATTCCTGCAGAAGTTGCAGAAAAACGGTCTCTTCCAAACCGATAGTTGCAGCTAGCGTAGGAGAAATGACAATAGGTTTTTCAGGAATCAGCGACATGTTGTCACCTTATCAGAAAGCTATTGCTTGAACGACATAAACTAATCATCGGGACCACGAATGTTATTGGCTTAGTATACTTTAAATTTTTTTCAGTCTATGTGAGAATTATTTAGAGAGGCTTATTACTGTACATAACCACAGTAATAGGCTTAAATGATCTTTGATCGATTAGGGAATTATTTATGGTGGTCAAAACTAAATCAGCTTATGTGTGCAACGATTGCGGTGCAGATTATGGCAAATGGCAGGGTCAGTGCAGTGAATGTAATGCTTGGAATACACTTTCTGAAGTGCGCCTAGGCAGCCTCTCTAGGGGAGGGACTACTCTGCGCTCGGGGTTTGCTGGGAATGTGGACAGCGTGGTTAAGACTCTCGCTGATATTGCTCTTGATGAAATTCCAAGAATTAGTTCTGGCACGGGTGAATTAGATTTAGTTCTGGGTGGTGGTTTTGTGCCAGGATCTTGCGTTTTACTGGGAGGCGAACCAGGGGCTGGGAAGAGTACGGTCTTACTGCAAACACTCTGTGCCATGGCTGAGAGTAATAGTGCCTTGTATGTAACCGGTGAAGAATCACCACAGCAAGTGGCCATGCGCGCTAATCGTCTGGGATTACCGACTAAGAAGCTAGAAATTATGGCTGAGACTTCAGTCGAAACTGTTTGTGCAATTGCTGAACAAAAACGACCCAAAATTTTAGTTATTGATTCCATTCAGGTTATGCATATTGCTGAGGTAGCTTCCGCGCCTGGCAGTGTTTCTCAGGTTAGAGAAAGTGCTGCCATGCTGGTAAGATTTGCTAAGCAAACTGGTACGGTACTAATAATGGTTGGTCATGTGACTAAAGATGGATCATTAGCGGGACCCAAAGTGCTGGAGCATATGATTGATTGCTCTCTGATGTTAGAGGGTTCTAGCGACAGTCAATTTAGAACTCTGCGCAGTAACAAAAATCGCTTCGGTGCCGTTAATGAACTGGGTGTTTTTGCAATGACTGATAAAGGTCTGCGTGAAGTCCCAAATCCGTCAGCTATTTTCCTGCAGCGCGGCGAAGAGGTATCCTCGGGTAGTGTAGTAATGGTGATATGGGAGGGAACGCGTCCTCTATTGGTAGAGCTACAGGCGTTAGTTGATGATAGTCATTTAGGGAATCCTCGACGAGTGACCGTCGGTCTCGACCATAACCGCTTGTCGATGCTGTTGGCAGTACTCCATCGTCACGGTGGTATATCTGTCGGTGATCAGGATGTTTTCGTCAATGTTGTTGGGGGTGTCAAAGTCTTGGAGACCAGCGCTGATTTAGCATTAATACTGTCAGTGATATCTAGCTTTAGGGACAGTCCATTACCTAAAGATTTAGTCGTATTCGGTGAGGTCGGATTGGCAGGTGAAATTCGGCCAGTTGCGAATGGTCAAGAGCGATTGCGTGAGGCAGCTAAGCATGGCTTTAGTCGCGCTATTGTCCCGGCAGCTAATATGCCTAAGCATCCTATTAAAGGCATGACAATAGTGCCTGTGCGCAAGGTAACCGAGGCGCTCGAGGCGCTATCTTAAGCCGTCGTCAAGATTGATATATGTTCATCTTCAACCAGTAGCGGCTGTATGTGCATTAACGCGGTACGGCGCTCCTCAGATCCATACCAAGCTTTCCAATCTGCCAAGCACTCCATTTGAATAAGCGTATAACGAATTTTGGTATCTTTTAAATCTTTAAAAGCCTTGCTGGAGATGAATCCTTTGGCGGGCACAGCTGCCTGAATAATTTTCCGAGAGAACGCTTCATAGGTCGACTCCATTTCTGACGCCAGGGTTCGTTTTATCAACACTGCGAGCATGTGTGTTCCTCGTTTCTTAGTGACTTATTTTGAGCCGCCAGATTAACAGTCTAATGTCCAATTTTCCAATAATGTCGGTTGACAATTTTATAGCCTGAGAGTAAATTGCGGATTCTTGCTTCTGCACTAGGTTTTCTTTTTGGCATTTTAGTTTTTGGCAAAAAGGAATGAAAAGGGAAGTCGGTGCACTTTGCAACGAAACAGAAAGTCATCCCGACACTGCCCCCGCAACGGTAAATAAGAGTATTTGGTTGGATACCACTGTGCTTCGGCATGGGAAGGTTACCAAATAGAGCGATTGCTCACTTATGAGTCCGGAGACCTGCCTATTGCTATGCAGACAAACCGCGGGGTGCGGTGTTGTGCTGATTGACAGTCTCTGTCCCTCTGCCCTTTCTCTGTTCCTCGCTTACTTTAAATCCAG
>DCBC01000052.1 GCA_002313335.1 Porticoccaceae bacterium UBA1117
AGTAGCCACTCCCAGCTGGGTAATCTTTCAGACGATGGAGAATGCACTGGATAGAACCGCTGAGCCCGCCCCTCACTGCTTACCAATGTGCCTTGAGACTCTGCATAAGAGGCCGCTGCCATGACCAAGTCAGACTGATCAAGGGTGCCATTTTCATACATATCTAAGGTGATGACCTTAGTCCCAGTAGCCAATAGCTGATTGATGAGTTCTTTGTCGCCACGACGATACAAATCATTTTCTAATATTATTAATGCATCGAGTTTTCCCGCACGTTTAGCTAAGGTCTCTAAAGTGCTACTGGAACCATCCACTACCATTAGTGCTAGACCTAAGCTGTTACACTCCGGCAAACAAAAAGTCAGCATGGTTGTCGGTTGGCTCAAAGCCTCCGCTACTGCGGCCGCGCTGTCAATAACACCCTGATGAGCCATACTTAAACCACTGACTATTAGAGGGTTTTTCGCCGCTTTAAGCATCTTTGCCGTGGCATCTGCCTCGGGATTATTTGTTATTTCACCCACCAAAGCTGCTGCCACAGCATACCCAAAGGCGGCTATATCATCAGGCGCTAATGAAACACAAGCACTAGCAACATCATCTAGGCGGGTATCCATGGCCGATACAATAGTCATTGGTGAACGTTGGTCTTGAGCAAGATTCCGTACCGCTGCGTCTTGCCAAGCAGGAAGACCCATCTGCTCGGCTAATTCAAAAGCTTTGTTACGTACAGACTGCCTAAGCGCAAGCGCCATGCGAGGGGCGGTATTTGTAACGTCCTCACCAAGAACCAGCACCGCATCAGCAGTCTCTATCTGCTTAATTGATGGATTAATAGACATAGTCGTCTGTAAAATATTGACAATACTGGCCATCAAATCAGCTTCTCGATCTGAAAATCCGGGTACAAAGTTCTTTGATCCAACCAGCTCACGCAGAAGGTAATTTGCCTCAAGTGAGGCTCTGGGCGAACCAATAGCCGCGACTTTTTTACCCGCGATCCAACCAGCGGCTGTGTCTAGTGCTTGCTGCTGATGAACGGCAAAGAAGCGACCATCAGGATTTTTAATACCCGCATAATCAAGGCGTAAATCACTGTTCAGATAGCCACTCCCAAAGCGACCACGATCACATATAAAGTAACCATTAACGTCGTGGTTATAGCGATTATGAACGCGCTTAACCTTGCCATAACGCTCGCCAGGAGTAATATTACATCCCACTGCACAGCCCTGACAGATAGAAGGGGCAGACTGTAAATCCCACTTGCGACTGTATTGCTTGAGGAACGGCTTGTCGGTGAAAACCCCGGTGGGGCATACCTCAACCAGATTACCCGAAAATTCACTCTCTAAAATGCCTTCCTCATGACGACCAAAATACAAATGGTCGTGCGAGGCCTGAGCGCCTAGGTCCTTGCCTCCAGCGTAATCACGGTAATAACGCTCACACCTGTAACACGCAATACACCGGTTCATCTCATGGTGAATTAGAGGACCCAAATATTGATTGCGATAGGTATTCTTTTTCCCCGTATATCGGCGATCACGATGTCCGACCATAACAGTCATATCTTGCAGATGGCATTCTCCACCTTCAGCGCATACGGGACAGTCATGCGGGTGATTAAGCATGAGGCTCTCAACAACCGCTTCACGAAACTGTGTCGCATTTTCAGCCTTCAGCGAGAATCTTGCACCTTCACTCACTGGTGTCATGCAGCCCATAACTATGCGGCCGCGAGTATCCTCCTCGTTATGGTATTGAACCAATGCGCATTGGCGACAAGAGCCAATAGAACCCATGGCCGGATGCCAGCAAAAATAAGGCAAATCTAGACCTGCATTAAGACAGGCTTCAAGTATATTTTCGCCTTTTTTGACCTCAATTTCCTGACCATCAACATAGATCATCGGCATAGCTTAGGCTCCCTTTCGTGAGTGGTAAGGACAACAGCCACCACTAATGTGTCGTTCAAAATCATCACGGAAGTATTTAAGGGCACTTTGCAGTGGCTCCATCGCTCCAGGCGCAAGGGCACAGTGTGTATTACCCATCGCACCTATGTAGTTAATTTGATATTCAAGCGTATCTAAATCTTCAGTTTTACCTCGACCTTGCTCTATGTCTTCTAGTACCTGCCTCGTCCACGGCAGGCCATCTCTGCAAGGGGTACAAAACCCACAAGATTCATGGGCAAAAAAGCGAATCAAATTTAATACCATGCCTACCGGACAAGTCTGATCATCCAAAATAATCATAGTGCCGGTACCCATACGGCTGCCAGCTTTACCGATGACGTTATAGTCCATGGCTAAATCGAGATGGTCTTGGGTCAAAAAGTCGGTTGAGCCACCGCCCGGCAAAAAACCTCTAAGTTTCAACCCGTCTTGCATACCTCCCGCATAGTTTTCAATAATTTCGCGAATTGGAGTACCCATTGGAAGCTCCCAACAACCGGGATTTTTAACGCGCCCACTAACACCAAACATTTTAGTACCCGCATCCTCACCGACTCCAAGACTCTTAAACCAGTCAGCGCCACGGTCAATAATATGTGGGATATTACAGAGCGTTTCGACATTGTTAACAATAGTCGGGCGACCCCATAGGCCACTCACCTGAGGAAATGGTGGTTTGGCTCTAGGATTTGCTCGCTTACCTTCAAGTGCGTTAATAAGGGCCGTTTCTTCACCACAGATATAACGACCTGCACTAGGATGGACGTACATATCGAGCTTAAAACCACTGCCCAGAATATTGTCACCAAGATAACCTTTGGCATAACATTCTTTTAAAGCTTCGCGAAGGCGCTCGATGGCCACTACGTACTCACCGCGGATAAAAATATAAGAAAGATCAGCGTCAATACAATAGGCTGATAAAATCATCCCTTCGATGAGTTGATGCGGGTCATATTCCATCAGCAGTCGATCTTTAAAGGCACCGGGCTCCATTTCATCGGCATTGCAGACAAGATATTTGTGCCCCGGGGTACATTTATCGCCCATTGGCACAAAGCTCCACTTCATGCCAGTTGGGAATCCAGCGCCACCGCGCCCTCGCAAATTAGATTCGCTGACAACCTCTCGACAGTCTAGCGGAGACATACCCGACATCGCTTTACGTAAACCTTGATAACCGCCATTAGCCTCATAGGCAGCCAAGTCTGTGGGAGCTTTACCGGGCTCAATATTGCGCGTCAGTACTTTTTCCATCAAGACTGACCTCCCAACTTACTGCTAGTAAAAATTTCACTAATTTTATGATCATCAAGATGCGTCACCAAATCATCGCCGACCATCATCACGGGTGCTCTGTCACAGGCACCTAAACAGGGAACAGGCAGGAGCGTGTAACGATTATCCTCAGTGGTCTCACCGTAATCGACACCCAGAGTGTCCGAAATAGTTTGCTTAATACTGTCACAACCACTTATCCAACAACTGACGCTGTCACAAAATAGAATGACTTTTTCACCTACTGGACGGCGATAAATTAAATTATAAAACGTGGCCACTCCCTCTAGCTCTTCCGCAGACATATCCAAATACTTAGCGATTGCTTGAAGGCTCTCATCAGATACCCAGCCGCGCCCATCCTGAACTATTTTTAAAGCATCAATCGCAGCACCAGATTTATAGGGAATATGCTCAAGCTCATGGTCTATCTCCGCCATTTCTTGTAGCGTAAGCACTGAACTGATGTCACTTTGAATCATCTTTGCATTACTCATCGGTCAACATCCGCCATAACAAAATCGATACTGGCAATAATGGCTATTAAATCGGGAATCATTAGCCCGTTACTGATTAGAGGTATTTGCTGTAAGTGAGGAAAGGAGGGTGTTCGGATACGTGTTCTGTATGAGTTAGTGCCACCATCACTAATCAAGTGATAACTATTTATCCCTTTTGTCGCTTCAATCATTACCGAGGCCTCCCCAGCAGGCACCACAGGCCCCCAACTAACATTGAGAAAATGGTGAATCAAAGTCTCAATATCTTCCATGGTCCGCTCTTTAGGCGGCGGCGTTGTCAACCGATGGTCACTTTTATAGGGACCTCCCGGCATATTATCCAAGCACTGGCGAATAATACGTAAACTCTGTCGCATCTCTTCAATACGTAATTCAGCACGATCATAACAGTCACCGTTATGTGAAACTGGCACATCAAAATCAAACTGATCATAGCCACCATAAGGGCGCTTTTTCCGCACGTCCCAATCACAACCCGTAGCCCGTAAGCCAGGACCAGTAATGCCCCAATCAATAGCTTCTTGTTGGCTATAAACGCCAATACCAACAGTGCGCTCTTTAAGCATTTTGTTCTGCATAGCCATCTTGTCATAGTGGTCAAGACGTGCTGGTAAAAAGTCAATAAAGTCGCGAACCAAGGTATCCCAACCTTCTGGAAGATCCTGCGCAACACCACCAATACGGAACCATGCAGGGTGCATACGTCCCCCAGTAATTGCCTCAATGATGCCGAACAATCTCTCACGATCAGCAAACATATAAAATACTGGCGACATCTGACCCACGTCTTGAACGAACGTTCCGTAAAAAACTAGATGACTAGAAATTCTAAATAATTCAGCCAACATAATACGGATAATTTTGGCGCGTTCGGGAACCACAACTCCACCCAGCATTTCTACTGACTGGATATAGGCAAGGTTATTCATTACCCCGCCAAGGTAATCAATACGATCGGTGTAGGGGATGTAGGTATGCCATGTTTGGCGTTCGGCCATTTTTTCAGCACCGCGATGGTGGTAACCAATATCAGGAACAGAATCAATAATGACCTCACCATCTAGCTGCAAAGCCACCCGAAACACTCCATGAACACTAGGATGATTAGGGCCGAGATTGAGAAACATATATTCACTATCTTCTGTTGCCTTTTCCATACCCCACTCTTCGGGACGAAAACGTAATGCTTCCTGTTCTTTGGCGACTCGTTCAGGCCCCATTTCAAATGGTGCCATCTCCGTAGCACGTGCTGGGTGATCTTTGCGTAACGCATGACCCTCCCACGTTGGAGGAAGTAAGATACGATAAAGCGTTGGGTGGCCATCAAAGATCACACCAAACATGTCCCAGGCCTCTCGTTCATACCAATTTGCATTAGGCCAAACACTTATAATTGTCGGCAAATGCAGGTCAGCTTCAGACAACGCTACCTTGATACGAATATCATCATTACGCTCCATCGAGAGCAACTGATAAACCACAGTAAAATCAGAATCGGGTTGACCCGAACGGTGTTGACGGGTGCGCTCATCGATCGCAAATAAATCGTAGAGCATAGAGAATTGGGGTTTTAAGAACTGTAAAACATCAAGCAAAAGGGATCTAGGCACCCACAGTGTCAGAATGGAATCGGCCGTGGCTTGAACTGTAAACTGTTGCTGTCCAAACCGGCGATACAAGGTTTCTTCTACCTGGCTATGAACCATTGATTCAGCCGTGTGCATTTAACCCTCACAGATTGTTATTGGAATACTAGGTTTTTTTCGGCTCCCTTAACTCAGTCGCCTGAATACGTTGTGCAGTAAGCTCATCACGCTTACTAATTTTGGCTGGCTTGATAATTGTTTGATCACCAGCGGCCCAGGTTATGGGTCGCCTCTCCTGACCAATAGACTCCTGAAGCATTATTAAGCCCTGCATCAGAGCTTCTGGTCGTGGCGGGCAACCGGGGACATAAACGTCGACAGGAATAAATTTATCGACCCCCTGCACTACCGAATAAATATCATACATACCACCGGAGTTAGCACATGATCCCATCGAAATAATCCACCTAGGCTCTAGCAACTGCTCATATAGACGCTGAATCACCGGTGCCATTTTTAAAAAACAGGTTCCCGAGATAACCATTAGGTCAGCTTGACGAGGCGTGGCTCGAATAACTTCAGAACCGAATCGTGCGATATCATGTCGACTTGTAAAAGAGGTTGCCATCTCTACATAACAGCAGGAAAGACCAAAATTAAAAGGCCACAATGAATGCGCACGCCCCCAAGCAATCAAGTCTTCGAGCTTGGCAAACGCTACATTGCGCTTCACCTGCTCTTCAATAAAATCATCACTCTGGCCAACCACATTGCCCTGTTCGGGTCGCGTTAAGCTCCAATCCATTATTTCACCTCTGCCGATATCGTCGAATCCTTTAAGCCAGTACGCGTTTTATTGCCCCAGTCCAACGCCCCAGATCTCCACTCATACACAAGTGCCAGACCTAGTATGGCAATAAATACCACCATGGATAAATAACCTGGCCAGCCAAGTTCAAAGAAAGCGATTGCCCAAGCAAAAATGAATACAGTTTCAAGATCAAAAATGACGAAGAAGATCGCCACCAAATAAAATTCTACAGAGATACGAATTTGCGACCCACCAACAGAGACAATTCCTGATTCAAAGGGATCGTTTGTTGCCGCCTCTCTGCGGCGCTGACCGAGTAACCAAGACAGCACTAACATGGTTATCACCAACAGAATAACCATGAAAAAATATACCGCTAAAGGCCAAATTTCACTCGCATAGGCATTAGTCATAGCGACGCACCAGTGTACGAGCTGCCTGCATTTGGATTGATTGGCTGGCTATTATGAGAACAAAAAGAGAGAGCGTTACCATCTCATAGAGATGGTCGAATGGCCTATGAAAAAGAAAATCCATATATTGTTCAAGTGGCATAAAATACCCCAAACACACTGGGCTTCTTTCGCCTAATACTACCTAATTAGGGAAGAACCCTTTATTATTATTAGATAACTCTTAATAACCGTACCTAATGTAGGGTTTTTTAGCAAGCTTGAGACTAAAATTTAACCAATTGTGGATTATTTTCTATATTTTAGTGAATCGGTATTTAAAGTGTATGCAGCCTATGTCTGCTATATACCACAATATTAGTCAGTCGATAAATTACCTCTAATAAAAAGCCGCCAGAAGGCGGCTTTTTATTAGAGGCTTTCTAGTTTAGCTATAATTACAAGCAAGGAGCTCATATTCAAACAGTGGCAACTGTACCTAAATTTTCCTACATACAAAACTAGTACTTGTAATAATCAAGGTAGAAATGCTGACCGACTCTCCGTTGAGTTGTTAGAGTGCAGGCGCCAACTCATCGAGGTAAGCTTCAACATCGGCACCGGATGTTCTTGTTGCATCTGCAGCTACAGCATTTGCTATAAGCGAATCCCCACTCAAACCAAACAAGTACCTCAAGATCAATAACCCATCTGTCAATGCGTCTACTCGACCATTACCGTCAATATCCAAAAGTTCACCAAGTACTCCAATTTGGGACTCAATCTCTTCTGACTCGACATACACTGCACCAGAGCCGATGACGCCAACAACCAGAGTATCACCGGTTAAACCAAACATACCTCGTAGTATTAAAATACCATCGGTGAGCGCGTCATATTGACCATTTCCGTCGATGTCTATTGATCCAGAAGGCGCAGTTCCCGCTAAGAATTCATCCAAGGCCAGCACACCATCATTGTCAACATCACTTACAGCGTCAGAGGGGTCATTGGGATCAAGTCCATAACGATGCTCCCAAGCATCAGGCATACCATCGTTATCTGAATCTAAAGCGTACAGCTTATTGTTGGGATAAGCATCTGAATTATCCCCCACACCATCCGAGTCAGCATCTGCCGTTTCAGTAGCATCTAGAGGAAAAGCATCGAGATTATTGGCGACACCATCACCATCACTATCATTAGTCGAATCTAAGGGTAATGAATCATCTTCATCAATTACACCATCACCATCATCATCGTTATCCGCATTATTACCAATACCATCCAAATCAGTATCCAGTGTTTCAGCCGGATCTAAGGGTAATGCATCATCTTCATCAATTACGCCATCGTTATCATCATCCGGGTCAGCATTATTGCCAATGCCGTCTAAATCAGCATCTAATGTTTCAGCCGAATCTAGCGGAAATACATCTGATCCATCGCTAACACCATCACCATCATCATCTGTATCTGCGTTGTTACCAATGCCATCTGAATCAGTATCAATCGTTTCAGCTGGATCTAGCGGGAACGCATCAAACTCATTGGTAACGCCATCACTATCAGTATCTAAAAGGATAGTGATATCCACCGTAGCCGCAGCACTGTCTAGGCGCCCATCATTAACCTTAAAGCTAAAGCTATCGGCAACTGCCTCTGCCTCCGTACTCACATAGGTGACCACCGAAGGTATTCTATCGCCGACCTGAATTCTAGAAATAGCATCAATGATAACTAGTCCATTTTCCTGGGCAATATAGGCGATACTATCATCACTAGACAAAGCCACTCCACGAGATGCACTCGTGTTGAAGATTCCCTTAGATCTAGGTGTTGCCTTGTTACTAACATCAATAACCTCAAGACTGTCTACGTCAGCTATAAAGGCAGAGCTGCCATCTGATGATAACGCTAAGCCCCAACTATCGCCCTCTGTATCGAAGTTACTGAGTATGACCGGATTAGCCGAGTCAGTGATATCCACAATCTGTAACCCGAAAGTATCATCGGTAACATAGGCCGTATAACCATCATTGGATAACTTAACTGCTCTCGCGCTGCCCGGGGTATCAAGGGTACTCACCAACACCGGGGCGGCAGGATTACTGATATCAATAATGTCCAAGCCAGCATCAGCCACAGTGACATAAGCCGTATTTTCATCCGGAGAAAGTCCAACTCCATATGCTGTGCCTGAAGTGGCTAAGGACCCTACTAAGAATGGCGATTGAGCATCTGTAATATCAACGATCTGTAAGCTAAACACGTCTGCGATAAAGATAGTTCCCTCATCACTTGATAGAGTTACACCTATGCTTGCGCCCTCTGTATCAAATGTACTGAGTAAAGCTGGATTAGACGAGTCAGTAACATCTATAATCTGCAGTCCGGCCTCCTCGTCAGCTATGTATACGGTATTACCATCACTAGAGACGGTCACATTAAAAGCAAGCCCACTGGTGTCAAAAGTACTCATTGTTACTGGATTTGAGGCATCCGTGATATCGATAATTTGTAATCCAGCCTCATAATCCGCAATAAAGGCCCTATTGCCGTCGTATGAAATAGCAACCTTCAAGCTGATACTATTATTGGCTACTGAACCCAGTAAGCTTGGGTTAAACGCTGCT
>DCBC01000044.1:0-122 GCA_002313335.1 Porticoccaceae bacterium UBA1117
TGAGTAAATAAAAGTCCCAATTATTCTGTATTATGGATATTGCCTCTAGGATAAAAATGCATACCCACGAAAACTGCGACAATAAAAAAACCGAAACAAACCTTAAAACCTTAAAACCTTAA
>DCBC01000044.1:454-14189 GCA_002313335.1 Porticoccaceae bacterium UBA1117
AACCTTAAAACCTTAAAACCTTAACGAGCCAAAAATTATCCATCGTAAGCTCTCTTTACGTTAAGTGTTCAGGTTAGCTGACATCTTTTAATTATTCATTAATGAGTCAGTCAGGCTTGCTTTTTTAGTGTAAATGAGAATAATAACTGGTATCAAATGTTTTGCTCTCAAAGGTACAGCTATGGCTCTTCGCACCCCCTCTCTTAAATATATTTTCAATGCTGTCCTCATTGCAATTACCCCACTTTATTCAGTGGCTTCAGATGAGGTGAATATCTATTCGGCGAGGCAAGAGTCATTGATAAAACCACTTTTAGAGCGCTTTACTGAGCAGACAGGGACTAAGGTTAACCTAGTCACCGGTAAAGGAGATGCTCTGCTGACGCGATTAAAAAGTGAGGGCATGAATTCACCAGCAGATATCCTTCTAACCGTAGATGCTGGGCGTCTTTATCGAGCGCAAGAAGCCGGCGTACTGCAAGCTATAGCGTCTGATGAACTAAACAGTCTAATCCCTGATCATCTTCGTAGCTCTGACAACCAGTGGTATGGTTTAAGTGTTAGAGCGCGAGTTATTATCTACGCAAAAAATCGTGTGCAGACGAGCCAGTTAAGTACTTACGAGTCCCTTGCTGATCCTGAGTGGAGGGGAAAAGTCTGCGTGCGCTCGTCTGGCAATATATATAACCAATCGCTGGTGGCTAGTATGATCGTGTCACAGGGAATGAAAAAAACTGAGGCGTGGCTAGAAGGCTTTGTAGCCAACTTTGCTCGTCCTCCAGCCGGTGGTGATCGAGATCAAATTAAAGCGGTAGCTGCTGGTCAATGTGATATCGCCGTAGTGAACAGTTACTATTTAGGCGGCATGATCTTATCAGATGATCAATCTCAACAAACAGCGGCGAGTAAAGTGGCCCTGTTCTGGCCCAATCAGCAAGATCGAGGCACACATATCAATATTTCAGGGGCTGGCATTACTAAGTCAGCAAAGAATATCAACTTAGCGGAAGAGCTGATCGCGTTCCTAGCGGCAACTGGTAGTCAAGAATGGTACGCTGAACGCAACAATGAGTTTCCTGTTAGGGACACCGTGAAAGTGAGTTCCGTCTTAGAATCTTGGGGTCCGTTTGTGGCAGACACCCTAAATGTGTCTGAATTAGGCCGCAATAATTCTGCAGCCATTATGGCTATGGATCGTGCTGGTTGGAAATAGACTCGAGATCATCAGGCTTTAAATCTCCTTACCAATCTTCCGGCCGAGGTTGGCGTACCTATCTATTTATCGTAACAGCAATTATTGCTGTACCGATGCTAGTTATATTCGCCAGTCTGCTCCAGCCATTCTCCAGTGCCTGGCAGCATTTGTTTGACACAGTACTAATCGATTATATTACTAACTCTCTACTGCTAATGGCCGGGGTTGGGGTGGGCACGTTGGTGCTTGGCGTAAGTGCTGCCTGGCTGACAGCAATGTGTGAATTCCCCGGCCGTAAAATTCTATCCTGGGCATTCCTATTACCTATGGCTATGCCTGCGTACATTATTGCCTATACCTATACCGGAATATTAGACTTCTCGGGGCCACTTCAAACAGCACTTCGAGATACTTATCAATGGCAGTATGGAGATTACTACTTCCCAGAAATACGTTCTCTAGGCGGAGCCATTTGCATGCTTTCGCTGGTGCTTTATCCTTATGTCTATATGCTGGTTAGAGTGGCCTTTTTAGAACAGTCTACGGCGGTATTAGAAGCTAGCCGCAACTTGGGTAAAAAGCCCTGGCAAACATTGTTTTTAGTGGCTCTACCTATGGCGAGACCCGCTATCGTGGCGGGTGTTAGTTTAGCGTTAATGGAAACGTTAGCAGACTATGGCACCGTCGCATATTTTGGAGTCAGCTCTTTCACTACTGGTATTTTTAGGACTTGGTACGGGCTTGGCGAACTGACCACTGCAGCACAATTGTGTGCACTTTTAATGCTGTTTGTGTTTGCGCTCATCATGGCTGAGCGCTGGTCTAGACAGCGTCTTCGGTTTCATCATCATTCAGCACAGAAGAAAATGGCTCGGCTGCGTTTGAAGGGATGGAGGTCAGCACTGGCAATATCAGCCGGCGGTTTAATTGTATTCTTAGGATTCGTTCTACCGGCATCTCAACTCGCCATTTGGGCATCTGTGGGTTGGCAAGAAAATCTTGATGGCGACTTTCTTACACTACTTTTTAATAGCTTCTCCTTGGCGGCCATTGCCGCGGTATGCTGTTTAATCGTTGCGGTATTTTTAGCCTATACCAAACGTGCCTTTGCTTCGCGTGCTGAACTTGCCGCTGTAGCAGTTGCCAGCCTTGGTTATGCGGTGCCAGGAACTGTTATTGCGGTGGGCGTACTAATACCGGTTGCCTGGCTGGACAACCAAATCGATTTTTTAAGCACTACCTGGTTCGACTACCCTACCGGGCTACTAATGAGTGGCACCATTGGATTACTTGTATTTGCCTACCTCGTACGCTTTTTGTCCGTTGCGCTGAATACGGTAGATTCTGGTCTAACAGCTATTAAACCTAGTATTGACGAATCAGCTCGATCGCTGGGGGCAACGCCAAGTCGATTGCTCAGTCGCATCCATTTGCCCATATTGAGAACGAGCCTACTCACTGCATTGTTATTGGTCTTTGTGGAAGTTTTAAAAGAGCTTCCCACCACCCTAATTCTGAGACCTTTCAATTTCAATACCTTGGCAGTCAGGACTTATGAGTTAGCATCTGACGAGCGTTTAGTCGATGCGGCACTGCCCGCTCTAGCAATTGTTATAATAGGGTTGCTACCTGTTTTACTCATTACAAAAAGTATCCTTAACGAGCGTTTCAGCAATGAATAAGCAATTAATATTAGATCAAGTCACTGTTCAATATGACGCTATTGTCGCAGTGTCTGATGCGACCTTCGCTCTGGCGGAGGGAGAAATTGGTTGTCTACTGGGTCCTTCAGGATGCGGTAAGACAACACTACTGCGCGCTATCGCTGGTTTTGAGTCACTTTCTGCAGGAAGTATCAGTTTACATGGCGAGTACATCAGCACACCCAAACGAACTCAAGCGCCAGAAGATAGAGCGGTGGGAATGGTCTTTCAGGACTTCGCATTATTCCCTCATTTGAACGTACATGACAATATAGGATTTGGCCTGAGTACCTCATCCTCTAGTGAAAAAGCCAGTCGTGTTTTAGAGATGCTCGAATTGGTCGGTTTAGTCACTGTTGCAGACCGGTTTCCACACGAGCTGTCAGGCGGGCAACAGCAGCGTGTCGCATTGGCAAGAGCGCTAGCACCGAGCCCTGAAATTTTATTACTCGACGAGCCATTCTCTAACCTTGATGCGGAGCTTAGAACGCAGCTTGCGGCAGAAATTCGTCTACTATTGAAAAAGAATAAAGTGACTGCATTGCTGGTGACTCATGACCAAGACGAGGCCTTTGCAATGGCCGATAAAATTGCGTTGCTTAATGCCGGTAAAATTGTGCAGATTGACACTCCCTATAAGCTATATCACAAGCCAGGAAGCTTATTTGCAGCAGACTTTATTGGCAAAGGAACCATTATTAATGTGGGCATTGATGCATCAGGATTGCTGGGCAATAACCTAGGCCGCCTTTCGGTTAATGCCCTTCCTGAAGATCTAGGTAACACTGTGAAGCTACTGGTGAGGCCAGATGATATAGCCTATGATGAATCCTCAGATACAAAATTACCCATCGTATCTAAGTCTTTCCTTGGTCCTAACTATTTGTATGAACTAGCGCTAAAAGATGGACAGTGTGTTCCGTGTTTGACGCATAGTCATATTGACATTCCAGTGGGAGATGAGCTGCCTGTGCGCTTTGATCTTCGTCATGTGGTGATTTTTAACTCTGACTAATCATTTGTTAGTGGCTCTATAGATTCTGATCTCGCTTACGCTTTTTTAATACTGCCAGCATCAAGATAAGAATCATTTTATCAATAGGAAATAATAATGACTCCAGACACAGCTTGGGCATGGCCATGGTGGTCAGCTATGGTCGCCGTTAATATCATTAACGTAATTGTATGTTTAACCATATTCCGTCGCACTAGCCACAGTGCCGGTGGCTTTTCAAATATCACTGATCAATACCAAAAACGCATGCTGCTAATGGGGTTGATCTTCACATTGGTTGGCGCCTATCGCGCTGTATTTGTTTCCCGGTATTTATATCAATTCGCTTGGTTTGATGTACTGGCTAATAGCCCGTTATTGATTCGATTCTTTGCCATTTTTGCAGAACTCTCTTTTGCCGGTTTGTTTGCTTACGCCATGTTACGTTTCAGCAAAGACCTGGCAAGCAATAATCCTACGAACCCAGTTTTAGACTTCATTGAACGTAAGAGCCCCTACTTACTATTTTTTTGTATATTTACAGCACAATTTTTTGCAACCATCGCCACGATTAATAAAAATAATACACTGTTCGCCATTGAAGAAACGTTATGGACGGTGGGATTTTTGCTGATATTGCCCCTTGCATTTATTCAGCTGCGTCGTGCATTAAGTATCAAGGCGGAGGCTGAAAAACAGCGTATTAGGATGCTTCTTACGTCCAGTAAGGTGATTTTTGCATGGTGTATTGGCTATTGCAGTTATGGTGTGTTCTTTCACTTACCAATGGATTTCTTTAGTGACACAGCTAACTCAACGATGGCGGTCACCACAACTGTGCCGGTTGCTCAAGCAGGGTTAGCAGCCGTACGGGATGCATTCTTTGTAGTAAATGAATCCAAAGAATTTGGTGACTGGGGCTTTGGGTTTTTATTCTGGCATTCGTCCTACTTCAGTATATGCGTTTGGTTGGCTATATTTTTAATGCGCGCTCCAAGAGCTCAAGAATAAGATCACAAGTGATCTTGAAGGCGTTTTGTAAAGATTGAGGATGAAGATGAGACAGATACTACTAGGAATAATTATATTTTTCGCAGAATCTTCTTTTTCTACTGAAAATGATCAGCTATTGGGCGGAAATTTATCAGAGAACATCATTATAAAAAGCGAAATATTAGGCTATAAACTCCAGTACCGTGTTTATACGCCCGAAGGAATCAACCCAGATATATTGTTGCCTGCGATTTATATAACGGATGGTGAGGCCTATATTAAATCTGGTAAGTTACCGGCGCTTTTAGATAAAGAAATTATGGCCAACAGAATTGAGCCTGTTATTGCAGTTTTTGTCGATGCACGAAATCCTGACAAAATGTCTGAAAATAGGCGTGATAGCCAGTTCATTTGTAATGAGAATTATGCCAAATTTTATGCGTCTGAACTTCTCCCAGCGATAGAAAAATCGTACCCTGTAAGCCCAAATCGAGAAGCCCGAGTTATTATGGGGCTTTCCTATGGAGCCTATAATGCAGCCTGTTTTGGATTGTTTTTACCGGACTATTTTGCTGGAATTGCCATGCAATCGCCCGCCAAAAGTTATCTAGTAAGACGGCTTACAGATATTTACAAAAAAGGTCCCAAGCTACCCCTCAAAATATTTTTAAGCCATGGCCGCAAAAGTGATAGCACTCGCGAAAATAGAAACTTTAAAAACGCTTTAACAGAAAAAGGCTATGATCTTACGTACAAGCAGTCGTACCAAGGGCATAATTGGTCAAACTGGAAGCCTCTGTTAGATGATGTTCTCCTAACATTTTTTGAGACTAACAATTAAAGGTTAAGTTCTCGCTGCCCTAGAGTCGGCAATAATCTACATGGGTGGAATCTGCCTCAAAGGCTCAGGCTGATTCTCGCTCAAGTTTTCTCTATCTCTGACCTTTAGGTAGTAAAGATAACGTTAAGTTAACAACCCATTTAAGTTGACGTTTTGAACGACTATTTTATCTTTTTTGTTCTCTCTTACGCTTTTTTAAGGCAGCTAGTTGCCACTCTGGTAGTTTTACCCGAGTGTCATAATCTGCGTCGTCGTCATAATCAGTCATATCCTCCGTTAAAACAGTATTTAGCTTACTCAAAGCGGCTTTAAGCCATCCTGTTGGCGATTTTTTATCCATAACAGCCTCCGATTTCGGTAATGAATTTATGGCACTAATTTTAGGTCTACGATTCGTTATGTAGTACTCAATATTTTTTCCAAAAAATAGTTAAAGGTTAGATCAAGGCTGAGAGACGGTGGAAATATGAACAAGTACTACACCGCCTACAGTGAAAATCAAACCCAGTACCGCGGGCTGCCTCAGAATATCGCCAAAATGGCGTATGACATAACAGCAACTAACAAAACGCCGATACCTCTCCATGTCGAATAAAAAACCGATAATGGAAGCATTTGCAACGCAATAGATAAAAGGTAAAACGACACCAAATAAAAAACACTCAATACAATAGTGGGAATCAACTTAGAAAATCTATCCGTCAAAGGTAACATTAAAACATTCCCTTGCATTTTCATCTGGGAAACGCGCATAGAAAGCATCCACTTACCCTTCATCGCTAAATGATCTCCCATAATACCGATGGGCGCAGTATCGGCTGAAATCATGTCCATCAACTCCATTCCCATCGGCTGCATGTTCATGCTACTAGTCTATACGTTTAGAGACGTCATCAAGCCTGCTACCGCCAAGTTGAGAACAGTTAATTTTTTCATAGAGTATTTGATAGAGTATTCCACATGTTTTTAGTTAGAGGCTTGCGCGCAAAACCCCAAAAGACTGTCACTGCCAAGCAGTAAAAGTAATCCCCCAAAATACGTAACCATGGCCACTTTGCCATCATGCTCTATTCGTACTTAACGATGTGTCGTTCCATAAACTCGCGTGACACAAACGTAAAAAACCGCTCAGAAAGCGGCTTTTTACGCTACAGAAATACCAAGCAGTTACTTAGACGCAACAGTGTGACTATTAGAAAAGCAATCATTCTCTAAATAATCAGTCAATGCACCATAAAACGCTAACTTGTGCCTATAAAACAGCGTGTTTGAGAAATGATCCGCACCTTCCAGCCACAGCGTTTTGTGGGGCTTTTCGTTATCTTTTAGGGCTTTAATATATGTTCTAGCGGCCTTTGGAGGCGTTCGCTGATCAACATCACCATGAACAACCAACATTGGAATATTAACCTTTTTCACTTCTTTAATAGGCGATAGGCTTTCGTCCCACATACTTAACTGCTCCTCTTTTTGAGCGCCTACCATCTTGAAACGGTAATAATTCACTTGTTGATTCGGGTCAGGCACAGACGCTCCAGCGACAACACATTGATAAATTTGTGGCGTTCGTGAGGCCGCGGCTAAAGCCGCGTAGCCCCCATAGGACCATCCAAACATCATCATTTTGTCTGGATCAACCAGCCCTTTCTCAACTAAATATAAAGCACCATCATCTTTATCATCTTGCATTTTATAGCCACCTTGCCCGCCCTCCTTAAAAGCAGCCATATAAAATTCGAGCCCATAGTCTTTTGACCCTCGATACTGAGGTTGTAAAACCATATATCCACGATTGGCAAGCAACTGCGCCCATTCATCAAAACTAGGCTTCTCTCCAACAAAAGGACCACCGTGAGGCATTACCACCAAAGGATAAGGTGGCTTAGAGTTAGGCACCGTAATAAAACCGCGTATTTTTTTACCATCCCTAGACTGGTAAGAAATCGCTTTGACATCAGCTAAGTGTTCGCTGGAAAACGTTGGTTTTACAGATCCAAATACAGTAAGACGTCCATTCTTTAGTAAATAATAGGTGCCAGGGTCGCGAGGGCCACGATTGAAAATGACCATGGTATTGCCATCTTTAGATCGACTAATAATCTCAAGCCTGTCAGCATTGGGAATTAAACTCAACAGCTGCTCATAAATTGCCTGTTCATTGGCGTCAAAAAACTCTCTCTTGTAGTCCCGGCCACTGTAATAAGACACAGAGACAACTTCGCGGTCATTAGTATAACGATTACTGTGTGTTTGCACCCAGTTAACGTCAACGTCAGACCGTCGGTAGATGAGTTCATCGAACTCTTTAGTCTCAGGGTCAAATGACCAAAGGCCCAATTTGTCGTTACCATTATGAGCAATGACTAACAAATTTTGAGGGTTTGCAGGATCCAAGCCAACTAGCTTCCACTCTTCAAAACTGTCTTGACTTCGGCGATTAATAATACTCCAGTCACTACTGTTTTTTGCACGATAATAAGTTAGCCATTCGTCTGACTGGCTATCGCGCCCACTTCCCCAACGCGGATCGCCGTCTGCATCAAAACTAATACCACTTACCTTTTTAGATTCACGAGTAATTAATTTTCTTGTTTTTCGTTTTAGGTCAAATTCAAAGTAAGTTGGGTAAAGAGACCCTTCATTTTCAAATGAGTACATCAAGATTTTGTTGGGTTTACTAGGCAAACTACTAATTATACCGCCTAAAGATTTAATCTTTTTCCAGGTTGACTTCTTTCGGTCTTTAGCAAGAGTCAACAATCCGCCCTCATTTTCATAAACGCCTTGATTCATAGTGTCGATCATGTCGCGAACTTTTTGTCGCGCAAAAAATGCAATTTGGTTATTTGACACCCAACGAAACCCCGTTATTTCCATTGGATCTGCATCCATCCTAAAGGGTCTTGCTGAGAGGTCGTTGGCATCATAAACTTCTAAAATTGGATTGCCATCTTTAGTCATTATTTTTAAGGCTGCCAATTTGTTACCCGACGGAGACGTCAAGACATTACTCACATCAGGCCGCTTGGCCCACTCTTCAAGTGGATAGACTTCAGAGGAAAATGACATTGAAGTCAAACCTAACGACCCTAGAGTAAATGTCATCGCCAATAATTGGCGTAATAATTGTCGACTCATAACTTAGCTCCTTAATGATTTTTTTACATGAGCCCATTACGCAGATTAGTAAACCCACTAGACAGGCAATATTTCTTTATAAACTGACTTCACTACATACAGAAAAGTCTCTCCAATGACTACATGAAGAGACTTCTTTGACTAACTAGTAACTAGGTGCCAGATTAAAATTCATAGGCACCATTCAAATAGATGGTTCTACCCATCATGTTATAACCATAACCAATTGCTGCATTGTTTACAGATGGGATTTCTGTCCCATCCACCCTTGGCGGAGCTTTATCAAATACATTTCTGGCTCCCAAAGTCACAGCCCAGTTATCTTCAATGTAGCTTACTGAGAGGGTGTGTATCATGTAATCCTTGGCGAAACCCACATCTCGACATTGAAGATCATCTGGTGCACCTAAGCACGTGTCCGAGGTGCCGAATATGTCACTGAACTCATCAATGTTTTCGACGTCTTGTTGAACCGCAGCTATAAAGTTAGAGCGTAACTGGATTCGCCATTTGTCATACTCAACGCGCATTTGAGATTCACCTTTCCAGCTTGGGAAGCCCCACTCTTCTGCTAGATCATCATAATCTTCCTCACCTTCGTCATTAACAAAAAGAAATGAGCGTTCAATTGAGCGGTTGGCCTTTATGTCCCAAGACACTTCATATGGACGCTCAGCAATTGTCCATGTGTCAGCAAATGTCACATTCACATCAACACCGCGTGCATTCTCGTTATCTCGGTTTAAGAATCCATTATCAATGAATGAGATGTTTGGGCTGGTAGGATCACTAAAGTCGCGAGAAATTCGATCACAAAAAGTGCTTAAACCGTTCGGCGAACCATAACAATCGTTCACAATGTATTGTCCACTTGGTTCGATAATAGTGTCGTTAATGTCAACCTCGTAATACGTTGAGCTTATGCCAAGGTCAAATTCATTACTGAATTCTTGCTCCCAAGAGAAGCCTGCTGTCCACGACGTAGAAGTCTCCGGGAGAAGAGTTAACGAGCCACCAGACAATTGCTCAACGCTATATGACCCAAAGCCGGTTGCTACAGTTGGGTCTACGCCATTTGCCGAACAGTTAGCTAAAACAAGTGCTTCTCGTGGATCATTAGCACCATTATATTCGCCCGTAAATTGATCAATCGCCTCTTCTGGCGCCATACATGGGTCACCAATATTGGTGAACCCCGTCTGATTAGCTAAGAAAAGTTCCCGCAGATTAGGGGCACGAAACGCTGTGCCATAGGTGCCTCTAATTAATAATGAATTGACAGGGCGCCAGCCAATTTTCACAGACTCAGTAGTGTTAGAGCCATAGATTTCATCGTCCGTTAATCGAGCAGAAAGGTTTAGAGTTAACTCTTTAGCCATTGGTGCGTTAGCTAGCAGAGGTGCTTCAACTTCAAAAAAGACCTCTGTCATGTCCTTGGACCCTACTGCTCCACCATCACTAAAGTAACCGAAGAACAAGCCATCTCTCGCCACAGCATCTGGCATCGAGTTAATTTCATCTTTACGGTATTCAACACCAATAATCCCTAAAACTGGGCCATTCGCTAGCTCATACAAGTCACCTACCATAGATGCTGAAAATACTGTTTGTTCGTAATCTGTGTCAAAGTCACGACTATCAAACAAGTAGTCTGTTTCGGCCTGTGTTGCGAACTCACCAACGATATCGTCAGGGTAAAGTGAGGGTGCATACATATTTACAGCAACACAACCAGGTGCCGCATCGTCAGCCAAAGCCACACCTGAATCGTTCTCACACGGAGTATCGGTAGATGAATAATTACCCAAGGAAAGATCTAAACGGTCGCCACGAATACCATATCGATGTGAAGCACCAGATGATTTGGAATAGGAGATATAAGAGTCAAAGCTCCAGTTGGTTAGTGTACCCATCTCCATGAATGGCATATCACCCTTTAAACCTGCAACAAACCGAAGCTGTTCGCGGCTTCCGTCAGACGCCGAACGATCATTTTTTACTGAAACGATTGGTAAGGTGCCAATAGCACCAACCGGTCCGTTTAGAAGACCAAAGGCAGCAGGACTACAATCAGCCGGAGAAAGACCATAACAATTGGCCAGCTGTGTATAAAAATCGGAGAACTGAGCGACATACCCAGGGTTCGTCAAAAGAGCGTCCTCGGCAAGTCCACAATCTACGCCATTTTCTGCATCGGGGTTACACAGATTATATGGGTTGTTCGCTGGAACATCCGGAAAAAGCTGCGAAGGGCTTCCTAACTGCTCATATCCAACCTCTGTATAGAGTGTCTCAAAGTAAGCGGTTACGTTAGCATCACCGTCAAAGGTATATTCACCGTAGGCCATCGCGGTTGCAGTATCATAATCAGGAACTAAATGTCCGCTTTGACCGTAATCTGTTCCGTTCAAAGAGTAGTCAGCGTAGGACGCATCTGTGATACCGTCACCATTGGCATCGATACCGAAATTACCATAGGGTGACACTGGCTCACTAAAGTTAGCCCAACCACCATTGCTTTGACCTGGCGTGTAGTAAATAGAACCTGTGGCCGTACCAGGAACAAACACTCTGCGCGCCAAACTAGAGGGGACGCAGTCAGACTGCCTCATGCCATAAGTTTCAGAATAGTAAAGGTCAGTTGACCGAAAATTCCCATCTGTGTCAACTTCATAATTCTTTTCGCACTCTGCCATCCAAGGACGGCTGCCATAGGTTGCACTTTTTGATTTGTTGTAGTCTAAACCGGCTCCAATAAAACCACGATCCCAATTCTTACCCCAGGTAAGATTCAAGTTGACGTTTTCGCCTCCGTCGTACTTAGGAGCATCTGTGCCACCCTCAAGCGTGAACCCATCGAAATCGCTCTTAAGGATAATGTTAGCTACACCGCCAATAGCATCAGACCCATAAACCGATGAAGCTCCATCAGTCAAAATCTCATAGCGCTGAACTAAACCAGCAGGAACTGCTCCAATGTCTGGAGCATAGGGGGCCCCTTCGGCTCCGCCAGGCGCCAAACGTCGGCCATTCACCAAAATTAGACTTCTTGATGCTCCGAGCCCTCGTAGACTCAAATTTCTAGAAGCTGGGCCATTGTCTAAAACGAAACCACTAAAGGTCAAATCAACCTGCCGCCCACCTGCGGACGTCGAAGACTGAAGAATATCTGCCGCGTTGATTAGCCCTGCTTCTCTAGAGATTCCAGCACTGATAATCTGTAGCGGGGCGAGACTTGAAAATGTTGAGCGCTTCAAACGTGAGCCAGTTACCACGACCTCTTCCATTACCTCTGTATCAAGTGCCAACAACTCTGTAGTGTCGGCTGTGACTTCTTCAGACTCAAGCTCTTGTTGAGCATATACCAACGAACTTGTTAACATTAAGGCGGAAGACGCAGCCAGCGCCAGACTCCCCAATAACCAGTTTTTTTGCTTCGCCATTTTTTTCTCTCCAGAAAAATGTTTTTGTTAAATAAATTTAGATTTCGAAATTATCCACCCTTCGATAATACAATATTTTGTATTGAATAGAAATATTTTACTGTCAACGAAATATTAAGACTTTAAATTGTGAGGTAGACCACAAACCCCCGTATTATCTGGGTTAAATTTAATTTACATAATTTTGTAATTCTTAATTAGTTCGAGAACTAGTCTATCTAAATAAGCATATATAGTAGGTTATAATATTTTTTTTGTCTTTTCGATTTATACAATTAATTGCGCCTAGTGGGTTAAAATAGAAGGGTGTAAATCTATAAAAACCGAGTAATTATGAGATGAATATAAAAACAAACTATCTGTTGCTCACAACTATATTGACCAGCCTCTTGGCCTGCAGTGACTCGCCGCTTAAAATACCCGAAGAACCTATTAGATTAGGAACACTTAATCACTCCACTTCAGCTGCAATTGCAATATCTGACAACTATGGCGCTAGAGTTGCTGAAGATATTCTAAACCAAGGCGGCAATGCTGTTGACGCGGCTGTAGCAACTGGTTTTGCATTGGCGGTGACTTTTATCGATGCCGGTAATATTGGTGGCGGCGGATTCATGACGGTCAAAATGGATAATGATATTGCTTTTTTAGACTACCGCGAAAAAGCACCCTTAACGGCTCACAAAGATATGTACCTGGATGTTGAAGGTAATGTTATCGATGAAATAACATTAATTGGCGGGCAAGCCGCTGGCGTACCCGGAACAGTGGCCGGATTTTGGGAAGCACACAAACGCTTTGGTAAATTACCCTGGAAAGACATCGTGCAACCAGCGATAGACTTAGCGGCGAATGGTTTTATGCCAGCCCCTATCCTGGTGAAAAGTATTCACAGTATGGAACAGCGCTTTGATGGCAAAACTAACTTTAATGAATACTTCGCCCACATCAGCAGCACTGAGGTGTTCAAGCAGCCTGAATTGGCAAAAACCCTTGCTCGAATTGCAGTGTTTGGCGCTGATGATTTTTATCGCGGTCAAACAGCGGCACTTATTGTTGAGCAAATGAAACAAAGTAATGGTCTAATTTCTGCTAAAGACTTAGACCAATACTCAGCCATATGGCGAGAACCTGTGCGCGCTAACTGGAGAGGCTATGAAGTAGTTTCCGCACCACCACCAAGCTCTGGTGGTTTTGCAATTGTTCAACTACTAAAAATGAAAGATTATCTCGCAGAGCACTTTGCCAATGTTGAACATAATTCTGCCCAATATATTCATCTAATAGCTGAAATGGAAAAACGCGTGTTTGCTGATCGTGCTGAGTATCTTGGAGACCCAGATTTTTTCGACATTGATATCAAAGCGCTAATCGATGACGTGTATATCAGCAAACGTGCTGCTGAGGTTAATACAAAGACTATATCGA
>DCBC01000016.1:0-521 GCA_002313335.1 Porticoccaceae bacterium UBA1117
ACCACGCGTAAATTAGCGGCACTTTTAAAAGTGATAATCCCCGAAAAAGAGATATAAAACCCAAGTTCAATAGCCGCTTGAGCCATCTCCAAGGATTCAGTAAAGCAGTGCATCACACCGGCTGCGGGAGAAGGGTGTGCTCTCAAGAGCGCGATGGTTTCATCAACCGCGTCTCTGGTATGAATGATCACCGGTTTGCCACACTGCTGACTAGCCTTTAAATGATTAATAAAACTTTGTCGCTGCCACTCAATGGTCTGGGCACTGTAAAAATTATCTAACCCTGTCTCACCAATAGCTACTACCCCAGGCAAACTCGCTAATGAAACCAGTTCTTCCACCGAGGGTACCGAACTTGAGTCCTTGTGCAGTGGATGAACCCCGACGGAGGTATAGACATCAGGGTAGTTAGCCATTAGGGCTGGAAGCGATTTTGATGAGTTAAGATCCACTGCAACACTGAGCATTTGCATCACCCCTTGTGACCTAGCATCTGCAATCACAGCACTAAGCCCTCCGGC
>DCBC01000016.1:929-8813 GCA_002313335.1 Porticoccaceae bacterium UBA1117
GTTTAAACGACGATTCAGACAAGCATTAACGTTTTGCGAAAACCTGTCCCCAGCTCATCAAAAGCTCTTCCCAAAGCAACTGTTGATTTACCGTGCTGCCAGAAACAATCATTTGATGCATATGATTGAGTCGGTCAAGAAACAAATACACATTTTGATTTGACTGCACTGCAGCATCTTGAGTGACAGCCAAGTGCAAATAGTTCATGAACCACTCAAGGGCAATGGCTGTATTAAGTTTGCTGCACTGCAAAGCGGCATCTATAAAAGATTGTTCGCCGCGTCTAACGGCCTCTATAACGCCTTCTAAAATTTGCTGGTCTTGTAAGGTGCCACTTTGAATATACTGCAACGCTAACAATGGACGCCCCGCAGCAACCTCAAGGGCCTTGTCGACATTTGCATCATGCCCTGAGACTTCACTTAACCATTGACGTGCAGTGTCCAGAGGCGGCGGAAGCAAAGACTTCTTCTGACAGCGACTTCTAATAGTCGCTGACAACAAACTAGGCCTGTGGGCTACCAAAATAAGAAGCGTTTTTCCTTGCGGTTCTTCGAGACTTTTCAGTAGTGCGTTTGACGCACTTATATTCATTGCCTCGCCTGGCACAATAATGGCGATTTTCCAACCACCCTGCTGGGCTGTCTTGTCCAGTGTGCTACATAATTTTCGAACATCACCAATCAGGATATCTTTACCCTCATCAGCCGGTTGTAAAATAGATAAATCCGGATGGAACCCGGCAGACATGAGTTGGCAACTTTTGCACACACCGCACGCATAGTTATTCATTTCAGCCGCACACAGTAATCGCTGCGCCAATGCGGTCGCGAGTCGTTCTTTTCCTATGCCGCTAGGCCCACTAATCAAGAGTGCGTGAGGCATTCTGCCTTGCTCTATGGTCTTATTTAAATCGCCCCAGACAGACTCATGCCAAGGTAATGGTAATGCTAGACCTGAACTAGAAACCTCCACGTTAGCCCTGCCCCTGCGTAAAGAAGCTTTCTAATGCCGTGGTGATATCACGCTGAACATCTGCGAGCGGTTTCGACGCATCGATAACAACACAGCGCTGGGGCTCATTAGCCGCGATGCTTAAGTAACCTTGCCGTACTCGCTCAAAAAACTCTGTTTGTTCTCGTTCAAAGCGATCAGGTGCGCTGCGCTGGCTCGCGCGTTGGAGACCAATCTCAACGGGAATGTCTAAAATCAAGGTCAAATCTGGCCTCAAATCTGCTTGTACTAATCGTTCAAGGTGCGAAATTAATGCACTATCCATACCTCGCCCAAAACCCTGATAGGCATAGGTTGCATCGGTAAAACGATCACACACTACGCAGCGGCCTGACTGGATGGCTGGGACTATAACTTGATCTAGATGTTGCGCTCTACCTGCAAACATTAATAATAACTCAGCTGAGTTACACACCTTTTCATCCCGTGGTGTTAGCAATAACTCACGAATCTGCTCTGCAAGGGGCGTCCCTCCGGGCTCTCGCGTGGTGACAAAATCAACCTTTTGTTGGTTCAGCCACGTTTGGATAAACTCGATATTGGTTGTTTTTCCAACGCCCTCGGTGCCCTCAATAGTGATGAACTTGCCGTGCATTTAATACCTACTTTTGCTCTGAGTTATTGGGGTGAAGATTGGTATTGTTTGTTGCGATAGTCTATTTGGTACTTTTGCACTGCTTTATTGTGTTCTTGCAGCGTATCAGAGAAATAATGTCCGCCATCACCTCTGGCTACGAAGTATAGGCTAGAACCCTCCTCAGGGTGAAGCGCAGCACGAATTGCACCGGCACTTGGCATGGCAATAGGCGTCGGCGGTAAACCATTCACTCTGTAGGTATTGTAAGGCGTATATGCCTTTAGATCACTACGTCTAATATTACCGCGGTATTGGTCGCCCATGCCATAAATCACAGTAGGGTCGGTTTGAAGCCGCATGCCCTTCTTAAGACGCCGCACAAAAACACCCGCAATTCGGCCACGCTCACTGACTAAACCAGTTTCTTTCTCAACAATTGACGCCATTATTAGGGCCTCATACGGCGTGTCATATGGAAGATTAAGCTCCCGCATTTCCCATTCATCAGCAAGAGTCTGCTGCATTTTAATATGCGCTTGCTTTAAGATATCAACAACAGAGTCATTAGATGTATAGGTGTAGGTATCCGGGAAAAACCAGCCCTCAGGATTAACAACGTTTATATCTGCCCTTTTTAGTAGTGGTAAAGACTCATCGCCAATACTTGCCTGAAACTGCTCAATACTAGAAAGATGTGACAGCCATTGTTGGAACGCCCACCCTTCAGGAAAGGTAATACTTCTTCGAACTACCTGACCGCTGTTAAACTTTAGCAATAGCGATCTAGCCGTATCCTCGGCGGTTATCCAATAGTCTCCCGCTTGAATCTCTGTTTTATCAAAAATAACCGCATAAGCAGACATAACTCTGGGGTTGGTAATAATATTTTGAGCCGATAACTGTCGGTTAACCTGACCTAAGCTACTTCCTTTGGCGATTGTCCAAACTACACTTTCCTGGTTTGGCTTAGCTAAGGTAACGGGATCATCCATATGCTGGGTAATAAAATAATAAAGCCAGCCACCCACTAACAGCGCGATTAGCAGAGCCAAAAAACTGATACGAATAATTAGTCTATTCACAAAAAGCACGAATAAAGCGTGCCAAGCATCGCCTGTAAGTCTTTTGTTGTCCGACCTATAGGATAATTAGCCATGACATCATCTCTGCTGGCCACACCGGTTACTGGCAATAAGCCTCTGATCGAATTACACACAAATATTTCGCTTATCTCGGCCAGTTCAATCTCTTGAATGGTTTTCACCTCTAGCGCTAGGTTCAAACTTGGAAAAAGGGTATCGACCAATATCGACCGCATAACCCCTGCCACTCCCGTCATTAAAATGCTCGGAGTAACCCACACGTCAGATCCCGTCTTCATAAATACATTGGCTGAGGTCGTTTCAATGAGGCAACCCGAATAATCAAACATCAAGCCGTCATTACAGTCTGGTCGATGCGGCTCATTACGCGCGAGAACCTGCTCTAACCGATTGAGATGTTTTATTCCTGCCAATTGGGGATTAGTTGATAACTGACTATTACACCGCCAGAGCTTAATACCTAAAGACTTCTGCTCTGCTAGGTCCGTAGGGAGCGATGTATGGGTGATGATCAATCGTGGTGTCATCACATCAGGATTTTTATAACCTCTGCCGCCACTACCCGCTGTAAGAATAAGCTTTATGACGCAGCTAGCACTCTCGCTATGCGCTAGGTCCACTAAAAACGTATTGAGCGACAACGCTACCTTTGAACGATTAACCTCTATACCTAGACATTTAGCTCCGATCATTAAACGATCTAGATGAAGGTCCTCAAGCGCAATGACGCCATTGCTATAAAGCATGGACTCAAAGATACCATGCCCATAGGCGAGCCCTCGGTCAGAGTAAGGCAGACTAAGTCCATCGTCTGCTTCTTCATCAGCACGAGTATTCAATAATAGTTCGTCATCAATATGCATGGCTCTATTAAACAGAAATTTGAGGCAAAAAAAAACCGCCCTGATAGGACGGCCTTTAATACTTACAAACTTAGCTGTTCGCGTTTATGTAGGTAATTGCGTCATTGACCGTCGCAATCTTCTCTGCTTCTTCATCTGGAATCTCAGCATCAAACTCTTCTTCCAATGCCATAATCAACTCAACTGTATCCAGCGAATCTGCTCCGAGATCTTCTACAAAGGAGGACGTAACATTAACGTCTTCTTCTTTCACACCCAGTTGCTCTGCAACCATTTTTATAACGCGCTCTTGAATATTACTC
This sequence comes from Porticoccaceae bacterium UBA1117, assembly GCA_002313335.1. Lineage (GTDB taxonomy): Bacteria > Pseudomonadota > Gammaproteobacteria > Pseudomonadales > Porticoccaceae > HTCC2207. The sequence continues at coordinate 4,790 of DCBC01000016.1, forward strand.
ATCGTGTGTCCACTCCATATAAGGGATCTGATGCTTTTCTTGATACTGTGACTCGTGTCCCAGTAACGGCAATCGGTCATTTAACGACGGCATTCTACCTTACAAATCGTAAAATGCCAGTATCTATTAAAAAAAATCTCATGTAATTGACAAAATTTTTCAATCAGGCCATGTACATCCCGCCATTAACATGAATAGTTTCACCCGTGATATAGCCTCCTGCGTCGCTAACCAAGAACTTAACAACTGCAGCAATTTCACTTGGCTTACCCAGTCGAGCAAGAGGTATATGCTCTAGCATTGAAGCCTTACTGTCCTCTGGAAGGTCATTAGTCATATCAGTCTCAATAAAACCTGGCGCTACTGAATTGACGGTAATACTTCGCGAGCCAAGCTCTTTTGCCAGCGCACGACTAAAACCTTCTACACCCGCCTTGGTGGCAGAATAATTACTCTGACCACCGTTTCCCATCGACCCGACAACAGAGCTAATCGTCACAATTCGACCCCAGTGCGCTTTGGTCATCGCTCTAACGCAAGCTTTTGATAATCGAAATACTGAGGTCAAGTTGGTATTGATCACGTCTAACCACTCTTCTTCTTTCATCCTTACCAGTAGATTATCTTTGGCAATCCCAGCATTATTGATAAGAATCGTCGGCGCTCCAAACTGGTCAATAACGGCAGAAAGAAGGCTACTAATGGAGTCAGGGTCCGTGACGTTGAGAACCATACCTGAGCCCATGATCTTTGATGATTTAAAGCGCTCACAAATCTTCTCAGCCCCAGCTTGTGAGGTTGCTGTGCCAATGACAGTGTATCCGGCCAGCCCGAGTGCCTCAGCTATAGCCGCACCAATTCCACGGCTTGCACCGGTTACAAGAGCTACTCTAGATTGATCATTCATGTGATATACCCAAAATAAGTTAGTTTAAAGACACAAAAGCATTTTCTAGACTGTCTAAATCATCCGTAGCAAAGGATTTTAGCTCACGATCAATACGCTTAGAAAGGCCATTCAAAACCCGGCCCGGCCCGCACTCAATAAGATTCTCTGCACCTCGCTCACTTAAGGTTCGGACACAGTCAACCCAACGCACGGGACTATAAATCTGTTCAATCATAAGATTCTTGATAAGACTCGGGTCCGGCTCCACTTGTCCATTAACATTATGAACGACCGGAATCTTTGGCTCAATAAAGACAGTGGACTCAACTAGGCCCGTTAGTCGCTCAGCAGCAGGTTTCATTAGCGAGGTATGAAACGGTGCGCTAACAGGCAAAGGTAACGTGCGCTTGGCGCCGGCGGCTTTGCACAGCAACATTGCTTGTTCGACGGCCTTGGCTTCTCCGGCAATAACCACCTGCCCTGGGGCATTGTAATTTACTGCAGCTACCACACCGTAGATGCGCGCCTCGGCGCATACAGTGCGTATTGCTTCATCATCCAAGCCGATAATGGCGGCCATGGCACCAACGCCAACGGGTACAGCGTCTTGCATATAGGCCCCACGAGCTCGAACGATCGATACGGCATCTACAAACTGCACCACACCGGCAGACACTAAAGCTGACCATTCACCCAAACTGTGCCCAGCGAGCTGAGCAGGCCTAGGACCACCCATTTGCTCCCACAGACGCCATATGGCGACGCTCGATGCCAGTAATAACGGTTGCGTCGTCTCTGTGAGGTTTAGTTCATCCTGAGTGCCCTCTTGGGCTAGGTTCCACAAATCATAGTTAAGCACTTCAGATGCTTCGGCGAACGTATCCAAAACGATACTATGAGTCTCACCTAACTCTTTAAGCATACCGACTTTCTGTGACCCCTGCCCTGGGAAAACAAACGCTAAATTATGTTTCATGCGTTAAAACTACTCCTTGTTAGTAATGATAAGTTTAGTCTCTAACAATGGCGCTAGCGCCTTGGGAAGATTTCGCTCCGCCGCCGATATCGCAACATCCAATGCATGACCAAAGGCTTTTGTCGAGGCACTTCCGTGACTTTTAACAACAACACCATTTAAACCCAGTAAATAAGCGCCATTATAGAGAGCCGGGTCTAGTTTTTTCTTTAGATCCTTGAAAGAGCGACTGATTAGACTCAAAGCAATACGCGCTAGCCAACTTTTACTAAACAATTCTTCTAAAAGGGATTTAATCATACTTGCAAAGCCTTCAGATGTCTTAAGAGCAATATTGCCACTGAATCCATCACACACAACAATGTCCGCCACTCCCTCAAAAATACCGTCGCCTTCAACAAAGCCCTGATAATTTAAGTGAGTGTCATTCTCCAGTAAATCAGCTGCATGATGCAGATGAGCGCTGCCTTTCGTTTTTTCGACACCGACATTTAAAATCCGAATACTTGGATTGGGATTATTATCCAGTAATTGAGTAGCAAAGTTGGCCAGTACGGCAAACTGATACAGTTGCTCCGCTGAACATTCAATATTGGCGCCAAGATCTAGGACATAGGTACGCCCAGAAACAGTAGGAAAAGTAGTGCAAATAGCGGGACGAGAGATCCCAGGTAGGGTTTTGAGGCAAAACAGACCCAAAGCCATTAATGCCCCGGTATTCCCCGCACTTATGCAGGCATCAGCCTCTTGGTCAGAGACCGCTTTTACAGCGGACCCCATCGAGGAACTTCTTTTAGATCGTAATACCGAAGAGGGCTTATCTGAGTCAGTAACATGGACATCGCAATGAATAACGCTAATACGATGAAGCACAGCCGAATCGCTATGAACCGCGAGTTCTTTTGTAACCGCACGCTCATCACCATAGACAAGCGCTTCAACGTTACTATTTTTCTTCAGGCAAGCAATCAGGGCAGGCACAACTACAGAGGGGCCAAACTCACCGCCCATAGCATCTACCGCAATCCTGAGTGAACTCACCAAAACAATAACTAGTCGGCGTTTGTCTCGACGACTTTCTGACCACGGTAGAACCCATCTGCAGTCACATGATGACGTAAGTGCCTTTCACCCGTTACTGAATCAGTCGATATAGTAGCTTCTGTTAATGCATCATGCGAACGACGCATGCCGCGCTTTGAACGTGTTTTCCGACTTTTCTGAACTGCCATTAGATACTCCTGATTAAAACGGTTTTGCAGTTATTGCTTCTTTTTCAACTGCTCCAAAATACTAAATGGACTATCTTCAATAGTACCATCTGCTTCTGGAGCCGCTACCTCTAAAAACGCGTCTCCAGTACACTCTCCCACAACATGATAATTCACCAGTGGTAGAGCCAATAAAATTTCATCTTCCAGTAACTCACTAAGACTGGCCATTCTATCAACAACTAGCCAAGGCTCATAATTACTAGCAACTCTATGCAAGTGATCTTCAGACCATATCACCTGAACAGCAAACTCTGCATGCAATTCAATCTGGACGGTATCAAGACATCGCTGACAAATCACATCAGTGGCTACATCTGCTGTGCCATGCGCCACTTTTGCTCTAGACTCGTCAAGTTCAAACTGAACTGACGCTCTCAACGGCGAGCATATTGCTGAAACAGATGACGCTAATCTCGGCAGACTCTCAGTTTTGACCTCGCCTTCAAGAAGATATCCTTGCAGAGCTAGTTTTCGCGGGTCAATGTGCGTTGGCAATGCCATAAAATAAGGTCGATCTCGTTTAGCCGCGCATGATAGGCACAACACTATGGCCTGTCAAAGAAAATTGGGTAATTTCAGTACTTTAAAGTCATCGAGACGTTTAGAATGTCACATCATCCTAAAAATTAGCTAATTGGGAACCATTCCTTCTCACAATATTTATTAAAAACTGAACATTACTATGCCCAAACTAATTCTTGCATCAGGATCACCTTATAAAGCGGCTCTCTTGCAGCGGCTAATGCTACCATTTTTAATCGAACGCCCTAATATTGAGGAATATGCGATTGAAAATGAGGCGCCGCGCCAGACAGCTGAACGATTAGCGGTTGAGAAAGCGCGTTGTGTTGCGCAAAATAATAATGGATCAATTGTTATTGGCGC
>DCBC01000140.1 GCA_002313335.1 Porticoccaceae bacterium UBA1117
ACGAACGCTCGAAGGTCAGGATATCGGCATTAACTATGATTTAGATACCAGGTTAGGTAACTTTAGATTCCGTTACAATGCGACCTTCACTGATACTTTTGAGCAGGTTCCTACGGGTAACTTTAGTACCATTCAAAATGCGCAGGCATCCGGTACTATTCCAGCCTACATTAACCTAAAAGGCTTTGGTGATTTACTGGGTATCGATGGTAATTATGATGAGAAGCATTCGATGAAGTTTTCATGGAGAAAAGGGTCTTGGGGTGCATCGCTTTCGGGTTTGAAGAAAGGCGATTTCATTCAAAGTAGCCTCACGTTAAGTGACGGTACTGAGTATGTAGTGCCATCAATGACCACCATGGATGCTGCAATTCATTATAAGTTTGATCTTGGCGGCACTAACGCTAGAATTAAATTTGCTGTGAAAAACCTTAATGATGAAAGAGCGCCTACAGCCGATCGTTTCTTTGGTTTCTTTGCTGATGCACACCAAGACTATGGAAGAAATTACTATCTTAGTTTAAAAGTTGATATGTAATTAACATGAGCCTGAAAAGGGAGCCTTGTGCTCCCTTTTTTTATACTTCAATATTACCTTCATATTTTATTTTTTAGCCATAGGGGTTTTTATAGTGACTCGCCTTGCCTTAATTATTCTTTTCTCCAGCACATTGGTTACCGCTGCACAGACCTTAGAAATAACTCAAGGATCCGTATCCTCAGCACACCCATTGGCTACGCATGCTGCAGAGGTAATCTACAGTTCAGGTGGTAATGCTGTCGATGCAGCTATTGCAGTCTCTTTCGTTTTATCGGTAGTTGAACCAACTATGAGTGGATTAGGTGGGCGAGCACAGTCCATTATTCATACTCAAAAAGGTGATTTAATCGGCTATAACGGTATGACAGAAATACCGAAAAGTTTTCTCAAATCAGCCGACATGGCTTCCTCAGGCTACTCTACGGTAGCAACACCTGGGCTGGTCGCTTTGTTGTGGGATATGCATCAGCAGCATGGGAAATTACCGTTTGCTATGCTTGTTGAGCCAGCAATCGGTTATGCAGAAAATGGCTTTGTGCTATTGCCTGGAGAAGTCGCGAGACAAGCTAGTGTGTTAGATAATATTAACTCAGACTTGGGAATGCAAAGTGCATTTCTTGATACCAACGGAGCTTTGACTCCAGCAGGCAAAATACTTAAGCAGCCGGCTCTAGCGGAGACGCTAAAAAAAGTAGCCGAGGGCGGTGCTGATGCTTTTTACCGCGGAGGTATTGCTCGCGCTATTAGCGATGATATGGATCGTCATGGTGGTTTCGTGACACAAGACGACCTGTCTGACTATAAAGTACTCCCTGGTCGTTATATAAGCTTTCCCTACCGTGATTTCACAATACATACCCTAGCTGCCCCTGCAGGGGGAGGTTTAGTCGCCAAAGCAATGATGTTATTGAGTAATTTTGATATGGGCTCATTAGATGATGCGCGATGGGCAACGATTGTTAGTCAGGCCTTAGCGATTAGTATTGAATCAATGAGCAGTGACTATTATGAGGCCAACCTTACAGAGCTTGTTGATCCAACGTGGGCAGAACAACAAAGTAAGAGAATATCAATGCCACTTTTAAGTCAAAAAATGGCGATCCTTGCTCCTGATAATTCCTCACCATCCTCTACTGATTGGATTGGGTCTCCGGGCGGGCATACCTCGCACTTCGTCACTGCTGACTGCAATGGTCTGACGGTCTCTATGACACAGACAATAGGGCCTATTTTTGGTGCTAAGGTTGCTACCCCAGAGTTGGGTTTTGCGTATGCGGCAACCATGGGTGGTTATCTCAGAACTGGATTACAAAATCCTGGGGAGCGACCGCGGACATCGATAGCTCCTGTTATTGTCACTCAACAAAATAAAGTGGTAATGGCATTAGGCGCAGCTGGGGGTATCCGTATTCCATCGGCAATCGTACAAACACTGTCAAGGTATATCGATCAGGGTAAAAACTTGTCAGAGGCCATTAGAGCGCCGCGTATCCATCCCCTGGCGACTATTGATAAAAACAATAAGCGTGTTATTGATCTTCGCGCTTTTGATGCGGAGATGAGTCAGCCTAAATGGAGTATGTCGGAAATAATCTACTGGCGTAACGCTGGGTTCAAGGTGACTGAAATTACTAAGAATGCGTCTTTCGGCCGCGTTCATGCTATTGCGGAACAAGCGGGTAAATTATTGGGCGTAGCTGACCCAGATTGGGAGGGTACCTCTAGTGAGCCGGTGAAATGCTCTAAGGAATTTAATTAATCGTTTATTACATAAAATTCCACTATCATCTTGCCGGTACTAAAATAGTAAATGCTATCGGAGCAACTTAATGCTAAAAGTAACAAAAAAACCGTCAAAGGCTTTAGTCGTATTAATGGCCAGTTTTTTGACGATGGTTGGCCTTCAATCTGTAGTGTTATCAAAAGAAGCGCCGATTATTGATCCCACTTCACGATTTCATCCTGTGTATAGTCAGTCAGGAATGGTGGTATCACAAGAAATTATTGCTAGTCGAGTCGGCGCGGATATTCTCAGTCAAGGCGGCAATGCCATTGATGCTGCCGTGGCAACGGGTTTTGCTCTGGCGGTGACACTGCCGCGAGCGGGTAACCTTGCCGGGGGTGGATTTATGATGATTCACTTAGCGGAAGAAAATAAAACTATTGCATTGGATTATCGAGAAATGGCTCCTTCAGCCGCAGACCGAGATATGTTTTTAAATACGCAGGGTGATGTAGATAATCAACTTGCACGGTTTAGTATCAAATCATCGGGGGTGCCTGGAACCGTCGCAGGAATGCTTCATGC
>DCBC01000043.1:0-531 GCA_002313335.1 Porticoccaceae bacterium UBA1117
ATCAGCCCAGCTACCGATTGATATAGCACCACGGTTCTTTAATTTCATGCGCTGTGCGGGTAACCAGGTCATCTTTCTAACGGCATCTTCAAGGGTCAACACACCGTCATCACGAACATATTTAGCGATAATACGAGGAAAGGTTCCGTAAGATCGGGGGTGTGGTAGCCCAAGAGAGTCCATTTCACCTAACACCTCAGAAGCGCCAGCATCGCTGCCTATAGAAACCCAGGGCTGTTGCATGAAGGTTTTTACATCGTCTTCAGCCATCATGAAATATAGAGCCATTGCTCTGTTCGGCGCTGCTTCTAACATAATATCCCACGCGGCATCAGCAGGTTCACGACCAAGCGCTTTACCAATTTCAATGAAATTTTCACCATGATAAGCGGCATATTTTTCGTTATGGGCATTAACAAGTACAATATTTTCCCAACTACCTGAACTGGCCAACATGCGTGAAGATAACGGATTTACAATATCTTTTTTCATACGAGCGCGTTGTTCGACATCATTTAATTTTTTAATGGC
>DCBC01000043.1:943-7138 GCA_002313335.1 Porticoccaceae bacterium UBA1117
ATTAACACCACGTTCTCGAGCCGCATTAATCAAGGCTATCGCTTTATGCGCTCCAGTACCCCAATTGGGTGCATAAGCATTTTTCAAATGAAAAATTTCAACATCAATACCCGCTTCCTCGCCAACAGTGATCATTTCCTGAATAGCCTCAAGAAGTTTACGGCTTTCATCACGCATATGTGCCGCATATATGCCATTGTAAGGAGCAATAGCCTTACCTAACTCAATTAATTCATGGGTTGTCATAAAGGAAGCAGGCGGATAAAAAGCAGCACTGCTCATGCCAACCACACCCTCTTCCATGGCTTGTGCCATCAACGCCTGCATTTTAACGATATCTTCATCTGTCGCTTTAACATCGTTCATTCCAAGAACAGCCGCACGCGCTTGAAAAGCGTTATAGTAGGTACCAAAATTAAGGCTTATCCCTTGCTGCTCGAGCGTTTTGAAGTAATCTCGAATCTCACCCGCTGGCACGACTGTGCCACCTTCGCCTCCGATAGCTGAAGTTACGCCCATCAACAGCTTATTTTCTGCTAGACCATTTTTTAATAAAACACCGCCAGACTGATCCATCATGTCGATCCAACCTGGTGTCACATAACGGCCTGATGCATTAATTTCTCGAGTACCTTGGCCAATTACATCGCCAAGTTTTACAAACTTTCCATTTTTAATAGCAACATCCGCTTTAACAGCAGCCACCCCTGTGCCATCAATGACCATGCCATCACGAATCACCAAGTCATATTGAGGTACTTGTACATTAGAACCAACACAAGCTGATATGAAGCAAGAAAATAATAATATTAACAAAACACTATGTTTACTCATACGTTTGACCTTTTATAGTTGTCATACACGATTGACCGATAATATAGGCTTTCACTTTAGCTGGGATATTCTACTTCTGATGTCCCGTCCAACCCGGTCCACTAATAAAAGCACCAGGTCTTGCACTGAGGCTATTTTGATTTTGCCAAACGCGCTTACCATTTACCCAGACTCCTTCAAAGCCTTCAGATAAACGACCAGGAAATTTAATCGAAGCGCGATCGGTTACTGTTGTTAAATCAAAGAGAACCAGATCGGATGCATAACCAACTTTTATTTCACCTCGACCCGTAATTCCAACATGTTGGGCACTGAGCGATGTCATTTTATGTATCATTTCTTCAATGGATAGCAGTTTCTGCTCACGAACATATTTTCGTATGGCACGAGGAAAAGCACCAAAACCTCTAGGGTGTCCTTGGCTAGATCCATCTGAGCAAATATTTGTATGTTTCCAGCCTATTAATTTTCCAATATCAGCTTCATCCATGCTCACACCTAACACAGACTCTAAAGGTTCCTCTAAATTTGCAAGTTCTTCAGGGGATAACCCTTCATAAGCATCGCGAATAAGTTGAAGATATGTTTCTTCATTACTTTGTTTTCGTTCTATTGCTATCTCTGCAATCGTCTTACCAACTAAACTCGGATTTCGCCTATAATCTGCTAGGGTCATTCCATCAGCAGGGGCTAGTTTTTCTAGTACAAATCTAGCCGCATCAAGGTCATAAAAATCTCGTTCAGGTAATAGTACTGTTAAGGTTGACTGCCAGAAAGTATAGGGATAAATATCGGCCGTTACATCAATACCCTCTGCCCTTGCTTTTTCAAGAACAGAGATTACTCTGTCAGCTTGTCCCCAGAGATCGACGGATGCGAGTTTTATGTGAGAAACTTGCACAGGTAATTTTGCTTGACGACCTATCTCGATTAACTCCTCTAAAGCTTCATCAAAAGCTCTATCTTCACTTCGAATATGACTGATATATCGACCGTGATACTTTGATACAACTTTAGCCAATTCAATGACTTCTTCCTTAGATGAATAAATTCCTGGGTCATACTCTAAGCCTGTCGAAAGTCCGAGCGAGCCATTTTGCATATCTTCACGTAGCAATTTTTTCATACTAGTGATTTCATCTGCGCTAGCTTCGCGTTTATAGTCTTCTTTCATTACTTTAAAACGAATTGATCCGTGTCCAGTATAAGAAGCAACGTTTAACGAGGCGGGATTTTCCAAGAGGCCTTTATTTATTTCCTTCAGCGAAGCACGTGAAGAACCATCGTTACCTACCACTATTGTAGTTATTCCTTGAGAAATAGCAGCAGATACATCAGTAGCTAATTCGAGTCCACCATCATGATGGCTGTGAGTATCAATAAATCCTGGCGCTAAAACATATCCAGTGCCATTAATGAGCACTTCGTTCTTTGTCGCCTTGAGATCACCAATTGCGATAATAGCGTTTTTGTCAAACCGAACATCACCAATAAAACCGGCTTTACCGGAACCATCAACAATATAGGCATTTTCTATCAATTGCGTTGCAGCAGTTGACCATGATGACATTACTAGTATCAACGATAAGCTCGTCATATAAGAAAGCCTAACAATGTTGCTTTTTAGCATTCCTAAAAAGCGACTATTTTTATTCGATAATCTACTAACTTGCATGTTTATACTCCAATTTAAATAATGTCATGGTAGATATCATTCCTAATAAATGATGTCTAATAAATTAACCCCACATCGCAACCTCAGGCAAACACACCAAACTGTCTTCATAAACCAAACCAGGAATACGATCCTTTTCTAATAATAGTGGCCCATCTAAATCACAAAATTCAGCCATTGCGCCAATAATCATTGCTGGGGCCATAGCAAGGGATGTACCAGTCATACAACCGACCATTAATCGTAAACCTATCCTCTTTGCTTCGTCTGCAAGCAAAAGAGCTTCGGTCAGTCCACCGGTTTTATCGAGTTTTATATTAATAAATTCGTAGCGTTTGTTAACGTCTTGTAACGACTTTCTATCAAGGCATGATTCATCAGCACATAAAGGTACAGGTCCAGTATAGTGCTCCAACTCTTGATCTTTTCCGGCTGGCATTGGTTGCTCTATAAGTGCTACGCCTAGTTCGGCAAGAGGTGGGGCTAACTCATTTAATTGCTCAAATGTCCAAGCCTCATTAGCATCAACAATTAAGCAGGTATCGGGAGCCTGTTGTCGTACAGCTTTGACAAGTTGAATGCTGTTCTCTGCACCAAGCTTTAACTTTAAGAGTTTTCGGTGTTTGTGTTTGAGCGCCTTTGCAGCCATTTGTTCAGCCGACTCTAAACAAATTGTATAGGCTGTCACTAAAGGAGAATTTAGGTCAACCTCGGCAAGCTCCCAAGCTCGTTTACCTGATTGCTTGGCTTCTAGATCCCATAGAGCACAATCGATTGCATTTCTTGCAGGACCAGCTGGCAGTAGCGCATTCAACTCAGATCGTGTGATGCCATTTTCGATTTTAGAACGTAAATCTTCAATAATTGATTCAACAACATTCATGCAGCTAGGATCTGATTCGTGAGGTTCACATTCACCTCTTCCCACCTGTATGCCATCACTAATTTCTACCACCAGGACATAACTTTTATACATGGTTAATCGTGAAATCGTAAAGCTACCTTTTAATGACCAAGTTTCTTTCTTTATTACAAGAGATAACATGATTAAAGTCCTAAATTATCGACAATATTACTGACACCATTTCTCACAGGATCACAGCAAGGAAGTTGATATTTACTCTCTAAGTTTTCCAGATATTCTTGGGCTTCTTTATCTGACAACATTGATGTATTAACGCAAACACCGGCAAAGTAAACGTTTTTATTGGTAAGTCTAGCTATTGCTAAGTAACCGTCCATACATTCTGAAAACTCTACAATTGGATAATTTGGCGTGTCTTGAATACAGGTACGACTAGCATCATGGCATAGCACGAGTACATCTGGCTGAGTACCATGAATAAGACCAACGGTCACCGCTGCATAAGATGGGTGGAACAGAGAGCCCTGCCCTTCGACGATATCCCAATGTTCATCATCATTATCAGGGGATAAAGTTTCAACTGCACCTGATATAAAATCAGCCACAACAGCATCAATTGAAAAACCCCCGCCTGAAATAAAGACACCGGTTTGACCCGTTGCACGATAGTCGGCATTTATATTTCGAGCCCGCATTTCTTTTTCAATGGCAAGAGCACTGTATTTTTTACCAACAGCACAGTCACTACCAACGGTTAACAATCGTTTGCCCGAACGCTTATCTCCGCTTGCTACAGAAAATTTTTCAGTGGGTTGTCGAACATCATATAACTGACAATTATATTGTTTTGCAATACAGCTAATTTTAGGATGATCATTCAGTCTTTCGTGAAGACCGGCAGCAATATTAAGTCCGCATTCAAGTGCTTTGAAGATAACAGGAAGCCAACTATCGTCTATACTGCCGCCATGTGGAGCAACTCCTATCACCAGTGTTTTTGCCCCCCGAGAAACAGCCGTTGCTAATTCTAGCTCTTCAAGACCAAGATCGATGGTCCCCTCTGGTAGTTTATGTTGACCAATACAAAGCTCTGAACGCCAGTGAGCTAAGCCCGCTCCTGTTTTAGCGTTACCAATGTGCGTTTCGGCACCCAAAAAAAGTAAATAAGGTGGTTGCATTTTAATCTCCTATTCTCAACAAGTAAGAAAAATCTAAGATGTATCAGTTTTAATCCATGGATTACCGGCACCATCTAGCTGAAAAAAACCGGGCCATGCTTTAGCAGAGGCCCCGGGGGGGGGAGAAATGAGGAATGACACCAAGAGTGCCATTCCGCTTTCTACAGTGCTTTTAAAACCCTTATGGGATCTGAATACCCAGCATATTCCAGTAGTAGAAGAACCATGACATATACACGGCTGCTAGCGTCACTAAGGTAAAGTGAATACGACGACCTAGACGCCAATATGCATTTTGCCAGCATTTAACAGCGCACCAAACCATACCGATAGCTAAAAGCACAGCAATATTGGGTAGAATCATTGTCAGATACAATGCTGTAGGCACATCAGAGGCAAGAGTTTCCCCATAAATAGACAACACACTAACCACAAGGATGAGGAAGATTAGATTTAGACCACTAACACCCATCGACATTTTAACTGCAGTGCGCTCACCGCTAGACATTGTCTTGAATTCTTTGCGGCGATACATCCACCCCACCCAAACTGTTAAAAACAACAGCAGCGAAATACCCGGTAGTGTATTGGCAAAGAAGCTTGATTCAATTGATGGCTGACGGCTGGCCTGGGCGTAGCCATTAACAACAAGATCACTAATGTTTCCATTTTCATCTTCACCAAATACGATACGCATGGGGCCGTCAACTTGGCGGAATAGATTTTTATCAATTTCGACAAACTGACGTGGCTCGTCCCCAAATCCCATCATCAAAGTATTCTCGCCTGTTGGTACAACGTTCAAACCACCGGCAATACCAAGGGCTTTTTCTACGGTAGACTGGTTATGACGCCAAAATTTATAGGTACCAGCAAAGCGGCTAGCACGGTCGTTAAAGTCTTCAGGCGGTGTAATTTCCTCAAGCGCTTGCGGATAATATTGATCATAAAAGTTTTGTACAAATGCCCTACGGCCTTTTGCGCCACCATCGCCCATATAGGATACATAAATGCCTAAGTTTTCAGCCTTATCGATCTGCAGGTCACTATTGAACTGGAAGGTAGCGCCGTCATGCCCAATCATGCGGTGACCATTAAAGAAATTCTCAAAAAATCCAAGGTTTATGCCAGCAACACGATCATCAAATTTATAGGCAACACTGTGCATTAGCTTTGCGGTGTCAGCTTGCAAAATTTGCACATCGCCCAAACGGCCATTATTTAAATGCGCCATCATAAACTTAGCCATATCTGTTGCCGTTGACGACAAAGCACCGGCTGGTGAAAAGCTTGAGATAATTTCAAATGGCTGTGGCTTTAAGACACCCGCTTTACGCTTGTGACCCACTACCATATTTTTATGCAAAGCTTCTGGTAATGGCTCTACAAAACTAGAGCTATTCATACCAAGAGGCTTGAAAATATTGTCTTCGATATATTGGCTAAAAGGCGTACCCGAAACATTTTCAACCATCAAACCTGCAAGGGCTGTCGCGTAGTTTGAATAGGAAGCATACGCACCTGGTTTATTAATACGGCGCAGTATATATTTTGCCATCCCCACCTTTAAAGGCAGTATTTTTGCAGGGTCCAACATAATCAAATAACCCAGCCAACCGTCTTCAAAACCTGCTGTATGGGTC
>DCBC01000002.1:0-2931 GCA_002313335.1 Porticoccaceae bacterium UBA1117
TTTGAACGCCATTTTCTAGAGCCTTTATGTTACTGTTTAAGTAGAAATACTCGGCATCACAAGTTACCTTTAGCTGAGTATAAATATTAATATCCCAGCCAGGTCGCGATTGATGGGAATGCCAGCGACATTCACTACTAGCAGAGTGAGGATCATCAGGCAATATACTGTGTCTCTCATTACAGGATTCACCCACAGTTAGATTGTGTTCTAGAAAGGTAAACTCACCAAAATCGTCATTAATTAGCGTAGTTACACGACCATCTGTTGCATCTGTTTGTATCAAACGGTCATGCTTTTCTGGCCTTATTTTTTTGGTTTTATTAACTGGACAAACGTAGCCCTGACCTAAATCTCGAACTAAAGATGCACTTCGATCATGACAAGGTATAGTTAAACAAGCAGATGCCAAATCTAAAGTTAACTTTACCTTTTTTGGTGCAGGCCAAAGCAAGGGGAAATAAGCGTTTGACACTGCTAATCGCAGTCTGTGTCCAGCTGGTATTTGATACCCTGTGTCATCCAATTTGATAGATACATTTATTGCCTCGCCAGCCACCACCAACTTCGGACAATCTAAACCATTTCGCATAGCGAGATTGAGAACACCATAACTAATCCTTTTACTGCTACCGCTTGGAGACACATCACACAGACGGACAATTATTTGACCACAATTTTGATCACTTGTGATAGCCACCTTAAATTCACTAGCACCCAGTAAAGATATAGGATTTTCAAGTGGCTCTGTATCAAAGCACAGACTATTAACGTCATCTTGACGTTGATCTGTTGGAAAATCTGGTCCACACCAAATCACACAATATTCACCACTTGCTGAACCAGTAGTTAGGGGACTCTGCAGAGAAACTTCGCCCTTGGTTTTGACATCAGTTAACAGTCCATTAGGGCTTAAATTAAAATCTATTGTCTGACTTTGTAGTGGCCATTGATTTCCCTCTACCCACAGTCCAGGCCTCTGTTCATAGGTCGCTTGAGGTGGTACAGCATCTTGAATATAAGCGGCAATAACAGCTTCATCCATAATACCGTTATTGATATCTTTGAGCCAATAATCCCACCATCGCTTGGCTTCGGCTAAAAAGTCCACCTCTGGCTTGGGTGATGCAAAATTTGGGTATTTGTGAGCCCAGGGGCCAATCAGAGCTTTTTTCGGGCCAGGCAAGCCTTGTATTATGCGTGGGATTGCAACCGAATAGGCATCACCCCAGCCACCAACACAATAAACTGCAGCTTTAAGAGCGGAGTAGTTCTCATTAATAGAACCATGTTTCCAATAAGCATCTTTATAAGTGTGTTCTAGCCAGTTTCTTGCTAATAATGGCATGTTCTGCAATCGTTCAAGCCAATGCTCTCGCCACGTCTCCGGCAGTAATAGTGGATCGGGCGCCTTGGCCATATAGCATGACATCGTGGAAGCCCAGCTAAAATTTTCTGTCAATAAAGCACCACCACGATAATGAATATCGTCAGCGTATCGATCATCTGTAGAACAAACTGTGATTATAGCCTTTAGTGCAGCTGGTCTCAAAGCTGCCACCTGCAAGGAGTTGAAACCTCCCCAAGATTTACCCATCATACCCACCTTACCGCTACACCAATCTTGCTGTGCAAGCCAACCAATTACTTCAACAGCATCTTCCAATTCTTGCTGCAAATACTCATCAAGTAACAAGCCATCAGATTCACCACAACCACGCATATCTACTCTCACGCATGCATAACCAAAAGCAGCCCAATAGGGGTGCATTTGCTCATCGCGAATAGCTGTACCGTCACGTTTTCGATAGGGAATATATTCTAAAATAGCTGGCACTGGTTGTTCAATGGCATTGGTGGGTAGCCACGCACGTGCTGCAAGCTGAACGCCGTCAGTAAGGGGAATAAAAAAATTCGACCACTCTTCAATGGTGTTGGTGAAATTAGGTTCAGTCGACATAGCTTAATACTCTATACACGGGCCAGTATACAATTTAATAGAGCTGTAGAAGTTCTTAGTGAAGTAATATCTTTACGTTCTCATCTTAAACTTTTTCTTAACATCTTCTATGAATTCCCATGCCTGCGTAGTATCTATTTCCTTAGAACTAGGCTGCCAAAGCATAGTGTTCATTTTTTGCCAATCTGATTTTAATAAGCACACAGCATTATGAAGATTAGTTTTAACCACCAACCGTGAGAAATGTTGAGGAAAAATTAGCTAACTAAACTAAATCGCGCCATGAATATTTTGGTTGAAAGTAATGACCTTATTTAGCACTAATAGTAGGTCAAATTAAGTCTTATTTATATTTTAAAAAGAGTATATTTGCAAAACTATTATTACGCTTATTAACTGATAGTTTAAATTAAAGTTGTCGTGGACTCGCGCACGATTTTAAGAGGCGTTTTTTTTTGCTAACGAATAAAAATAAATTGATAAGAAAACTATTTAATGACCTCTGGATAATGCGATTATTTCAATCGCAATCTATTCAATCTCAAGCAATCATTATAAATATGTTGTCTATATTCTTTTTTACAGTAATGATTGTTTTTATTAGAAAAGCATCAGAAAACCTGCATATTCTTGAAGTTGTTTTTTTTAGAAACTTACTAGCTTTTTTTGTAATGCTGCCACTATTGATGTCCACTGGTTTGGCTGCAATAAAAATGAACAATACTAAGTTATATTTCGCGAGAGGTTTTTTTGGTGCTATTGGAATGATAGCTGGCTTTACTTGTTTAACCCTCATCCCACTAATTCAAGCCACTGCAATTAGCTTTACCCAGCCAATCTTTATAACGATTGGTGCAACTATTTTTTTAGGTGAAGTCATTAAAGTACGAAGAATAACTGCAATTATTATTGGTTTTATTGGGATGCTTATAATAGTACAGCCGGGTATCGTAAGTATTTCATATGGAGTG
>DCBC01000002.1:3346-5157 GCA_002313335.1 Porticoccaceae bacterium UBA1117
TATGTGGATGGTAATAATTCTTATTCCAATTACTTTTATTCCAGCTGTTACGGTTTGGCAGTGGCCAAGTTTTGAAACTTGGCTGTACCTTTGGGGAATTGCAATTTTAGGTTCCCTTGCGCACTTATTATGGACAAAATCGTATGCGATGGCAGATATTACAAGCCTTCAACCAATTGATTTTATAAATCTACCAATTATTGCTGTTTTTGGGTGGCTGATTTTCTCTGAAATTCCTGGAATTTGGACCTTGGTTGGAGGTTTAATAATATTTATGTCAACAATCTATATTAGTAATCGAGAAGCAAAAGCGACATACTCACTTAAGCCAAATCAAGACACGCAAGAAGCTAAAATTTAGAAAATGATAATTTTACATCTGCCTCAGTTCCCCTGATTGACTAGTTATTAAAAAGGGGTGAGGTAGGGAAACGAACCCATTAGAACTAATAATTTTATAGTTGATTATGCTCAATGGACTCTAATGTATTTCAAACGAATATAAGCATACTCTAGGCTTTGGTTTTGCCTAGTAAAGTGATTGCTTATCTAAACAATGAAAGTCTTAACAGTACCTACACAGTACGCTTGAAAACCCAAAGTTCGTTTGATGTGTGAGGGAGTCTCTAAGGTTTAATTAAATAACTACTAAAATTTATTTTTTTGATGTTAAATAGAAATAAATCTGCATATCGTTGTACATACCACTTAGCTTTTTCTTATTGATATTTCCATCGAACACAACCGATTTATCTTCACAGAGCCCTCTACAAGGATGAAAATAAAAAGTAGCCACAATATCTCCATTTTGATCAATTCGACCCTCAAATCTATCATACTTTGGTGCCAAATCGTAGGAGTAAAATGGGATAGCGTTAACATTGGCTCGTCTAACCCGTCTGGAAGATCCATCATGAAAGGAACTAAAGTATGTTAGAAAAACCTGGTGATCAATTTTGTTTGATGAGTTTCAATATACTGAACGGCGGTACTCACCTGGGTCAACCGCTTGAACAGACAGCTGCCGTCATTCGTTTGGCTCAGGCCGATGTCGTGGTGGTGTGCGAACAATGGGGAAACGCAGAGCGACTTGCTGACTTGTTGGGATACGCGTGTCACATTGTCGCTGCCCCACCTTACTGGGAGAGTGTTGCTGTTCTGAGCCGTTATCCAATTCTAGAGACGTTTGCTGATGGCGTGCGATTGGAACTTGATGCGCAGCGGTCGGTTTGCGTGTTTGGTCTGCACTTAACGTCGACCCCTTATCAGCCTTACCGAGTCCGAGATAAACGCTATACCCGAAAGGAGGAGGTCCTCGACGAAGCCAGGGAGACGCGAGAGCAGGAGTTGCTCGCAGCGTTGTTAGAGATTCAGCCGTTGATAGAGGCAGGAGAAAGGGTGCTGCTGTGCGGGGACTTCAACGAGCCGTCACACTTGGACTGGACGCTGGCATCTGCACGTGAGGGTCATCACTTTGGGCTAGAGATGGCGTGGCCGTGCTCCAAGCGGGTGGCTGATAGCGGTATGGAGGATGCATACAGAGTGGTGTTTCCCGATGTTTGTCGCCATCCTGGGTATACGTGGACGAGCGTTCCCGGTCTGGGTGTTGGCGGCAGTGAGCGTGCAGAAGATGAGGTACATGATCGGATCGACTTCGTTTACCATGCTGGGCCGGGTCTTGACCCGATTAGCGCCTCGATCATTGGCGAAAGCTGCCGCGACGCCGATTTGGTTGTATCGCCGTTTCCGTCAGATCATCGTGCAGTTGCTGTGATATACGACTTTGATTGAACCAAAGCCTGAAAAAAAAT
>DCBC01000019.1:0-4616 GCA_002313335.1 Porticoccaceae bacterium UBA1117
AAATTGGTCGGCATTATCTATCATTGTACTGGCCAATAAATTTGCCTGAATACTCCGATACGGACTTAGGTAGCCCAGTAAAAGCGGATCAATTACTTGAAAGACTATTTTACCCAATCCTTCTAGCAATCGACTCTCAGATCTATCACCCATTAAAATGCCTGGTCGATAAATGTTAATACTTGAGAAGCCTAGTGACTTTATTGCTTCTTCCAATTGTCCTTTAGTTTTCAAATAAAAGTTTTTTGAACTTGCGTCTGCACCCACAGAGGAGACTAGACTTATGCCTGTCGCACCAGCTTGTATAGCTTTTTTGGCTACCGCTAAAGAATACTCAAAGTCGACCGCTCTAAAGGCATCACGACTACCCGCAGTCTTTATGGTCGTTCCCAAACAGAGATAGAAATGATCACATTGGGGCAACTCGCCGTTTATCAAAAATTGTTCAAAATTAATCTCTAGTAATTGAGCATTAACCGGCATATCTTTAATCGGTCGTCTGGCCAATCCAACTGGCCTATCTCCACGAGCGGCTAATTGGTGGAGAATATTATTTCCCACAAGCCCTGTAGCGCCTGCAATAATCGAATGTTTCATTTAACCCCCTCGCCTGACCGGTTTGATGTCGCCTTTGCACAGAGTGACATCCGCTTCGAAACGAAGTGTACAACTAAATAGCATCAAGGTTGGTTGTTCCTTACAATACCAGCTCACATTATTTCTTAATTGGGTGCGGGAGAGATTACTATGGATAACTTGAATTGGGCAGAATTTGAGCGCGTTGACATGAGAGTCGGAACAATTATCGCTGCAGAAATCTTCAAGGAAGCCCGCAGACCAGCCATTAAAATGAGCATAGATTTTGGTGATGAGATAGGCATTCGAAAATCCTCTGCCCAAATTACCGACCACTACTCCCCTGAAAATTTAGTGGGTAAACAAATTTCTGCAGTGGTTAATTTCCCAAAAAAACAAATTGGGCCAATGATGTCTGAATGTTTAGTCACCGGATTCACCCAATCTGACGGTAGTATTATATTAGCCGTACCCGACAAATTAGCCACCAATGGTTCGCGGCTAGCCTAGAATTACAAGATCGTAAAATGTAGACTCAACAACTTGGGTTCTGACTATAAAAAGGCGATTTATTTAGCCACCTAAAGGAAAACCTCAAATCTTAAATGGAGAATTCTTTTGATGATAAAAAACTTCACTTTTCGTTTCAGTAACCGTCTTCTATTCATCGCCGGTATCGCTCTAACCTCTGTTATTAATGCATCAGAACCCCAGTTTGCATCAATAGCACCCATTGTTCAGCCTGGCGCTCCCGGTCAGCCAATACGGATTCTGGATGCTGCAACTGCAATAGCCATTGCCGATTCTTCTTACAGCGCTGCGGATGTAACATTTATGCAAGGAATGATCATCCATCATAATCAGGCATTACTGATGGCAAACCTTGCTGCTGAAAGAACGAATAATAAGGCCGTCTTGGACCTAGCTGGGCGCATAGAGGTTTCTCAAGATGATGAAATGACCTTTATGACAGACTGGCTGATTGAGCGTACCGAAACCGCACCAGATCCAGATGATCAGGCAAATCATCACCTAAATCACACTATGGCCGGCATGGCGTCGGATGAAAAAATGTTAGATCTTAGCCAATCAGACGGTATCGCATTTGATCAGTTATTTCTTGCCCTTATGATCAAGCACCATGATGGGGCCGTTAAAATGATCAAAGATCTGAGAAAGCAATCAGGTGCTGCCTATGATCCATTGATGAATGAATTTGTTACAGATACAGAAAACGATCAAACAATAGAAATCGAACGCATGAACGTAATCCTGGTTGGCCTATCCACCGATCCTCGTGCTGGTCTGGCCGCCGGAATGTTTAACGCAGAAGAAGCTATTTTGAATCTGCAGTTAATTGCGTCTCAACGTAAACCCCCGGGCTTCTTTGACCCAGCAAATCCAGTGGCTCTTGGCTCAGAAGACCCGGATAAAGAAAATCCTGATGAGAGCATTAGTACCGAGGAACTATCTGAGGTTTTAAATACAGCTAACGAGGAGGAAGCGGATAAGCCAGAACCGACAGAGAAAGCGGCTGATGCAAAGCGCTATCCGATGCTCAGCTTTATGAATACCGACATGGCCTTCAGCGGAGATCTTCTTGTAGCCGGCAGCTATCACGGATTTAATATGTACCAACTTGATGATACTGGCATTCCAAATCTGGTCACCTCAGTCGTCTGCCCTGGCGGACAAGGGGATGTATCTATCGTAGGTGACTTACTTATTATGTCTGTAGAGGAGAGTCGTGGTCGCCTCGACTGTGGCCTACAGGGAATCGACAAAGATATCAGCGATGAACGTTTTCGTGGTATCCGTATCTTTGATATTTCTGATATAAGTCGTCCTATGCAGGTTGGTGCCGTACAAACATGTCGAGGGTCACACACTCATTCAGTCGTATCTGGTCCAGATGCAGATGGCAAAATCTTAATTTATAACTCAGGTACATCTAACGTTCGTAAGGAAGAAGAACTAGAGAATTGTATCGACAGTACTCCAGGAGATGTCAGCACTGCCCTATTCCGTATCGACATCATTGAAATCCCTATTGACGACCCCTCTAAATCACGCATTATTGATAGTCCCACAGTATTCGCTGATCCAGACACCGGCGCCTTGGCTGGGCTTTGGCGTGGCGGTGACCATGGAGATGACACACAAGAAACTTATCGCACCGACCAATGCCATGATATTACTGTATTCCCAACAGCTAAGTTAGCTGCAGGGGCCTGTTCGGGAAACGGTATTTTATTTGACATCAGTGATCCGCGTAAGCCAACAAGGATCGATGTCGTGACTGACTCCGGTTTTGCTTATTGGCACTCTGCCACATTTAACAATGACGGGACCAAGATCCTTTTCACTGACGAATGGGGTGGTGGCGGCCGAGCTCGCTGCAGAGCCTGGGATCCAATGAATTGGGGCGCTGATGCTATCTATGATATCGTTGACCAAAAACTAGAATTCAAAAGTAACTTCAAAATTCCCGCCCCCCAATTGGAAACGGAAAACTGTGTCGCTCATAATGGCGCCATCATTCCAATTCCTGGCCGTGATATCTTTATTCAAGCTTGGTATCAGGGTGGAATTTCAGTCATTGACTTTACAGACTCTGCAACGCCAGTAGAAATTGCCTACTTTGATAGGGGCCCTGTCCATGAGGAGGACTTAGTAACGGGCGGCTTTTGGTCAGTGTATTACTATCAAGGTGCAATCTATGGTACTGAGATCGCTCGTGGCTTAGATGTGTTCAAACTATTGCCTAGCGATTATCTCACTGAAAATGAAATTGCCTCCGCTGCGCTGGCTTATCCGATAATTGGTCCGCGTAAGCTTTTTAATCCGCAACAGCAAGTGCCTATGACATGGCCTGCAGATCCAGTGGTTGCAATGGCATATATTGATCAACTACTGAGAGCTGGGGTTGTTGATGAGAATGCTGCTAAGTCGCTACAGACATTGCTCAATCAAGCCGTAGAGTCCATCCAGAAAGGTGGCAGTAGAAAGCTTGCACGCCAGATCAGCCGGGCTACATTAGACGCAAAGAACGCTAATATTGATTCAAAGACTCAACAGAGACTAGAGGATCTTCATAGCACACTCAAAGGAATCGTTGAGCAACTCAAGAGCTAAAGTATTTAATCATGAAAAATCTAAACGGTAAGGTCGTCGCTTTAACAGGCGCAGCATCAGGAATCGGACGATGTCTCGCCATTCAGTTGGCCGAAAAAGGATGTATTCTTGCCCTTGCGGATATAGATGATAACGGTCTTCAAGAAACTGTTAAGTTACTTCCTTTGGAAACTCAGACAAGCTGTCATATCGTTGATGTGGCTAATAAAGACGCGGTTTATGCTTGGGCAGATAACGTGATTGCAAAACATAACCATGTAGATGTTGTCATTAATAACGCAGGCGTAGGGTCAAACGAGAGTATCGATGACATCTCCTATGAGAATTTTAATTGGGTGTTTGATATTGTGTTTTACGGGGTACTGTATGGCACCAAAGCATTTTTGCCGCATTTAAAAAGTCGACCTGAAGCCAACATTGTCAATATATCTAGTGTGAATGGTTTCTTCCCATTCCCTAATAATGGACCCTATAACGCGGCCAAACATGCCGTAAAAGGACTCAATCAGACACTAATGCAAGAACTACGAAACACCAGTGTCTTTGTCATGTCCGTTCATCCGGGTGGTATAAAAACCAATATAGTGCGCAATTCTCGATTTGGAAAAGGGGTACTAGAAAAAAACGAAAGCGTTAAACAGTTCGATAAAATAGCAGGGACTACTCCTGAGAAAGCCGCCGCAAAAATCATTAGCGGCTTGATTAAAAATCGCAAACGCCTGTTAGTTGGCAAGGATGCTGTCATTCTTGACATCTTGGTCCGACTTTTCCCTCAAGGGTTTTCTGATTTAGTGGGCAGAATTTGGGGACATAAAAGATGACATTTGTAGTATTTTTCTACCCATAACATCGTTATCTAAAGGACATGTTATTGCGTTTTCTACCTCCTTCAATCTAATAGTCTA
>DCBC01000019.1:4998-16160 GCA_002313335.1 Porticoccaceae bacterium UBA1117
GCAAGTACCGCTAAAAACAACCACGCTGACTCGCTAGAAGAAATAAGAATAGCTGCAGCCCACAGAACCGATTGAGTAACAATAATTTTCGACATATTAATTTTTCCCTTTTTATTAAATAGTATCATATCCGTTAAAAGTCTGATGGCTATCGACCCACGCCATCATCCTTGAGAATTAATTTCTCTTGTAAGGTCTCCGTGAGTTTTTTACTTTTGTCGTCAAATCCAGAACTAAGCCAAGTGCTGCCATCCTAATGGCACTAAGTGCAAATGCAGTGATGATTAAGCCTTCCATTGGCTATCCGTTTTTTCTCATTAAAGTATCAATTTACTGGCTTTAGGCCTTTACACCTTTTAACCATAGCATCTGAATAACGATACCGATCACATAAATGGCCAGAAATGCGAGGTGAAAACCTGCAATCAAAGGATCATCAAAGGAGCCTACAAAGGGGTCGCCAATCGGTAACCGTAACAGAAAGTCAGTGATGGCTGGAATCATATGAAAAAGTAGCGTACTTGAGTAACCAAGCGCTTGAAAGTACTTGGAAAAGGAGCCAAACAGCTTGAACTTCTCCATGATAATGCCGCCAGCCACTGCAATGAGTGTTAAGACAGCGAGCATATGAGCAACGCCAAAGCCACCCTGGTTATAGATCCCTAAGGCTGACCCCGCAACAATAATGGTAATTAACACATAGAGTTTTCCAGAAGAATTTTCTAGTGACACTATTTTGTACTTGGCTAACGTGTAAAAGGCTGAACCCAGCGCTAATACTCCAAGAATCGTATGAAACCACCCTAGTAATGTCATATCTGGCATATTAATTTCCTCGGTCTTTAAGTGTTTTAGATCAATCTATATTTATTATTTTTTAAACCCAATAACATCGTAACGCAAAAATGCAAAAGCGCCACTACCCTCGCTAGTTAGCTCAACCTTAGCAAGGATAGATGGCGCTGCACTATTCAACAAAAACGCTTATTTATGTGGCGTTACTAAAAACTTGGTTCCGGTTGCCTGTTTTACATAACTTTGTATTATTTCAGGCTGTAGCATTTCCTCGAAAGAGATCTCTTGGGTGTAGTGGCTAGCAAACGTTGTTTTAATTTCTTTAGCCACTCGTGAACGCATCTGACCAAATTTCTCCATGCCGATTCGTCCTATCATTGGCGTTAACAACCAGCCGCCAAGTCCCCACTGCATACCAAATGATCTGTTTAGAATCGTTGGCGATTGATCTAGGCCTCCATAGATATAGACCTGCTTGTAAGTATCTGAGCCATAACGGCTATATTCTTTAGCGGTTGCGTTTGCAGCAACTTCCATTGCGGCCAGTATCTGCCCGGGGAGCTTTCCTTCATTACCACCGCCCGTCGCATCGAATGCCAAGGTAGCACCTGTCGCGATTAATGCCGCCACCAAGTCTTTAGTGAAAGTCGCATCGCTGGTGTTTACCACATACTCTGCACCCAGGTTTTTAAGCACCTCGACGTGCTCTGCTTTACGCACAATATTCACAAGACCAATACCATCGTCTTTACAAATCTTAACCAGCATTTGCCCTAAGTTTGATGCTGCAGCAGTGTTAACAATTGCCGTATGATTTTCCATCTTCATGGTTTCAATAAACGCTAATGCTGTTAATGGGTTCACAAATGAGGAGGCCGCTTCAGCAGAGGTTGTGTTGTCATCCATTACCAAACAGCTACTGGCAGGTACACATCGGTATTGAGAGTACATAGCACCGCCTGCAACACCTACTGTCTTACCAATAAGTTCTTTAGCATTAGCACCGGCATCAATTACTACACCGGATCCCTCGTTACCTGCCTGCATAGGCTGGTCTAATCGAGGAGTCATCGCTTTCATTAGTGCTGGACGTACTTTCATTGAGGCGACAGTATCATCACCAGACCCTGACACAGTTAAACTGCCTAGGTCTGCCGCAAAGGTGGTTAGTAGTGCAAGGTCGGATGGGTTGATCGGCGCAGCCTCTACTTTAATCAGCACTTCATTATCTGCCGGCTTTGGCATTGCTACATTAGCAATAGAAATTGTGATGTCACCTGCACTGGTGACTGTGGAGATTATCTCTTTTGAAGTCTGTTCTGACATGCTGATTTACCCTTTTGGTTTGTGATTCTCGACGGTTATGTTTTTCTTGGACGGTATGATATATTGACTGGAGTGTTTTTAACAAGTAGACAATATAATCATACCGGTATGCAAATACAAACCATGACTAAATATTCAAGACCAGTGGTAAACGCCTTAAAAAGCCCGGTGGTAAACGCCCTAAAGTTGATTGGTGGTAAGTGGAAAATTGCCATTATCTACAACTTGCGAGGTGAACCTGTCAGATTCGGAGAGTTAAAGCGCACTTTATCGCCAATTACTCAGCAAATGTTGACTAAACAACTGCGAGAGCTAGAAAGGGATTTGTTGATCGATCGCACAGTGTTTGAGGTTATTCCTCCAAAAGTTGAGTACTCTCTGACAGAGTTTGGTCAATCTTTTATGCCGGTGATGGAATCACTCTGCAAGTGGAGCACTGAAAACCAAACATTGATGCAAGGTATCTCAGAAAGAGAAGACTCGTCCCCTGCCATCGCCTTAGATCAGGCGACCTCTTAAACGCTCGTATTATTCAAACTACTCACTGAGTTGCAGCGATACTCTTAATCATGGCAATAACATTCCCGACCGATTGAACATCAGCATACTTTGCATCTAAATCAAATAAATTTGCACGGTGGGCTTCCCTATTTCGATCACCAACAGCTTCCTCAGCAATCACCACTTGGTAATTGTATTGCAGTGCGTCTACCGCAGAAGCACGGACACAGCCACTGGTAGTCAACCCGGTGACAACCAGTGAATCTACAGACAATGCATTGAGTTGCGCGTGCAGGTCAGTTTGGTAAAAGGCGCTAGGCCATTGCTTCTCTATTAGTGGCTCCGAGGGCAAACGACCTAAATTACTATCTACATCTACCCAGTGGGAACCTGCCTCTAAAACATTAAGTGCAGGCAATTTAGCCCTGAAGACACTAGCTTGCTGGTCATTGTGATAGACCACTGTCGTAAAAAAAACTGGTAGCGCCTGTTCCCGAAATCTCTCAAGTAGCTGACAGTTGGCGGCAATAACCTCTGGACAATAAGTTCCCAGTGCACAGGCAGGGTCAGTAAAACCATTGATCATATCCACTACCAAAAGGGCTGGCTTTGCCGCCAGACCAAGGTAAGTTTGCTCAAGGTTGTTAGTGTTCATTTGCCGCACCCTTTGCCTGTCATAAAAAAGCGGACTGCACCTTCGATAAAAAGAAGCACAGCCCGCTATTGATACTACCCTATACTCGATTAAAAACGATAGATGAAATCAACACCATAAGAGTCTTTAGCACCCGGATGGATAAATGATCCGCCGAACTCAGGTGCTGGAATAATCTCTTCTAAATAGGTTTCATCCGTGATGTTACGACCCCAGAATGTTAGACCCCAGTTTTCACTGTCAAAAGAAACACGTGCATTTAATGTTGAATAATCATCTCGCGTAGCTTTGCTAAAGTTCTGTGTGATAGGTACACCTGGGTAGAAAACCTGCCAGATAGTCGGTGTCTCCTCACCTTGTAAACTATGGAACGCCATCTCACCGACATGCTGCCAATCCAAACGCGCTGTCATTTCAACACCCTCGGTCACAGCCATTTCAAACTGCGCACCTAAGTTGTATGTGCGATCTGGCGCTTGAGGGGCATCATTACCTTCGGTAGCTGGGCGATGAGTATTGCGAACAATCTCACTGTCCAAAAACCCTGCGCCACCAAAGACGGAGAGGTTTTCAGTCAGTACCGCATTAAAGTCCATTTCAAAACCCTGAATATCCAATTCTTCAATGGTCGTTACTACTCGCATTAAACCAAAGGGACCCGCGTAAAACTCAAAGAACTGATTATCTTCAACCTCAGTTTTGAAAACAGCTACATTGACGCGCAGACGGTTATCCATAAACTCCATCTTGCTGCCCAGCTCAACGCTAGTTGACACTTCTTTGTCATACTCATCCTTAACCGATAGTTTGGCATCGACTAAAGCGCCAGGGTTGGTGCCATCGCCATTATTGTTGTACCAAAGATCAATCAGTGCCTCACTACCAATAGAGTTAAAACCACCACTGCGGAAACCAACACCCCAACTAGCATATATATTGAGGTCTTCTCCTGCATTCCAACTCCACGTTACCTTCGGCTGAACTTGACTAAAAGTGGCGCTTCGATCGGGCACACCATTTGGATTAGCAATAAAGGCCGGGTTAATGGGATTGGTCAACGCATTAACACTAAGTCCTGATGCATTAACATTGGGCACCTGGTTATGGACATCACGAGATTCGCGATCATAGCGGGCAGCAAATGCTAGTTCCATATCATCATTCAGATCAAACTCAACCTGACCGAAGACTGCCATTACCGAAGTGTCAAACATGTCATTGAACATTAAATCTGTTGGGTTAGGTCCCGTTGCAGGGACATAAGGCTGACGTAAGAATCCATTGCCAGTATCGGCACCATAAGCAACGACTACTTCACGCTCAATATCCGCGACATAAGCACCGGCAATCCAACTAATCTCAGCATCAGCTGCAGAGGTGAGTCTAACTTCTAAGCTGGTATCTGACTGATTACGTTCCTGATATTGGTAGCCATCACAGGATGTTGGCGTATAAGGCCCATAGATACCGGTAAAGTCAGGCGCAGCTCCGCCGGCCCCTGGGAAGACGCCAAATGGTGCAAAGAAACCACCAAACAGATCATCACGACCCGCTCCACCCATAGAGGCTGGCAGATTATTCAAAGTAGCGCGATCTGCCTGACAGGCAGGAGTTACCTCGTAGCCATAAAAAGTGGCACTGGTACCATCTGAAAGTAAGTATTCTTCAAGATCGCTGTAACTAAAGATCGCACTGATATCAAAATCTTCACGGTCCCAATCTGCTTTGACAGAAAACTCACTTGTCTCCTGTTTATTTTCACCAGGTACGTTATTTGAGAAAATAAATTCATGCTCGTTTACATCCTTAAAAAAGGTCGGCCCTAGACCAAATCCTTCGGCGAACATGGGAATAGCAAACACGGCGTTGAAGTTAATGGCACCGCCCTTTACTTCACTCATTCCTGCTCGCATATCCAGGGACAACTCTTCATTAACATCCCATATGAGACGACCACGAATGGTAGTGTCTTCAAGAAAATCAACCGAGCTAGCACCTGTATAGACATTACTATAATGCCCATCGGTTTCACGGCGATTCATGCTAAGCCGACCGAGCACTCCATCACCCAGCCCACCACTCAAGGTTAGACTGGTGGTCTTGGAACCATTGTTGCCAGCGCCAACTTTCACTTTTCCTTCAAACTCTTCATCAGGACGATTAGTAGTTACCAGAATCGCACCAGCCACGGCATTACGACCATAAAGTGCTCCCTGCGGTCCTTTTAGCACTTCAATTTGACTGACATCCATTAGTTCTTCGTTGAAGCCATTAGGATTAGTCACCAGAACGCCATCAACGACATAAGCGAAGGTAGATTCAGCATCACGGGTTGAAACAATACCGCGAATACTGACCTGAGTGTCTCCGACATTAGCTGAGTCCACCATGGTTACATTAGGCATTAGACTGATAAAATCGGCCGGACGCTGAATACCTGCGCTCTCAATTTGAGCTTCAGTGAATACTGATACTGAAATTGGCACTTCCTGAAGATTTTCCGCTCGCTTTCGAGCTGATACAACGATTTCTTCGATGACAATTTCAGCCACCGAGGTCGCAGTTATGCTGGCTAATATCGCCATCGCCATAACGTTTTTTACGTTTAATGATTTCATGATATTCCCCTCTTTTGTATGTTTATGGTTAATGTTTTATATTTTTTATATTTTTTTGATTCACTTTAAAGCTAATTTTTCGCACCCATAAAGGTTGGCTTTACTGGAGCGGGCAGATGCGTCTCCTGCTCACAGCGGTCACGAATTTCCTCTAGATCCCCTCCAAAATTAAACAGCGATGGCTCTCCAGCCGCAGCTTTTAATTCCGCGCGTAATGTCTGCGTGGCACCAGAATCAACTGTTCCATCAGTATTTATTACCACACCATAACGTTTGGCTCCTTCAGGACTGACAAGTCGGCGTGCCACATCTTGTTTGACTAGGTCTGGATCACGAGCAAATGGATCGCCCCAGCCACCGCCACCCCATGTATTAAAATACAGAAGATCGCCGGTTTTAACTTTGACCCCCTCGACCTTTGCAGGAAGCCACTGTTCAGAGCCGTCGCATCGAACAATTCGTTTGGTTGATCTCAAACCCGTTTCTCCGCCTAAGACACCCCAGGGATAAGTGAGCCAGCGATCATCATGAATACCCACCTCTCCATCGCAGAGAAAGCGATAGGCAACTGTTAGGCCGTTTCCACCACGATGCAATCCGGCTCCACCCGAATCTGGAATCGTTTCATAGCGCTCAACTCTTAGCGGAAAGTAGGACTCAATAAATTCATTCGGCACATTAGTAAAACCTGGCCATAGCGAGTGTCCGTCAGGACCATCACCAATGGGGCGTCCTGGGATACCACCAAATCCAATTTGAAATAACTGAAACCATTCATCGCCTTTTCCAGGCCGAGTGTCATAACCAGAAAAGAACAAGTGTGGTGAGTCAGAAAAACCGGCGGCATTCAACATCATCTCAGGAGCGCCCATACCAAGGAGAGCACCGAGGACATCGAATATGCGGCCCAACGCATGAGTTCTGCCTGATAGGGCCGCTGGATAATTGGGCTTTAACAATGTTCCCTGTGGAATACGCACATCAACTAAGTCATAAAATCCATCATTAAAGACAATTTGTGGATCAACAACATTAATGGTGAATGAACCAAAGAACATTTTGAACATATCTTCATTCAAGAAGAAATTGACCGAGCTCTGAGCTTGAGGATCAGTGCCGGCAAAATCAAAAATCGCCTTATCCCCTTCTCTCCACATGGTGCACTTAATTTTATAGGGGCCCATTCCCATGCCGTCGTCGCATAGATAATCTTCAAATACACGAGGTTCTTCAGGAATAAACATGCCAATAATATGTTTCATAGCGTCAAAGTTGCGCTTCAACATAATATCCATAGTTGAGAAAAGTACGTCATCACCAAAGCGGACTGCTAGCTCTACACAGCGCTTGGCTGCTGTATTACAAGCCGCAACCAGTGCATTTAAATCAAACCGGTTCCACTGTGGGGTACGCACATTGTGTAAAATCAATTCCAATAGGTCGGACTGTAAAACGCCTTTTTTATACAATTTAGTGGGCGGGATACGAATCCCCTCTTGGAAGATAGTAGTCGCCTCAATAGGTATTGATCCTGGTACCATGCCGCCGTTGTCTGACATATGTCCGAACATTGCTGACCAAGCGATGTGCCGCCCATCTTTAAATACTGGTACCAAAACTACCCAATCAGGCAAGTGAGAGACAGCCGCATTACACATATAGGGATCGTTAGTGAGAATAATATCTCCCTCTTCGATCTCATCATCATAGGCCTCTAAAAATGGCCCTATAAATGAGCCAAATTGGCCTACTACCATTTTTCCGTTTTTATCAGCAATCATGGGAAAGCAATCGCCCTGCTCTCGAATACCCGGGGACATAGCGGTTCTAAACATTACCGCATCCATCTCCTCACGTGCATTGCGGAGTGCATTTTCGATGATATCAACAGTGACGCCATCAACAGCAATATGCGCTAGAGTTTTATTGTTAGTCTCTAATAGTCTTGCAGGCATGATTATTTGCCTCCTTTTGCTAATGAAGCTTTGGGATTGATTAGCAGATTGCCAAAGTCGTCGACCACCGCTACATAGCCGGGTAGTACGACCGTGGTGGAATCCATCTCACCAACAATGGCTGGCCCTGGAATCTCCAGTCCGACATTTAATTTACTGCGGTCATAAATGTTGGCATCGTACCAATCGCCTTCATAGTAAAAGCGGCTAGCGAGAATTTTACACTCGTCCAAGCTCAATCCAGTTTGACCAATCTGACGCTCGGCAATCGCTTTTGCTTTGGCTTTGGCAACAGCACGAATCATTAATATTTCGTGGCCATCATCTAATTTAAAGGTGAACAGCTGCTCATGCTCAGCATCAAACTGGTCGGTTAGCAGCGCAACGCCACTTTGCATAAGCTCAGCATCGGTGAAGTCGATCGTGATTTGAAAGGCCTGCCCAGCATAGCGAAGGTCTGCCTGATAGGTAATTTCATGCTCAGATGCAGGAATATTGTCCTTTAGGAGCGCATCACCCGCTCGAGTTTGCAGTTCATGCAGATCCTCAGCTAACTGCGCATCAGTAAGATCATTCGCCATGGTTAGATAGGTGCGTGCCGCTTCATCCTGAACCTGAGTGGTAGCATCACCGTAGGCACACAATACACCTGGGCCAGGTGGAATGATTACTGGCCAAGCATCGGTTAATACACCTAACGCATTGGCATGCAATGGACCGGCACCTCCAAAGCCTACTAAAGCAAAGTCACGAGGATCATAGCCCTGCTCTACTGAGACCAAGCGCAGCGCGCCAAACATAGATTCATTGACGATTTTAATAACACCTTCCGCCGCCGCCATAAGATCAATACCCATAGCATCCGCCAGTGTCTGAATAGCGGTGACTGAAGCATCGCGATTGATCTCCATCTTGCCACCCAACTGCACGTCAGAGGGCAAATAACCCAGCACAACATTAGCGTCACAAACGGTAGGTTGCTCACCCCCTTTTTTATAACAGGCTGGGCCAGGAACAGCACCCGCAGACTCAGGGCCGACTCGCAGTGCCTTGGTCAGTTCCGGTACAAAGGCAATAGAGCCACCGCCTGCACCGACCGTCCGCACATCTACTGAGGGGGCACGCACGCGTACATCGGCAACAATTGTTTCCCGCCTCACCCGAGCGCGTGAATTCTGAATTAGCGCAACGTCTGTTGAAGTACCGCCCATATCAAATGTTAAAATATTGTCGTAACCTGCGCGGCTACAAAAATAGATAGCCCCGGAGACACCTCCAGCAGGACCGGACATCAGCATATTGACGGGTGATTCAGCTGAAGCACGCGCCGAGGCTAGTCCGCCATCGGACCGTAAAATAGACAATTGTGTATCTGCACCCATCTTATCTTCCAAGGCCGCCTGTAAATTACTAACATAGCTTGCAACTTCTGGCCGTACGTAAGAATTAACTACGGTGGTCTCTGTGCGCTCATATTCCTGCATCTCCGGAACAACGTCGCTAGAGATTGAAATCGGCGTATCCGTAAAAATTTCCGCGGCGATCTCACTAGCACGCTGCTCGTGAGTGCTATTGATATAGGCATTGATAAAGCAAATGGTTAGAGCTTCGACCTGACCGGTAGCATGCAATGTTTTTAGATCTTTGCGCAGCTGATCTTCATCTAGGTCTCTTACCACAGTGCCATCGGCACCAATTCGTTCATGCGCCCCAATGGTTAATTCCAACGGCGCTAATAACGGTTTTTTAACGAAACTTACCCAACCACCTAGGCCTCCTGGACAAAAAGATCTTGCTACCTGCAAGGTATCCTCGAATCCAGAGGTGGTGACCAGACCCACCTTAGCACCACGGCCTGTCAATACGGCATTAGTAGCCACTGTTGTACCGTGCATTACTCGACTAATATCTGCAGGGTTAACCCCAGATTCATCGCATATACTGGCAATGCCGTTGAGCACTCCAATAGATGAATCTTTTGGCGTAGAAGGTACCTTAGCGGTATGAGTCGCTCCTGTATTTTCGTTAATAAGCAAGAGGTCTGTAAACGTTCCTCCTACATCTACTCCTAATCTGTAGCTCATTTTTATCTCCGAACTATTTTCAATACCGTGAATGTGTTTGTTCTATATCTACTGCTAACAGCGATTAACTCGCCTGCTTGATTAAATGTCCCTGCAACCAAGCTTTGGCTCGTCCTCCCGGTGCTGTTCCCGTCAATGCCTGAGCCAAGTCAGAGGCCTGCATTAATTTGTTTAAGTCGATGCCTGTCTCATAACCCATCTGCTGCAACATCATTGCAATATCATCTGTCGCGACATTACCTGATGCACCAGGCGCAAATGGGCAACCGCCCAGTCCTGCAATGGAACTATCAAAACGTCGAATGCCTGACTCTAGGGCTGCATAAACATTTGCCAAGCCCATAGCTCGAGTATCATGAAAATGGCAACCCAGTTTTTCGGCTCCATGACGTCTAACTAAAGGTGCACACAATTCTCGTACCTGCTGAGGATTTGCAGCACCGATGGTGTCGGCTAAGACCACTTGATCAGCACCGGCTTCCAGAAATTTTGCAACAAGTTGAGTCACCGTTGATTGCGCAGTGGAACCATCAAAGGGACAGGTAAATGCAACGGCAATAGTGGCTATAACTTTTATGCCATCTTCCTTTGCCAATACCAGAATATCTAAGGTCACCGCCTCAGTTTCGGCCATGCTCATAGAGGCATTTTTTTGTGCCATACCTTCGCTGCCATAGAGCACCATGGTGACTGTTTTGGCACCGGCATCACGGGCTAACTCGTAACCTTTCATGTTGGGAATAAGCGCAACTGTTGGCGTGGCGAATCCATCACACCTGAGTCCAGAAAAGACCTGTTCGGTAGATGCCATGGCAGGGACCGCTTTGGGTGATACAAAACTACCGACTTCTATTTGTGGAACACCCGCCGCCGCAATTGCCTTTACCAATTCAATACGTTGTTCAACGGATAGTATTTTTTGCTGGTTTTGTAATCCATCTCGTGGACCCACATCAGTTATAACAACGCGTCGAGCTGTCATCGAATGATCCCCATTACTTTCATTTGTGAAATTTTTTCTTCGCTTAGACCTAATAGCTGAGTCATGACTTCATCGGTATGCTGCCCGAGTGTGGGTGCTGGAGAAAATATCTCATCGGCGTTTCGCGACAACTTAATCGGGTTACCAGGCCCTTTGGTAGAGCGGCCATTAGGATGATGTAAGTCGACGACCATGTTGCGGTGTAATACCTGAGTATCAGAGAGTGCCTGACTGAGACTATTTACT
>DCBC01000091.1:0-839 GCA_002313335.1 Porticoccaceae bacterium UBA1117
AATACAGGTGAATAAACCAATCATGGTTCTCCATGATTGGTTGTTGGCGCTGCGACTTTACTGACTATTAGCAAGAATATAATCAACAGCCGCTTTAATCTCATCATCACTGCATGCGTAGCAACCGCCTCTAGCAGGCATAGCACGGACACCGTTGATAGAATTTTTGTAGAGAAGATCCACACCTTTTATGAGACGCCCTGCCCAGACGGCTGAATCCCCAAAGCGAGGTGCGCCAGCAACACCATAATCATGGCATGCTCTACACTTACTCGCATATATACTTTCGCCTGATTGTGCGAGAGATTTATCAACACTTACACCAGTCTCTTCGCTCTTAGCATAGGCCTTCGACTGGGAGACTTCACCGTCACAGCCCACTAAAAATAGGCCCAGTATTAAGAAAACCGGCAACCCTAAATGCTGAATAATCACTTTTAGCAAACTAATCGCTCCGACAGTACTTGGCACCCAAACTGTACTAATTAATAAAATTAAAGCTGAGAAAGATACCCTGAGAGACGATCACCATTCATCATAAAATTAGACTTGTGTTGATTAGCTGACGCTTGAATCTCACTCATATTGACCGCTTCGCCAACCTGAATAACGCCAACCATCGCCATCATCGCATGGGGATCACATTGATACACGTAAACCCCCTCGGCATCCAGAGTTATGCTTACATCTTGACTGAGCGCGCTAGCCCAAGAGGCTGCGCCCTCAGGAATCATACCTTCAATAGTTGCTGAGTTATGCGCCATATCCACCGCTTTAAAATGAATGGTATCGCCTTTTGACACCTTGATAACTGCTGGCTCAAAAATCATATTTCCACC
>DCBC01000091.1:1252-9087 GCA_002313335.1 Porticoccaceae bacterium UBA1117
TATCCACCATGCTAACTTGTCCTGCCATCATCACACTACCTATGGGAGCAGTGCGCTCATCGACCTGAATTTTCTGACTAGCAGTCAACTCAAAGTCGGAATCACCGGCGCCGCAACCGGCTAAAACTAGGCTCGTTAAAACTAAAAATGCAAAAGGACTTAAGTGGCTCATGAACGGCTCCGATGATAATAAATATAGTTTTTCAACGTTCTTATTAGGTGAACGAAAGATGCGGCATTATACATAGGTCGGACTAAATTCTCATTACAGAAAAAACTTAACGCATCCTAACCCAATCGACGAAGACCAACAGCTTGGCGTAAGCTCATCATCAATTCTGTGCTATGTAATCGCGCCTTCGTCGCCCCTTGACGCAGAATAGCCTCCACTTCTCCAGGATTAGCTATTAAGTCCATATACTTTTCTCTAGGCTCTTCAAGCTGCTTATTGACCAACTCGAACAACTGCTTTTTAGCCTCGCCCCAAGCTATCCCATTCCCAAATGCATCTCTCATTTCCGCAGTTTGTTCTGCGGTTGCGAAAGCTTGCCATATTTGAAAGACTGCAGAATCATCCGCATTTTTAGGCTCTCCGGGCTCAAGAAGGTTAGTTTTTATCTTATTAATATGTTTTTTGAGTTTCTTCTCACTTGAAAATAATGGAATGGTATTGCCATAACTTTTACTCATTTTGCGTCCATCTAGCCCTTGTAAAATAGCCATTTCTTTATCGACCTGAGCCACCGGAAGAACAAAGTGTTCGCCATAGTGATGATTGAAGCGCTGAGCGATATCCCGTGCCATCTCAATATGCTGGATCTGATCACGCCCTACTGGAATTTTATGGGCATTGAACATCAGAATGTCTGCCGCCATTAATATTGGGTAGCTGAATAAACCCATGTTGATTCCAAGATCAGAATCGTCGCCATTCTCTTCATTTGATTGCACAGCACTCTTGTACGCATGCGCACGATTGACTAGACCTTTTGCCGTCATACAGGTGAGCAACCATGTAAGTTCAGGGATTTCTGGTATGTCAGATTGACGATAAAATGTCACTGTGGTTGGATCTAGACCGAGTGCTAACCAAGCAGCTGCGATCTCCAGAGTTGACTGATGAACTATATCCGGATCCTGGCACTTTATAAGCGCATGGTAATCCGCCAGAAAGAAAAATGAATCAAACTCACCACTCAGACTAGCCTCTACTGCGGGTCGAATCGCACCAACGTAGTTGCCAAGATGCGGTGCACCAGAAGTCGTGATGCCCGTTAAGACGCGCTGTTTACTCATAAATAATCTACCATCCAAAATATAGTTCTATGATACTCCGTAAGCGATGTCACTCAACATCAACAGTATTGCTCGCAGTGCTTTTAAAAAATTCTGCTAAAACCCTAGATAACCGAAGCGGATCCTCAGCGCCTGTCATTTCTCGGCATGAGTGCATGGCAAGCTGAGGGATCCCTACATCGAGGGTTGCTACGCCCAACCTTGCTGACGTTATTGGTCCAATAGTACTCCCGCACCCCATATCATTGCGAGACACGAACGACTGCACTGGCACCTTAACTATTTCACAGAGCTGCTTAAACAGACTCGATGTTAAACTATTCGTCGCATAGCGTTGCTTGACATTAACCTTAACTACCGGGCCGCCATTCAGCGCAGGCATGTGAGCATTATCATGCTTCTGAGGGAAATTAGGGTGGGCTGCGTGCGCATTATCACAGGAAATCATCAATGATTTACTAATCACACGATTTACCGTCGTTGCAGTTTGATCCACACCACATAAGCGCGCGGTTATTGCCTCTAAAAATGGACCATCGGCGCCAATAGCAGAAACACTACCGACCTCTTCGTGGTCATTACAAACCATCACACAGGTCTGCTGCGTATCATTATTAATAAGAGCTTGAGTACCGACGAAACAACTTAGCAGATTATCCAGTCTTGCCGATGCAATAAACTCATTTTTCAGACCAACCACCGCTGCAGGTTGAGTATCATAAAAGCACAGATCATAGTCGATGACCTGTTCGGTATCCTGTAAAAACTGCTCGGCCAGTAGCTCTCTAAAGTTCGCAGAGCCATTAGATACCTGCATTAAGATAGGAGGAATGTCAGTCTGAGCGTTAACCGAGTGACCTGTATTTGCTTCACGATCCAAATGTATCGCTAAACTCGGAATCATCGCCACGGCACGTTCAAAATCAACCAACTTTTGCTTCAACCCTCCGGAGGCGTCTTGATAAACGATACGCCCCGCAATAGAGAGATCTCGGTCGAACCAAGGGTTTAATAGTGCACCGCCATAAACTTCCACGCCCAGCTGCAGGTAGCCTTGCTTGGTTATTTCTGGCTGTGGCTTGACCATCAAACAGGGGCTATCGGTATGTGCACCGACCATTTTGATACCCGTATCCAATAACGGTGCTTGGCCCACAATGAATGCGATCATTGACGATCCATTGCGAGTCACAAAATGTTTATTGCCTGCCCGTAATGCCCATTCATCATCTTCGCGCAGTTCTGTAAAACCGTCTTTCTTGAGCATTGACGCCATTGAGGCGACTGCATGAAACGGCGTGGGTGATGCATCCAAAAATTGAGTTAACGCTACGTTAAATTTTTCTTTATCTTGAAACATCATTACCTCTTACACCAATGAACAATAGTATTTATTAGTAGGCTCTATTATAGAAGATTTTCAGTAGATCTAAAACGCTAGCCGTCATCAAGATTTAAGCCTTGCTAAAAGGCTAGATGTGTCCCATCGATTACCCCCTAACTCTTGTACCTCAGAGTAAAAATCATCGACCAATTGAGTAACCGGTAGTGCGCTGCCATTTCGTTTTGACTCCGCCAGTGCAAAAGCGAGGTCTTTGCGCATCCACTGTACGGCGAAACCGTGCTCATAGTGTCCTGCCAGCATGGTCTGATAGCGATTTTCCATTTGCCATGATTGAGCGGCACCTTTAGAAATTACATCGACAACCTGATTAGCATCAAGTCCTGCTCGCTGTGCAAAATTAAGCCCTTCTGCCAGTCCTTGCACCAAACCCGCAATGCAAATTTGGTTGACCATCTTACACAGCTGTCCACTACCGACGGAGCCGAGTAAATTCAGAGCCTTTGAATAACAATTAATAGCGTCGGTAACACGTTTAAAGACATTCTCATCCCCGCCACACATAACCGTTAGCTGACCATTTTCAGCACCTTGCTGCCCGCCCGAAACAGGCGCATCAATAAACTCACATTGGTATTTTTTAACCTCCACAGCAAGCTCCTTAGCCAGCTCTGCAGAAGTGGTCGTATGGTCAACAACAATAGCGCCCTGTTTAATACCTGAGAGAATACCTTTCTCCCCGCAGATCACTTCCAGTACATCATCATCATTGCCGACACAAACGAATACTATTTCCGCATCCACGGCAGCAGCACCAGGGGTTGACGCCATAGAACCCGCATAGTGATCTAACCATTTCTCAGCAACCGAAGTGGTCCGGTTATAGACGGCAACCGAATAGCCTTTTTTAGACAACCAGCCAGCCATGGGGAAACCCATAACGCCAAGACCAATAAATGCGACTTTTTTGTTCATGATTTAAATAACCCTAATTTATGCATCTCTTATACGCTTTCTTTTCTGCCAGGCATCAGCACCTCGAAGGTAGACTAAATCAACAGCACTTATAGGGACAGCATCACCTTTTTGGTAACCCAACAAGGTGATATCTAAAAGATCTATAGCGTCGGGGAAAATAGGTTTTAGCGTACCTGTCCAGACTGAACCTGACGCTAACAATACTTCTCCATCACCCACAATTACCTCTGGAGAAAGCTTTTCGACCCATTGCTTTGCATCAACGGCCGTTAGTAGTCGATCACTGAATTCACTAGCAATGACCCCTTTGTGATCGATGGTGTAACAACCACAATTAAATTCGCCCATTCGAGCATCCAGAATCGCCATGACCCTCAACATTTGACTCTGTTTGACAGGCAGCTGAACATTTTTAGTCTTGCGAATATACGTGGCCACCATAACCTTTAACGAGGACACTGGAATAACAGGAATATCCAAACCAAACGCAAGGCCTTGGGTCGCAGCAAAACCGATACGCAGGCCAGTAAAAGATCCTGGGCCTATGGCAACACCAATAGCGTGCAGTTGATTGGGTTTAATTCCTGCTTCTATTAGCACTGACTCAATCATTGGCATCAACAATTGAGTATGGGAGCGCGGCTCTTCAGCATAACGAGAAATTGTGCCCGACAAACCGTGTAGAGCGACAGAACAGGCCTCCGTTGATGTTTCAATGGCTAATATAGATGTCATTGTGATTTTCTAAACCTACGCTTGGAAAATTAAAAACTAATCGAGGAGTTTACGAGATGTCTCCACACAATGTATACCGCAGAATAGCCAACGTTTAGTCAAAAGTGGCTAAGAGAGACATCGATCAGCCCAAATTAAAGAATGGATATTAGACGTTATTGCAACGCTGCAACCAATCTTGCTTGCACATCATCGAGTAAACCAAGGCCATCTACAGTAGAAAATTTTGGCGCTATATTATCTGAGGACGCCAGTTCGGTATAGAACTGCACCAGAGGCTGCGTCTGCATATGATAGACCGAAAGTCTATTTCGCACCGTCTCTTCCAAATCATCCGGACGCTGCATGAGCGGCTCGCCAGTTTCATTGTCCATACCCGCCGTAGTGGGAGGATTGTGATGAATATGATAGATCCGACCCGAACCTTCATGGACGCGACGACCGCTCAGTCGAGAGACAATTTCATTGTCTTCGACCCGAATCTCGACCACTGCATCAATAATAATTCCCGCATCAATAATGGCTTGCGCCTGAGGGATAGTTCGAGGAAATCCATCTAACAAAAAGCCGCGCTCACAGTCAGCGTGAGAGATACGCTCCTTTACCAATGAAATGATCAGTTCATCGGATACCAAACCACCCGATGCCATTATCCCCTTCACTTCAAGTCCGAGTGCAGACCCCGCTTTAACTGCAGCCCGCAACATATCTCCTGTAGAGATTTGCGGTACTGAATACTGCTCAGTAATAAACTGTGCTTGAGTGCCTTTACCTGCACCGGGCGGACCTAATAATATTACTCTCATTAGCGCAATTCCTAAATTTTCTAGCGGTTTTTGCCACTTAAAAGGAGTGTCGGCCACCAAAAAAACCCAGTATTTGGCGAACAACATCTGATTTTTTGTTCGATTAAATGCTCAAGGGAAATGAACTTTTAATCCGCGCAGTACAATACACTCAATGCAATAATCGAACAAGTCTAGGTTTGCTCAAATAGCATTGCAAATACGCTAGATTACTGCGATCAATATAACTCTGATTGTTTCACGCGGCGCCACAATAATTCTAATTCATCAGAAGAATGATCTTCCATTTTCGTTTCTCCCGCCAACAGTTCCATCGACTCAAAGCGTCGCTTAAACTTATGATTAGCGCTCCGCAGCGATGTTTCAGGATCCAATTCTAGATGCCGTGCTAAATTGACACAACTAAATAATAAATCGCCTAGTTCCTCAGCCATACCAGCCCTAGATCCATTCTTAATTTCTGCGTCCAGTTCGGCAAGCTCTTCATTGATCTTTTCAATAACGGGCTTTATATCTGACCAATCAAAACCAACGCTGGCAGCCCTCTTTTGAAGCTTTAACGCCCTATTTAATGCAGGAAGTGCCAAAGGAATATCATCTAGGGTTTTTCCTACGCCTTTGTCAGACCTTTCTTGTCGTTTAATAGTTTCCCATACTTCTTTGATCTTCACTATTTCTGCATCGGCCATACTCATATTAGAAGACTCAAGCGTACCGTCTGGAAATACATGCGGATGTCTTCGGATCAATTTGTGAGTGATGCTGCTAATAATTTCACCAAAACTGAACTGGCCTTGCTCTTCAGCTAACTGACTATAGAAAATGATTTGAAATAGTAAATCGCCAAGCTCTTCACTGAGATGGCTAATATCATCTCGCTCAATGGCATCAACAACCTCATACACCTCTTCAATGGTATGACTAGTTATTGACTGATAGGTTTGCTTTAAGTCCCACGGGCAACCGGTTTGAGGATCTCTCAAGCGCCGCATTAAGTAACGCAAATCTTCAATACCGTATTCTGTTTTTACATTTCGATTCATCGTATGATCAAACACCCTTCATCAGATTAGATATTCAAGCATAAATACCTGAGGACAGATAGCGATCCCCTCGATCGCAGATAATCGTTACAATCACTGCGTTAGTTAAGTGCTCACTTAGTCTTAATGCAGCAAATACTGCGCCACCCGCTGAGGCACCGCAAAATATGCCCTCTTCCTTAGCTAATCTACGCATCGTCTGTTCCGCATCATGTTGAGACACGTCCAGCGTTTTATCAACTCTTGCTGCATCAAAAATTCCCGGCAAGTAGGCTTTAGGCCAGCGCCGAATACCTGGGATGGACGCGCCCTCCTCAGGCTGAAGGCCAATAATTTCGACAAGCGGATTCTTATTTTTGAGATAGGCTGATACGCCCATAATAGTGCCCGTTGTGCCCATAGAGCTAACAAAGTGAGTTACCGTACCTTGGGTATCTCTCCATATCTCAGGGCCAGTACCCTGGAAATGGGATAGTGGATTGTCGGTGTTATTGAACTGGTCAAGCACTCTGCCAAGCCCTTCGGCCTGCATCCTTAATGCCAGATCACGGGCCCCCTCCATGCCTTCATCAGCACTTACCTCTACTAACTCTGCACCGTAAGCTCGCATTGCCATTTTACGTTCTATGGTTGCAGTGATCGGCATAATTAGCGTCATTCGATAACCCATCATCGCCGCAGCCATCGCAAGTGCAATACCAGTATTACCACTGGTGGCTTCAATAAGATGGTCGCCAGGCGCAATTTCGCCCCGAGATTGAGCATTCATAATCATACTTACAGCCGGTCTGTCTTTGACGCTACCTGCAGGATTATCTCCCTCCATCTTGGCGAGTATAATATTAGACGTATTGCCCGGCATCCTCTGGAGCCTTACCAGACGAGTATTACCGATAGATTGATCAATTGAAGGGAAATCCATAATCGTTCCTTGCTCTCTAAAAACCGAACCTAAAAGTAATCATCCGAATCTAGTCCGATAGCAACGCATAAGCAATGGCATACTTTTGCTCATCAGCGATACTCAGAAGTACCTTTTGGGCAGACTTCTCACTAGCAACCTGAGCGGCACCCGCAGACAAGCTTACTGACGGAGCACCTTTATCATCATTGCTAATAGTCATATCTTGAAAACTTACGCCACTACCTATTCCAGTACCTAAAGCCTTAGCCACAGCTTCCTTAGCCGCAAATCGTTTAGCCAGAAAAGCAGGCTTTTGGTGACTGGCTTGATAGTGAACTTGCTCGCTAACTGTTAAAATACGTTTTACAAACGCGTCCCCTTGACGATCTAAAACAGCTGCTATTCTGGCTATTTCTACAATATCAGTACCAATGCCTATGACCATTACAAAGATTCCTTAGGTGGGTAATCGACCGATCTATCAACACTCATAAGGTGCTGCCTATAAAGCTCTCGACTATGTAATTTTTGTCCGCCAAGATAAAAGTCTATCACGCTACGCAAAAGTTGCTTAGCCATTCTAGTTACCGACACTTGATCAAATTCACGGGCGGTAAAGGCCATAATATCTGAACCTTGATAAACACCCGGTGCTATTTTGCTCTGATTTAGGCACTCCACTAAACCTTGATCCGGAATATAGTTATAAAGCTTGTCACTCATCAAAGGGT
>DCBC01000091.1:9480-10460 GCA_002313335.1 Porticoccaceae bacterium UBA1117
TCTCTAAGTTGCTGTTCTTCAGGTCGGCCAAGACTTAGCTGGTCAATAAATTTTTTGTATTGCTGAAAAAGGTATTCATGGGGATCATGCTCATGAAGTAACCGGTAAAAAAGCTCGTTGACATAGAGACCTGTAAATAAGCAGGCATTCCCTAAAAAGACCGGCGCATGTATGGCATCTGCCTGAGTCAGAGTCTTTAAATCACCGCGCCCCTGCCAGCTAAAATGATGTTCGGTATAAGGAAAAAGAGCGCGACTGATGCCCTTTTTATTGGGCTTTCTATACCCTTTGGCAACGCAGCGGATGCGTCCATGATGGGCAGTTAATAAGTCTACTAACAGGCTGGTCTCGCGGTAAGGCATGGTGTGGAGAACGAAACCTACTTCACCGTCAACCCTCACCTTAGTTTACTCATCCATGTAACCCAGACTACGCAGCGCACGCTCATCATCAGACCAACCACTACGAATTTTGACCCAAGTTCTGAGCATAACCTTACAGTCCAATAGATTTTCAATATCCGCCCGCGCCTGTTCACCGATTTTTTTAATACGCTCCCCTTTAGTACCGATGATAATTTTTTTCTGTCCATCTCGCTCAACTAAGATAAGAGCATCAATATAAGTCATTTTGCCTTCAACGCGAAACTGCTCAATTTCTACAGTCACCTGATAGGGAACCTCAGCACCCAACTGGCGAGTGATTTTCTCTCTTATAATTTCGGACGCCAAAAATCGTTCGCTTCTATCAGTAATTTGATCCTCAGGATAGAGATGCATTTTCTGCGGAATATACGTTTGGATCTTAGCTTCAAGCTCATCTAAATTAGTTTTGCGCAACGCCGACAAGGGAATGAATTCAGCGGCATTTATCTTACTGGAAAGAAATTTAAGGTGGGGTAAGAGTGCTTCCTTGTCCTCAATCATATCGACTTTATTGACCGCTACTATTACCGGGACCTGATTATTCGACAAATATTT
>DCBC01000091.1:10785-15566 GCA_002313335.1 Porticoccaceae bacterium UBA1117
GCGACATATTCATCTGCAGAACTCCATTCAAACCGATCAACCACGAAGATAACTAGGTCTACATCCGCTATAACACTGGCTGCAGAACGATTCATTACTCGATTGATGGCGCGTTCCTGATTGGTATGAATCCCTGGAGTATCAACAAAAATCACCTGCACATTCTCTTTTGTTTTTATACCCAATAAAGTGTGTCGCGTTGTTTGTGGTTTGCGTGATGTTATACAGAGCTTTTGACCGAGTATGTGGTTCAGTAAAGTCGATTTACCAACATTAGGACGACCAACGATCGCCACATAGCCGCAGTAAGTTTGCTCTGTGGTCACTTATTTTTCTCCAATTCAGTTAATAGTTGCTCAGCCACCATCTGCTCTGCGCGACGCCGGCTAGTGGCTATGGCAGTCATTTCTTGTCCAACTGCATCAATCTTACAGCTGACCGTAAACAGTCGACTGTGTGCTTCACCACCTGTATCAACGAGTTTATAGTCCGGCAACGATTTACCGCGCTGCTGCAACCACTCTTGAAGTGTCGTTTTTGAGTCCTTGAGAGGCTTTATCTCTAGAGCACTATCAAATAATGACTTAAACCAGTCATAGATACGATCCCTAGCGGCGTCTATTCCTTTATCTAGGTAAACCGCACCAAGTAACGCTTCTACTGTATCACCAAGAATCGAATCACGTCGATGCCCACCACTCTTCATTTCACCTGGGCCGAGTAATATATCCGTACCCAACTCCAATTGCTTTGCGACCTCGGCAAGTGACTCACCACGCACAATATGCGAGCGCATCCTGCTCAACTCACCCTCTCGGGCGTCAGGGAACTGCTGATATAAATAATCAGTCACAACCAGCCCCAGAATCGCATCACCAAGGAACTCCATCCGCTCATTATTAGCACTCGCAAAACTTCGGTGCGACAGTGCGAGCGAGAGGAGTGTAGGGTCATCAAACACATACCCCAATCGTCGCTGAAGTTGCGTAATGTTAGAAACCACTACTATGCCTATGATTCATTATCTTAAACCGACGTTTTACGTGAAATGGGGTAATGCAAAGGCGCTAGTGTAACATCGCCACTAAATACTGCTCCAATTGAGTATTGAAACATGCTTTTACCTGAGATTATCTCGGTCAACCGAAATCTAGTCGATTGCCCCT
Organism: Porticoccaceae bacterium UBA1117; assembly: GCA_002313335.1. Classification (GTDB taxonomy): domain Bacteria; phylum Pseudomonadota; class Gammaproteobacteria; order Pseudomonadales; family Porticoccaceae; genus HTCC2207. Next base: position 11,952 of record DCBC01000091.1, read on the forward strand.
GCTCGAGAGAACGAAGGAATGCTGCTGTAAGAGTCCCAAAACATCCATCTGGCAAATGCCTTACCCACAATGCGCTCCTCTGGCACAGGGCCCCAGACACGACTGTCGCTTGAGTTATCTCTACTATCACCCATCATGAAATAATGCCCCTCAGGAACCACCGTAGCGAAATTTTGGCTAAGACGGGTGGGCGGTACTCTTTTTTGAATACTGTGCTCAACACCATCAAGATTTTCAATCATCACCACAGAACGAGGTGCACCTGCCTCAACCTCGGACTTTGACTGCTCCATCATTTGCTCATTAACATAGAGAATTCCGTTGACAACCTGAACTTTATCACCCGGCAAACCAACTAATCGCTTGATGAAATAACGATCTTCATGGGGAGGAAAGAACACAATAACATCACCTCTTTCAGGCGAAGAAACGTCAAATAGCTTCGTTCTGATAACGGGCAAACGAACCCCATAGTTCCACTTACTAACCAATATAAAATCTCCAACTTTAAGGGTTGGAACCATTGATCTAGAGGGTATTTGAAAGGGCTCGATGATAAAAGAGCGTAAAATCAGAACAAACCCTAACACCGGGGCTAAAGATGCGAAGAACTCAATAACCCCTTCTTCTTGCTTGGTCAAGAAACGGTTAACCAGCCAAAAGCACCCGGCAATCAGAAATACCACGGTTAGAATCAACTCAAAATTAAAATCCATCTTTACGCGCCTTTTCCCGACAGCTAGGGTCGGAGTTCATTAACTTCTCAATACCGCCAAAAATGCATCCTGAGGTATTTCAACATTACCAACCTGCTTCATACGCTTTTTGCCCGCTTTTTGCTTCTCAAGCAACTTTTTCTTTCGCGACACATCACCGCCATAGCATTTTGCAGTGACATTCTTGCGGAGTGCCTTAACGGTCGTTCTTGAGACCACACTACCGCCTATTGCTGCTTGAATTGCCACATCAAACATCTGCCGTGGAATCAATTCTTTCATTTTTTCTGCCAAATTTCGGCCTTTTTGGATGGAGTAATCACGGTGTGTAATTGCTGCTAAGGCATCAACGCGATCACCATTGATTAAAATATCAAGTTTGACTAATGATGCCTTTTCAAAACGCACAAAATTATAATCTAGCGAAGCAAACCCACGGCTAACTGACTTTAATCGATCGAAGAAGTCCATCACCACCTCACTCATCGGCAATTCATAGCGAATAGCCACTTGGCCACCAACAAATTGCATATCTTTTTGCACGCCACGTTTCTCGACACAAAGAGTAATAACATTGCCCACATATTCTTTTGGAACCAGAATGCTAGCCTCGCAAATAGGCTCACGCATTTCCTCTATTTGACCTGGATCAGGAAGATCCGAAGGATTAGACATGTAGAGTGTTTCACCCTTAGAAGTAATTATTTCATACACCACCGTGGGAGCGGTGGTAATCAGATCTAAGTTATATTCTCGCTCAAGACGCTCTTGGATAATTTCCATGTGTAACATACCCAGGAAACCGCACCGAAACCCAAATCCTAATGCGTCAGAACTTTCTGGCTCATAAAATAGCGATGCATCGTTAACAGCCAATTTACTTAGTGCCTCACGAAACTCCTCAAATTCATCCGAATCAATAGGAAACATACCCGCATAAACTTGCGGCTTAATACGCTGGAATCCGGGTAATGAGTCAACCCCTGACGTACTCAAATGAGTGACCGTATCACCGACCGGTGCGCCCAGAATGTCCTTAATACCGGCAACCATAAAACCAACTTCGCCCGCCCTTAAAACTCCGGTCTCTTTACGTTTCGGTGTAAATACACCAATACTATCTACCACATGAGACTTGCCTATTGACTTGGCGACTATCTTATTTTTGACTTCGAGTGTTCCCTGCATGACACGTACCAGAGACACAACCCCTAAATAGTTATCGAACCAAGAATCTATAATTAATGCCTGCAATGGCGCATCAACATCACCTACTGGCGGCGGTACTTTTTTTACCAATTCTTCTAGTATTTCTTTGATACCATCGCCAGTTTTCGCGCTACAGCGGACAGCATCATCAGCTTCAATACCAATAATGTTTTCAATCTCATTAATCACTTTTTCTGGCTCTGCCTGAGGCAAATCCATTTTATTGAGAACTGGAATGACCTCAAGACCCTGAGCAATCGCCGTGTAGCAATTTGCTACAGACTGAGCCTCAACCCCCTGAGCCGCATCAACAATAAGAAGAGCGCCTTCACAGGCTGCCAACGAGCGCGAAACCTCATAGGAGAAATCAACATGCCCTGGGGTATCAATGAAATTTAGTTGGTAGGTTGTGCCGTTGTCAGCCACATAAGGCAACGTTACGCTCTGTGCTTTGATTGTAATGCCACGTTCACGCTCAATGTCCATTGAGTCCAGAACTTGCGACGCCATCTCTCTTTCACTAAGCCCGCCACACATTTGTATAAAGCGGTCAGCAATCGTGGATTTACCATGATCGATATGGGCAATGATGGAGAAGTTTCTAATATGACTCAGGTCAGACAAAAGATTTTTACTACCGTTAGAATAAGCGGGCGCAGTCTAGCCTATTTGCACCCCAGACGCCATCAGCGCTTACTTCAAATCATATTGAAAAAAGCGCTGATAACTCAGTTTACTGGTTAATTTGAATCGTTCTAAAAATAGCCTGCCCTTGGCGGTAAAATCGAATGGCCACCGGCGTATTGACAGGAAGCTCAACGATCACAGACTGGTACTCCTCAAGGTCATCAATTCGGCTGTAACCTAGTTGAACAATAATATCATCAGCTATCAAACCAGCAATATCCGCCGGCGAGTCTGCCAACACTTCAGCAATCGAAACGCCGCCCCGTAGCCGCAAGGTGCGCAGTTGGCTTTTTTCTGCGGCGATCGCAGAAATACCGAGACGATCCGCACCATCATCAACACTTGCGCGCATGCTGTCATCTCCCTCAAGAGCCCCTACCTTAATCGTCAGCTTTTTACGCTTCCCGTCTCGATAAACCACTATTTTGACCTTGGTATCTGGCTTGACCAAACCCACAATATGAGGCAAATCTCCCGATCGTAAAATCGACTGGCCATCAACGCTTACAATAATATCTGCAGGAAGAATTCCGCCATCATCTGCCGCACTGCCAGGCATCACAGAAACTATCGCTGCACCCATAGGGCTCGGCAGGCCCATTGCTTCGGCCAAGCTTTTGTTAACGTCACTAATACCAACGCCTAAGAATCCTCGCTTAACCTTACCGTTTTCGCGCAATTGAGCAACAACATTGCTAGCTATGCTAACCGGAATCGAAAAAGATAAGCCAACCGAGCCGCCCGTAGGAGAATAAATCTGAGAGTTGATACCCACCACCTGACCGTCCAGATTAAAAAGAGGACCACCGGAGTTACCTCGATTAATCGCCACATCTGTTTGAATGAAAGGCACGTAATTTTCGCCTTGCTCAGTGGGAAGACTACGGCCAATAGCACTAATAATTCCGGCTGTCACCGAATAATCAAGCCCGAAGGGAGAACCAATCGCTAGTACCCAAGCCCCAACCTTGATCGAATCAGAGTCGGCAAATTCAAGACTGGG
>DCBC01000091.1:15947-30878 GCA_002313335.1 Porticoccaceae bacterium UBA1117
ACAACCGTAGCGGTATATTCGCTGCGATCTGCAAACTGAACCTGAATTTCTTCGGCTTGGTCCACTACATGATGATTGGTCAAAATATAGCCATCAGCAGAGATTACGAAACCAGACCCCATCGTCCTAGAGGGGCGAGCCGGCCGCTGGCGCTTTTCGAGCAGCTCCCTAAAGATTTCTGGCATCTGCCCCTGTATTCGTGGTTGCTCAGCCTTGGGCGCAGCCTTGCTCACAGTATTTATCTTAACCACGGCAGGAGCCACTTCTTCGACTAGCGCAGTAAAGTCAGGCAAGCTTGCGTAAGCATTGGTATTACAGAAAACCAACAAACAGGAAATTAAGATTACTTTTTTAAGCACTGAACACTCCAATAAAATTTTGCGTGAAAATTAACTAGGCACTGTGAAAACATTAGGTGTATTACCGACATCATAGAGAATAGGATTATTTTCGCTCTTATTCTGGGTCTTTTTACTGCGCGAACGAACAAAAATTCCACCACTCACCAACCCGACCAGCGCTCCCATAATACTCATCAAATCCATGGTTACACTTTTCTCGACAGAACCCAATGTCCAAGCACCTATTAAGGCCCCAAATAACGGCACCAGATAAACAAACAGAGACCCTTTAACGACCACATGATCTGGGATCCCAATCGTCACTGCTTGACCCAGATTGACCTCACTTACCTTGAAGTCGCCCATGAGGACTCGAATCCGAACAGAATTGCCGGTAAGTTTTGAAAGCACAGAATGACCACAACCTGCCTCCGCGGAACAACTATCGCATGCAGTTTTTTGAATTGTTTCAACCATCACGCTGGTATCTGCTCTGCTGACAACAATTCCTGCTTCAAAAATCATTCGCTTACCTCCTTTTTTTCTACGGAAGTTTAAGCAGTTTAGATGTATGACTAACCGATTGAGCAATTTTTTTAGCGGCATCAGCTGGGATTTCTCCAACCACCGAAACCGTAAATTCATTCCCCCCGTGTTTTAGCTTAGCACTCACTGCTGCGGTAGCGCCTTGACTAAAGGTAAAGGGCGGAATTTTTTTGCTCATTTGCACAGATTCTATGAACACCGTAAAAGTCGATAACCCATCAGAAAAACTCAAGATACTCTCTCCTATTTTCGGCTCTTTTTCAGAGTCCGTTAAAAGGAAACCTGGGGGGATCAAACCGACAGTCCAGTCGCCTAAAGGTTGCGGCTTGGAATCAGTATCACAAGAAACTTCGGCATTAATCTGCGCATCACCCACCGTCATTGAATCTAGGTCACCCCCCACTTCAATTTCAACAAATTGGAGCCGTTCTAATGGTTTTCCAGCCAGACTCAATATCACCGACATCAACATAAGATTAGATTGATTATCAATTGCCACAAAGTAGGGTAAACGGAAATTATCCTTAGGCTTTAATAAGAGCGTAGTAGCCTCCCGACCAGCCACTCGAGACTGCCCCCTTATTTCCACAGTATAGCTAGCTTTCAGGCGCTCAAAACTACTACTAGTGAGTGTTGATAACAAGTCAACTTTCTTGTCTTCTGTAGTGTCCAACCCGCAATCGCCGCTGGTTCTTCGCCATGAAAACTGACCTGCAGGGCCATCCAAATGAGTGAGCTGTTCAAAGGTACCATCCTCTCGAATAAGATGAAGGATTTTAGAGGTCTTTAACCGCCCTGCCTTTTCATACGTTACCAACCCAGAATAGTTTAAGGTTTTTGACGCATCAATCATACCTTCGACTAACTCGTAGGCTTCTTTATTTTGCTGAGCCAATACTGGCACAGAAACAAAAATGGCGGTCATAAAAACCGCCATTTTGAATAGTCTTATACTGAATAAATGAGTCACGACTAATAATTATTCCTGATCCGTTATTGTTGTACGCGTTTCTACGCGAGCATAGGGCAGCATTCCTTGACTACGAACATAGGGTGCCTTGGAGGCATGTTTAGCTAAAACATAAGCAAGGTATGCACGAGCATTCTCCTCAGAATAAATGTCTTTCTCGACACTATCTGCACTCACAGTACGTACCTGCAGCTCCTCAGACATCGCCCATCCTGCGGGGAGCTGATTAGCTGGACCAACTAAGCCTTCAACCGATGTTTCGTCTATGTAAGCAAAACCAGCCGTCTCATCAGTTGATCCAGCTGGTAGGTTAAACTGCTGAACCCCTAACACTGCGACCAAAGCCACTGATGCCGCGATTGCAAGTCGACCTGAGGAACTGAAAATCTTTACTAGAGGATTTACCTTAAAAACGGCTTCCTCTGCAATGGCACGAGCAATGTCCGCGGAATAGTCAACGTTGGAGACTACATCACCTTTCATCACCGAGGAGACACTCTGATATCGCCGCCATTTCTCACGCATCAGCATGGCATTTTGGCTATCTTCCAAGGCTAGTTCCTTGAGTACTCTGCGAGTATCCAAATCACTGGCCTCTCCGTCCATTAGTGCAGACAAAGACTCTCCTAGATGTTCATTATACTGACTCATTTTTATGCCTCTCAAATTGACAACTATTCAACATACTCACTTTATGACCAAACCTTAGCAAAAAGGTTCACCAAAAGACTATTCAGTATTTACTAATTTTAAAACATGCGCATCAATCGTCTCTCGTGCACGAAAAATACGCGACCTAACAGTCCCTACGGGGCAATCCATAATGTCCGAAATCCCCTCATAACTAAGCCCTTCATATTCTCTCAATGTGACCGCTGTTCTCAGGTCCTCCGGTAAGTCGGCTATTGCCTTGATAATAACGGCCTCTAACTCATCTCTAAAAAGATTATTCTCTGGGGTACCTAAATCTTTTAGATAATCACTGCCTGAGTAATATTCCGCATCAGCCACATCGATATCTGAGGCTGGCGGACGTCGACTTCTTGAAACTAAGTAATTTTTTGCCGTGTTTACGGCGATACGATACAACCAGGTATAAAACTGACTATCACCACGAAAATTAGGTATCGCCCGATATGCCTTTATAAAAGACTCCTGGACAACATCGGCGACCTCATCAGTATCACGAACAAATCTACCTACAATAGAGTGCACTTTTTGCTGATACTTTAGCACTAACAGGTCAAACGCTCTTTTATCGCCTTTTTGTACTCTAACCACCAACTGCTCATCCGATGGTTGCGCTTTTTTTTCGACCATTCTGTAATCCGTTTTTGTAACTCTTGAGTAAACTTAATGAAGCAAACAAAATGAATCATTCGCCAACGTCTAAATACAGACCGCTAACTATTCTTTAAGTTCGCTTGATTTAAAATCTTATATTATCATGGCCCAAAGGATCTGTGTGGCAAAGCAATGAAGCAAAATAATCTTTATGACGTTCTAATTATTGGAAGTGGTGCTGCTGGCCTGACCAGTGCATTGCAACTTGACAAGCATCTGCGGGTGGCTCTGATCAGCAAGGTTTCTCTACAAGGCGGAGCATCCTGGTTGGCACAGGGCGGCATAGCGGCTGTGTTTGACGAAAATGATAGTGCAGATGCACATGTGGCCGACACGCTCGTTGCGGGTGCGGGCTTATGCCATGAAGACTCTGTTCGCTTCGTCGTTGAGAACGGTCCTGATGCAGTGAGATGGCTGATAGAACAAGGCGTCGCCTTTACCCGAGAAAATGATCAGCAGAATTATCATCTCACGCAAGAAGGCGGCCATAGTCATCGTCGAATCCTTCACACAGCAGACGCAACCGGAAAAGAAGTGACCGGTACCCTTGTCGAACAAGTCATTGCCGCGGAAAATATTGATATTTTTGAGCAGCATTGTGCCGTTGACTTAGTCACCCAAGCAGACAAAAACTCTCGTAAGATTCGATGTACTGGGGCTTATCTACTCGATATTAAGACCTCTGTTATAGCGCTTTTTCATGCCAAGAGTGTCATCCTCGCCTCAGGTGGCGCCAGTAAAGCGTACCTGTATACCAGCAATCCAGATGGTGCAAGTGGCGACGGTATTGCCATGGCATGGCGTAAAGGTTGCCGAGTAGCCAACTTGGAATTTAATCAATTTCATCCGACCTGTTTGTATCATCCCAAAGCGAAGTCGTTTCTCATTACCGAAGCCTTACGCGGAGAAGGCGCTGTGCTGCGTCTACCTGATGGTAGTGCCTTTATGGGTAATTTTCATCCCGATGCAGAGCTTGCGCCGCGAGATGTTGTGGCTCGAGCAATCGATCATGAAATGAAGAGACTGGGAAGTGATTGCCTTTATCTTGATATTAGCCATAAACCATCAGACTTTATTATTGAGCACTTTCCGACCGTTTATGAGCAATGCCTAAGCTTTGGTATCGATATAACAACTGATCCAATCCCCGTGGTCCCAGCGGCTCACTACACCTGCGGCGGGATAATGGTGTCCAGTGATGGACAAACTGATTTACTCAATCTTTATGCGATAGGCGAGAATGCCTTTACAGGGTTACATGGAGCTAATCGTATGGCGAGTAATTCGCTGCTAGAGTGCTTAGTGTATGCGCAAAGCGCCGCGCGAAAAATTAATCAAGGTATCGCTCAAATTTCAAAGCCAGACTTTATTCCTGAATGGGATGAATCGCGCGTAAGCTCCTCTGATGAGGACGTTGTCATCTCGCATAACTGGGATGAGTTGCGACGGTTTATGTGGGACTATGTCGGTATTGTGCGTACAGATAAGCGACTGCAGAGAGCGCAACATCGTATTAAGCTACTGCAAAATGAAATTCAAGAATATTATAGCAACTGTAAGGTTACCCGTGACTTACTTGAGCTACGTAATTTGGCCACCGTGTCAGAGCTAATAATACGTTGCGCAATGCAACGCAAAGAGAGCCGGGGCTTACATTTTACGCTGGACTACCCCGACCTTGCTCCCATTGCACGTGATACCGTGATGGTGCCGATTAACTATGCTGGCCAAGATGTCATTGTCAACAGAGATGAATTGTAATCGATGTGAAATCCGTTAGTGGCTGCGGGCCATTAACAGTGCACGTAACCGATGATGGTCCGCTGCGTTCACAACATCTCGGGTAATGAAACACCGAATAACTGACTTCTGAGACGTTTCAAAGTGCATGATAACCAGCCGTGACGTCACAAATTGATCAGGCTTTAATCGAAGCTCTTGCAACCCCCGAGGCCCACTTAGCTGCCAACAGTCAGTCTCAGGATTGAAACGTAATAGCTGACTCTCAGCATTACGCCAGAGGGCAATAATTCGCACCAAACAAATCATAATACCGGCAATTGCGATTACTTTTAGCCAAAATAATATAGACAGAATCACCAGCAAAATGACAGCCGTCATCATCAATATTAAGCTCGCATAGAACTGTATTTTGGATGGTTTAAGAAGAAACTTTTGATAACTTTTTGCGACTGTCACGGATTATCTGCAATATCCTTTGCATGTTAGGGTCGGTTGGCTGCTCGCGCTGCATGAACCACATAAACAACGTCTGATCTTCGCACTCCAATAAAACCTCAAAACGAAGTTGATCATTCTCTGTCAGTGAATCATAGACATTTTCTACGAAGGGCGCGAGAATAAGGTCGAGCTCTAACATACCGCGGCGGCTCGCCCATACTAAACGGTTTTTATTCATAATTTATTATTCAATCATTAAAAGCGGTATTATAAGAGACAATTACTGATAAACCTACAGAGTCATTAAAACCTATGGACTGGCAACACATTTTCCCAACCTATGCGGTTGTTACAGACAGTGACAACAACTCTGTGGTGACATCTTTTGGTGAATCGCCAGCTGACTATGCATCCTTAAGTATTAAAAACGTGGTTAGCGTCAATCATCGGGGTTTCATAAGACTTTCCGGCCCCGACAGTGAGAAATTTCTGCAAGGCCAGGTTACCTGTGATTTAACGCAACTGGGCACTCAGTCATCGCTTAATGGAGCTCATCTCACCCCCAAAGGTAGAATAATATTCTTATTTAGCGTTACTCGAGATAGCCAAGGTGCCCTACTACTGGAGACCAATCCATCGGTGATTGAATTGGCTATGGCCAGTTTCAAAAAATATTCAGTGTTTTTCAAAACCGAGATTACTGAGGTGACTGATCAATTTGTTAGCGTTCTTGTTTCCGGACCAAACGCAGACACAATAATTAATAAAATCGACGCTGACACAAGCCGACTCATTGGCATAGACACATACTCGCTAAGCATGCGTGCCGAACGTACTCAAGCTTGCCTAAGCAAGGTCACTGGCGAGCTAATTCCTGCAGGCCAAGGTTATAGTGATTTATTGCGTATTCGTAGCGGAACCGCAGATGTCACCGCAGAGTCCTCAGATAATTTTATAGTCCAAATGATCAACCTTGATGCTCAAAACTACATTAGCTTTAAAAAAGGCTGCTACACCGGCCAAGAAATTGTCGCGCGCGCCCATTATCGCGGCACTGTAAAACGTCGCATGTATATTCTTAAACTTGCTACATCGACTCTGCCAGCCATCGGTGAGGGGCTTATCAATACCGATGGTAAGGTTATTGGCAACGTTGCCAATGTCGCACTAGCGAGTGATAAAACCATTGAGATACTGGCAATTTTAGCCATTAAGTCTGCCGATAGCACTCAGATAAAATTTTCTGATCTGAGTTTTATTGATCTCACTCAACGGCCACTGCCTTATGAGATTATAGAACGCTCGTGAACGAATTTTTACTGTGGGTAACGGGCAATCAGGCGTTATTGATTACAATTGGTATAGCATCAGCCATAGTGTTTGTTGCTAGCTTAGTTTCACTGCCGTGGTTGGTTGCGATTATTCCAGATGATTACTTTATGTCTAAAGAACGTCAGACGTCACGTTGGAAAGGTAAATTCCCTATCCTTTGGTTATTCGCATTTATCGGCAAAAATATTGTCGGCTATTTAATGCTGTTTGCAGGCATACTCATGCTATTTTTGCCAGGCCAGGGTCTTATCACCATGATTGCCGGACTATTAATGATGGATTATCCAGGTAAGTATTCCTTAGAGCGAAAGATTGCCCTCACACCATCAATACTAGTAAAGCTTAACTGGTTAAGGAGCACTGTAAACCGGCCTCCACTAAAAACCGAACAATAAATATCCCCGTTAGACCAAGCTATTTGTTGAGCTTTTAACCCTCCCCCATTCCACCTCATAGCCCTCGCAAGGTCGCATAGGAACATTGCGAGCCAGCACCAAGCTAATAAGCGCCATAACAGAGCCCATCAAAAACACCAACATAGGTGAAACTAACCATACCAACCCAAACATCACAGGAATAAACACCGCTGCAATATGATTAATAGTAAAGGCAACACCCGCAGTGGATGCCATGTCCGCTGGATCAGCAATTTTTTGAAAGTAAGTCTTGATGGCAATCGCTAAAGAAAAGAATAAATGATCCGCCACATAAAGCGCACCAGCCCAAGCTGCGCTATCAACAAATGCGTACGCAGTGAATACACAAAACAAACCACAATACTCAAAGGTTAATGCTCGACGCTCACCTATTCGCCCAACAAGGACACCTATACGGCCGGCAAAGGCCCAATTAAAGAGATGATTTATCATAAACAGCGCCGCGATATCTGACACGCTATAGCCAAACTTTTCTACCATCAAAAAGCCTGCAAATACCGTAAAAATCTGACGCCTAGCACCGCCCATAAACGTCAGTGCGTAATATAACCAATAGCGTTTTCTCAGCAACAGATGCTTACGTTGAGGAACGACACTTTTAAACGTCGGAAAACCTAACCACATGACCAACGTCAACAGTAAGCAACTGGCACCAGCAACCCAATAAATAGTCTCATAACCCAACGAAAAATACCCCTGGGCAAGCCATAAAAAGCTATAAACCACCAAGGATGCAACCGAACTGACCGCTATTAACTTACCCAGCACCGCTGGCGCTTCCTCAATACTCAACCACTGAAGTGACAGAGACTGCTTTACAGTTTCATAATAGTGAAACCCCACGGACATCAAGAATGTTGTTAAATAGAGGCCCGCCTCAGAAGGAAAATAGCCACTCAAAGCCACGCCAATACCCAATACTGCCAATGATATATAGGCGAATATCTGTTCTCTAATCAACAGTAGTACAAACACCGCTGTAAACGCCAAAAATCCAGGAATCTCACGAATACTTTGCAATATTCCAATTTCCTTTCCAGTAAAACCCGCTCGCTCAACCACAAAATTATTAAGTAGTGCCATCCATGTAGCAAAGGCTAAGGTCATGGCGACTGTCATCACAATTAATAGATTTTTCGGCGTTTGCCAGGCGTGGTTTTTCACTAAACACGGACTCCCCATTAAAGTTCAAATGCAATCTGTGGCTGGTCATCTTCCATCTCTGGAAGCCGCCAATTGACAGAGCCGCGACGTTTAGTTTGAAGATAACGGTTGGCCGCAGAGAAATGGCGACACCCAAAAAAACCGCGGTAAGCAGACAAGGGCGAAGGGTGCGGCGCGCATAGTACCAGATGATTTGAGCTATCGACCAGCTCGGCCTTTTTCTGTGCATAGCTTCCCCAAAGCATAAACACTACAGATGTGCATTGACCACTAATCGTCTTAATGACTGTGTCTGTAAAATCCTCCCAGCCCTGTCCTGCATGGGCGCCCGGATTAGAATCTTCAACGCTCAGCACCGTATTTAATAAAAGCACGCCCTGCTCTGCCCAAGACTGCAAACAACCGTGATCAGGCGCTGAAATCTGTAGGTCAGCATCTAGTTCAGAGAAAATATTACGTAAAGACGGCGGTATTTTATTGCCCGCGGTAACCGAAAAACATAGTCCATTTGCCTGACCTGCACCATGGTAAGGATCCTGACCAATTATCACCACCTTTACACACTCTAAATCAGTATGATGAAATGCCGAGAAAAGTTTTTCACTAGGAGGGTAAATAACCTTTGCTAGCTTATCTTGTTGTTGTAAATACGCACTCAAGCTTGCCCAATATGGCTTTTTTAAGTCACCCTCAAGCGCGTTTAGCCAGTTCGGCGGTAACTGTTTTCTCGCCTTTTCAGTAATGTTCATTTAATCAATACGTCCAAGAGTTCTGTCAAGTTACAACGAGGGTAGAGCCTTACGGACTAGATCGTAAAATAGAGGGAGCAAAACCCTCAGCCCCCCATTTCTTCCAGGAGTCTGACCGTAAATTTCGTAGTGCGTAGATCGGCAATAATCTCATCAATATGTTCCGGGCCGCGCGTCTCAACCACAGCATCAATTTTTGCCAGCTTTGCCGGTACATCAAAAAATAATCGCTGATGATAAATCTCGATAATATTTCCACCACACCGACCAATCGACTCAGTAATGGCGGCGAGCATACCGGGTTCATCTGAGATGTCTATGCGTAGCCGCGCAATCCGCCCATCGATCGCCATATTACGGTTGAGAATAGACGACAACAATCGCGGGTCAATATTTCCACCGCAAATCACCACCCCAACCTTGAGGCCCTTAAAAAGCTGCGGGTGCGCATATATCGCAGCTATTCCAGCAGCACCAGCGCCTTCCGCAATAACCCGTTGCTGCTCAACGAGAGCACTTACCGCCCACTCTAACTGCTTCTCGTTAACCAACACTATTTCATCCACTAGGGCCTGAACCACTGGCAAAGTCACCCGACCTGGTTTCTTAACCGCAATACCTTCAGCCAGAGTCTCTCCACCGCAGACAATATCTCTGCCCGCCATTGCTGCCTGCATAGAGGGGTAGGCTTCTGTTTGAACGCCGACAATCCGGATATCTGGACGCATTTCTTTAGCAATGGTGGCTATCCCACCAACAAGGCCACCACCACCTATGGGTACGACCAAAACATCTAAGTCCGGTTGATCAATGAGCATTTCAAGGCCCACTGTCCCCTGCCCTGCCATTACCTGGGCATTATCATAGGGATGAATTAATGTGAGACCACGACTGTCGATCAAAGCCTCAACTTTGCTCTCACAATCATTCAAATTACGACCTTGAAGGACCACCTCCGCACCATAGGCGCGGGTCCGTGCGACCTTAGCAAAGGGTGTTTGGCTTGGCATTACAATCACCGCAGGAATACCCATCTGGCCAGCATGATAAGCGACGGCCTGAGCATGATTACCAGCGGACATCGCAATAACCCCAGCACTTTTCTGCTCGACAGAAAGGTCCTGCATCGCAACAAAAGCGCCTCGAGCTTTGAACGAAGACGTGTACTGTAAACACTCTAATTTCGCATAAATATCACACCCAAGTTGCTGCGAAAGAAGCGGAGAAATAACCATTGGTGTGCGCACCACATGCCCTTCTAAAAGCTCAGCGGCATTGCGTACATCTTGTGCTGAAATACTCATTATCATCCCATCAAAATAAATGTTTAACCGAAGTTATTGATGATGACCAATTAGGTTTATTACCGCAACTAGGATCTTGAAGAATGGCGTTAATCGGACACTAAAGAGGGGTTGCAGACAATAATCATTGAGTGTCAAAACATCCTACATCTTGTGCGCGTCAGCCTAAGGTTAAGGTTAAGCCGCAATTTTTAATCATTATGTTTTCTCATAGAAATAATCATATTTAGATCAAACCTATCACCGCCTTCCCCATCAAGTGCTATTATGCACCGCTCATGGATTCTATCTCTACTCTAAATATCTGGCGCCTGACTTGGCCGACCATCATTAGCAATATTGTTTATATGCTAATGGGTGTCGCGTTCCTTAAAATAGCCGGTACTTTTGGCACCGATGCGGTTGCCGCAGCGACCACTGGCCAGCGTTTATACTTTATTCTACATGCAGTAATGATGGGCCTATGCAGTGGCACCACAGCCATGGTCGGCAAATACTGGGGTGCTAACAATCAGCTACTAGCCGGTCGTTTCGCTTCATTATCAGTGTTTTTGTTCTTTTTAGATGGCCTACTACTTGCGTGGTTCGCCATCCCTTTTCGAGAGCAGTTAGTCGGTGTTTTTGGACTTTCAAGCGACGCTCATCGTCTAGCGACAGATTTCGTGTTGTGGACCGCCGTCTTTGCACCGGCCATGTTAACCACACTCGTATTTAATATGGCTTTTCGCGCCACCGGTGATAGTAAAACACCACTTTGGAGCGCTATTGTTGGCGTTACTTTAAGTGTCGCTCTGGGAACTGCTATGACCTTTGGTTGGGCTGGACTAGACGCTCGAGGTATCTCTGGTCTAGCGATTGGTGGTGGCATAGCAATGACTATCACGATTGTTATCTTTTTACTCATCTGGATCTTCGGTGGCTTCAACTTTAAACCCGCCAGCCCATTTCCTGATATGGTCAGTAACGGAAAAATGCTCGTTAATATTGGTCTGCCCGCCGCCTTTGAACAGGCTTTTTTTCAAGGTGGTCTGCTGATATTTATGGTTTTTTTAGCCGGCTATGGAAGCGCACCATTTGCTGCATATGGTATTGGTTTGTCCATCTTAGGGATTGTGATTGTCGTTGCCTTTAGCTTTTCCATTTCCAGTGCCACACTGGTTAGTCAGTATTTAGGTGCCGGTGACCTAACAGGAGCCTATCAAGCCGGCTGGAAGACCATGCGTACCAGCCTGTACATAATGATTACAGGTGGCTTATTAATGTCATGGTTTGCAGAAGAAATAGCCCGTTTTATGATTGATGATCCTCAGGTTATTATGCACATGGTGCAGTTCACGTATATCCTCAGTGCTTGTTTGCCTCTCATGGCGGTTGAATTTACAATGGCTGGTGCCCTAAGAGGCGCAGGTGATACCCGTTACCCGATGATGGTAACGGTATTTAGTATTCTTTTAACGCGTATTATTGCCCCTTGGATATTGGTTCGAATGGGTGCAGATGTAGTTTGGCTCTATGCCACTTCGCTGGTTGATTTTTCGATTAAATCTAGTCTAAACATGCGACGCTTTCGTAAAAAAGACTGGTTGAAAGGTCATCAACAAAAAAAATAACGTAAGGTCCCTATGCTCAGCAGCCCCGTCAGTCATTATCAAGACTCCTATGATCGCCAAATAGCTTACTGGCTAATAGCCTGTGCCGCGGTTATTTTTGGGATGATCTTACTCGGAGGCGTCACCAGACTAACTGACTCGGGCTTGTCGATGGTTGATTGGAAGCCGATCAGAGGTGTTATCCCCCCGATCACCCAGGCTGACTGGCAAGCAATGTTTTTGAAGTACCAGCAGTTTCCTGAATATCAGAAAACCAACTTCACTATGACGCTAGAGCAGTTTAAGCCCATTTTTATGTATGAGTACTTGCATCGCATGTTGGGGCGTTTTATTGGTGTTATTTTTATTTTCCCCTTCTTGTTTTTTTATTTTACCAAACGCATAGCGCCAGGCCTTACACCAAGGTTAATTGTTATGTTAGTGCTTGGCGGAAGCCAAGGCCTACTGGGTTGGTATATGGTTAAGAGTGGCTTAGTTGATAACCCTCACGTCAGTCAGTACCGACTGACTGCGCATTTAGGTATGGCAGTGTTTATCTACGGGTTCATTTTTTGGACCGTACTTGACCTGCTGGCACCGGTCGCGGCACAACCAAAACATCTCAAGCGATTTGCCTATAGCCTCAGTGGGCTACTGTTTTTAATGATACTGTCAGGTGGCCTAGTAGCAGGGACCCGCGCGGGCATACCCTATCCAACCTGGCCGCTGATGGGTGATAGTTTCATCCCACCAGGGTTGTACAGTCTTCAGCCAATATGGCTTTCAGCTTTTGAAGACATGCTAACCATCCAGTTTAACCATCGCATGTTCGCTTATCTTATTGTCGGGTTAGTGTGCACGTTTGCATTTAAAGCGCTTAAGTCAGATCTACAGGGTTCTTTGAAATTAGGGATCTACTGCTTTATTGGCTTGTTATTTCTGCAAGTCACCTTGGGCATAAGTACACTCATTTTTTATATCCCAGTACCCGTCGCTGCTGCTCATCAAGTATGCGCAGTAGCACTTTTAAGTGCATCTCTCTTTGTGAGTCATTCATTCGCTCGTCAAACAGAACCTATGACGGTGTAGCGTTTATTACCGACCGTAAATAGCATTATTGATCTTCCCATTAAGGGAGAAAAAATCATTAAAACGAGGCCAACAGACATGCGCGCTAAACTTATTTTATTAATATCTCTTATCACACTACCTAGTTGGGCTGACACCGCAGCTGATCCCTCTGGCCTATGGAATACCTTTGATGATAAAGGCAATATTGAGTCTACCGTGGAGGTGCGTGTCCAAGAGGGTAAGCTATATGCAAACATCCTTAGTCTACATAATGCGCCTGAGGACAACCCTATTTGCAGTGAATGCAAAGGGGACTTATATGGTAAACCTGTTATCGGAATGCAGATTATTAACGGACTTACGCTAAAAAATGATATCTGGCAAAAAGGCAGCGTTTTTGACCCCAAAACAGGTGATGCCTACAAGGGTAAGGTATGGCTAGAGAATGGAGAGCTTTTCGTTCGAGGCTATGTGGGCTTTGTTTATCAAACAAAAATGTGGCAAAGACCGCTAGAGAATAGCGCCAAAATAGGCGCTTAAGGTATATTTGCGTTGTTATGAAAGGCTCACCGTATAGTACTAGAGTAAAAATTCCACTCTCACTCAAAATGACCGCCAACTGCTATTGCATTTAACGCAGATACCCTTATATTCTATGGTCTAAAGACTAATAGAAAGAGTGGCCCAATGAATTTAGATTTTTCAGATGATCAAAAGTTGCTTCAATCAGAAGCACGGAAATTTCTCGAAAAAGAACAGTCACTACAAAAAAGTAGACACGTTCTTGACCATCAGCAAGCATTAGACACTGACCTGTGGCAGCAAATACTTGCCATGGGATGGACTGGTATTAGAATACCAGAAGAATATGACGGGTTAGGTTTAGGCCACTTAGAGCTCTGTGTCGTTGCCGAAGAGCTAGGCCGGTCTTTGGCCCCCGTACCTTATTCGTCCTCCGTATACCTTTTTACCGAAGCTATCATTAAGTTTGCTAGTGATGAAATAAAACAAGATTTACTCCCTAAATTGGTAAGTGGTGAGTGTGTTGGCACAGTGGCTATTACCGAGCAATTACTGGCCCCTACCAAGCACAACATCAATACTAAGGTTTCCAATAACAGCGTGTCGGGTACTAAAATTGCTGTGCCAGATGCTGGCATAGCCACCCACGCAATTGTCATCTGCAATGGCGTTAACGGTATTGATTTGCGGTTGGTTGAGCTTACTGATCGTTGTAATATCCAAAAACAAGACACTATTGATGACAGTCGAGGGCATTTTTCAATTGACTTTAATAATGCGGAGAGTCAATTGGTAGGTGGTGATGGCGACGGCTGGGAACTATTGCAAAACCTGCTTGATCAAGCGGCTGTCATGTTTAGCTTTGAACAAATAGGCGGTGCCCAAGCGGCACTTGATATGGCCACAAGTTATGCGCAACAGCGTTTTGCCTTTGGCCGCGCCATTGGCTCCTATCAAGCGATAAAACACAAGCTCGCAGACATGTATATCAAGTTAACTCTCGCCAAATCAAACAGCTACTATGCGGCATGGGCACTGTCCACTGATTCAGTCGAGCTCAACGTGGCGGCTGCCACTACCCGAGTCAGTGCTACCCAAGCGTTTAATTATTGTGCGCAAGAGAACATACAAACTCACGGCGGTAATGGCTTCACGTGGGAGTATGATTGCCATCTTTTCTATCGTCGCGCCAAGTTACTCTCTCTAAATGTCGGCTCCCTTGCGACATGGAAGGAAAAACTCATTCTTGGGTTAGAAAAAACTCAGACTGCTAACGTTAAACAAGGGGTCTAATATGAATTTTAACGATACTGAACAACAAGCGCAGTTTAGAGCTAAATGCAGTGATTGGTTAAACGATAACGCACAACGCAAAACACAG
>DCBC01000012.1:0-2470 GCA_002313335.1 Porticoccaceae bacterium UBA1117
GCGGGTGTTGGACCTGATCTGTTGATAATGTTAGCGCAGCAAAAGCATCTGCAACAGCTCATTTCTTTCGCAGATCCTGATATGTTGATGCAGAGGGCGAAATGCTTAAACTTACCTCTGAAATTAGTTGAACCAAATCCTCTCTTTATCCATTCAGCCCCTGGTGAGCTAGCTATTATTCCTGTTAGGTTAGCTGAGGCTGCTGTACCAGGAATATTAAATGCGGCTAATGGTTGCTATGTCCTTAATTGTTTAGACCAAGCTATTGCGGCCTGTGAAAGTAACATTTGTCAGGGAATGGTTACTGGCCCGATTCATAAGGCAGTCATAAATGACTCTGGGATTAGTTTTAGTGGGCATACCGAATATCTGGCAATGAAGACTAACACGAAAAATGTCGTGATGATGCTTGCGACCGAGGACCTTCGAGTGGCACTTGTGACAACCCATTTGCCACTAAAAGAAGTGTCTCAAGCAATTACTCAAGAATTGCTCACATCTGTCATACAAATCCTAAACCATGATTTGATATCTAAGTTTGGTATCGATATCCCAAGGATTTTAGTCAGCGGTCTGAATCCCCATGCAGGAGAGTCAGGTCACTTAGGACGAGAGGAAATTGATATTATCGAACCCGTTTTAGATAACCTTCGCAAGTCTGGCATCCACCTTACAGGGCCGCTACCTGCAGATACTTTATTTACTCCGAAGTACCTAAAGACTGCTGATGCCGTATTGGCTATGTATCATGATCAAGGATTGCCCGTTTTGAAGCATCATGGCTTTGGCAAGGCTGCAAACATAACTCTGGGCCTTCCTATTATAAGAACATCTGTTGATCATGGAACAGCCCTTGATATCGCTGGAACAGGCACAGCAGACATTGGTAGTTTGGTCACAGCCGTCAATGTCGCGACAAAGATGGCGGCTCATTGATGGCTGTCGATCACAAAGCTCGGAAAAGGTTTGGGCAAAATTTTCTCATTGATCAGAAAATTATTGGCCAAATCGTTTCTGCGGTCGGGGCTAAGGCGGAAGACAACTTAATTGAAATTGGACCTGGTACGGCAGCGATCACAGAACATCTGGTCAAGACCTGTCCCAATATGAATTTACTTGAGCTAGATCGTGACCTGGTAGAATTTCTAAGTAAAAAGTTTTCTGACTATCCGGGACTTAAAATTACCAATGGTGATGCACTAAATACCGATTTTTCTGAGTTCTATGACGGCCGCCAGTTACGCTTAGTTGGTAACTTACCCTACAATATCTCAACCCCCCTCCTCTTTCACCTGCTAACCATAGGGCATCTGATTAAGGACATGCACTTTATGCTCCAAAGGGAAGTTGTCGATCGTTTAGGCGCGTCTCCAGGCAATAAGACCTATGGCCGACTGTCAGTGATGATTCAGTATTATTGCCGAGTGATGCCATTGATTCCAGTTCCTCCAGAATCATTTCGTCCAGCGCCTAGGGTCCAGTCAGCTGTGGTTAGATTAAAGCCTCATCCTACCAAACCCTTTGTAGCGGTCAACGAAATTTTATTGAGTAAAATCGTCAATGTTTGCTTCCAGAAGCGCAGAAAAACGCTGCGTAATTGCCTCAAGCCTTACTCGGACTACTTACAAGGACTGGATAGCTTAATTGATTTATCTAAGCGTCCTGAGCAACTTTCTGTGGGTGACTTTGTGATCATCGCTAACTCGATTCATATGAGTATGGATGCAAAAAAATGACGGATCTAGCATCAACAATAGTAGTGACGGTGACCTCTGAATATCTCGATCTCCAATCGGCCCCTGACAGAAACCGTTTTGCCTTTGCTTACCATATTACGATAAGCAACAAAGGGGCTTCGGCCGCCACATTACTCACGCGACACTGGATTATCATAGATTCCAATCAAGAGCGGCAAGAGGTCCATGGGTCAGGTGTGATTGGAAAAACGCCGACTATACTAGCGGGTGGGTGTTATGAATATACTAGCGCTGTAGTACTTGATACCCCGATTGGAACGATGGAGGGTTCGTATCAGCTAATAAACGATCAAGGAACCGCTTTTGACGCTCCCATCGCACCCTTCTTACTTTCTACGCCCAATACCGTGCATTGACGTGACTGACTTTGTAATTGGCGACATACAGGGCTGTTTTGACCCATTAATGAGTCTCTTGGAAAAAGTAAACTTTAATCCCTCCGAAGATACACTGATCGCCGCAGGTGACTTAGTCAATCGTGGCCCGAAGTCGCTCGAAACAATCCGATACTGCAAGGAACTGGGTCGCGCCTTTAAAATGGTACTGGGGAACCATGATTTACATCTATTAGCGATTGCTCATGGTGTGAAACTGCCGACCCCAAAAGATACCATTAGAGATATCCTAGCCGCCCCAGACGCAGGTGACTTGATAGACTGGCTACAACAGCAGCCCTTAATGTTATCAATCAATCAATACACCATCGTACACGC
>DCBC01000012.1:2849-8449 GCA_002313335.1 Porticoccaceae bacterium UBA1117
GTATGACACTACGGTCTAACCGTGCTCAGAACTATTTTGAGCATATGTATGGCAATCAACCAACAACGTGGTCAGATAGTTTAAAAGGTACGGAGAGACATCGGTTTATTACTAATAGTCTCACTCGAATGCGATTTTGTGCTGAGGACGGGACGCTCGACTTAGAAACAAAAGATGCATTCAACGCACCGCATCCCTTCTATCCGTGGTTCTCTCACAAGGGCCGTAAAACATTGCAGGATAATGTAATATTTGGCCACTGGGCATCATTAGAAGGAAGAGATTGCGGTAAGCATTTATTTCCCTTAGATACGGGCTGTGTTTGGGGTGGTCCTTTAAGAATCATGAACTTAGATAACGGAAGCTACATCCACTATCCTTAGCACACCATTTAGAGCGATGCTGACCAAATCACCGACACAAAAAAGCCGAGCATTTAACTCGGCTTTTTAGCGGACAGCGCTCGATGATCGCTATTCGGCGGTCTCGAGCACCCCTTCTTCTGCAACAGACATCTCACGCCCAACTAACTCAACGTACGCCATTGGCGCTCTGTCACCAGTACGATAGCCGCACTTAAGAATCCGTAGATAGCCCCCAGGTCGCTCCTGATAGCGCGGCCCTAAGTCAGAGAAGAGCTTACCGACCGTAGCGCTATCGCGTAACCGATCAAACGCCAGACGACGATTAGCAACACTGTCCTCTTTGGCCAAAGTGATAAACGGCTCAGCAAAACTTCGTAGTTCTTTAGCCTTTGGCAACGTTGTCTTAATTAACTCATGCTCAACCAATGAAGCCGTCATGTTACGGAACATTGCTCTCTTGTGAGTACCAGTTTTATTCAGCTTGCGGCCACTATAGCGATGACGCATGATTCAATTCCTTAATTCGTTGCTTTGTCAGCAAAATGTCTAATAAACTATCTTAACCGAGTTCACGATCACTCTTAATGCTAGCAGGGGGCCAATTCTCAAGGCGCATGCCGAGCGAAAGCCCTCGTGAAGCCAGAACATCTTTAATCTCGGTAAGCGATTTCTTGCCTAAATTTGGAGTCTTCAACAACTCAACTTCTGTGCGCTGAATCAGGTCACCAATATAATAAATACTCTCAGCTTTGAGGCAGTTGGCAGAACGAACCGTTAATTCCAGATCATCCACCGGCCGTAGCAGAATAGGATCTATCTCTTCCTCTTTCTCCTCAGGCTCTGCAGCAGTCTCACCTTGCAGGTCAACAAACACAGCCATTTGCTGCTGGAGGATCGTCGCAGCGCGACGAATTGACTCTTCTGGATCAATTGTGCCATTGGTTTCAAGCTCTAGAACCAATTTATCAAGATCAGTGCGATTCTCAACACGTGCATTGTCAACGCTATAAGAAACTTTAAAAATAGGACTGAAGGAAGCGTCTAACTGCAGCCGACCAATAGTTCGATTCTCTTCATCTGACACGCGAGCATCAGACGGCTGGTAACCACGGCCACGCAGTATTCGGAGCTCCATATTCAACGACTTTTTACCTGAAATTGTCGCTATCACGTGCTCTGGGTTAACAACCTCGATGTGACTATCACATTGGATATCAGCAGCTGTAACCACGCAAGGCCCTTGAGCCTTCAAAGTAACTGTGGTTTCGTCTCTCCCTTCCATCACAACTGCTACACCCTTAAGGTTCAGCAGTATCTCCATAACATCTTCCTGAATCCCTTCAATAGTGCTGTACTCGTGCTCAACACCGTCGATTTCAACTTCAACGATGGCACAGCCAGACATTGACGAAAGTAAGATCCTACGTAGCGCATTACCAAGTGTATGCCCAAACCCTCTCTCTAGAGGCTCCAAAACGACCTTGGCATGAGTCGAGTTGTAGGACGTTACATCAATATTTCGCGGTGTAAGCATTTCAGTGGCAGAATTTTGCATAATATTACCTGTAAGGGCTAACAGCGATTATTTAGAGTAAAGCTCAACGATCAAATTCTCGTTAATCTCTGAGGGCAAATCTGATCTATCTGGATTCCGCGTAAAAGTACCTTCCATTTTACTAGTATCTACACTGACCCACTCAACCTCTCCTCTCTGAGATGCAAGCTGTAACGCTGTCTGCACCCGGAGCTGAGCTTTAGATTTCTCACGAAGACCGACCATGTCACCTTCTTGGACTCGAAAGGAAGGTATATTGACCTTCTGGCCATTAACCAATATGGAATTGTGCGCCACTAGCTGACGCGATTCCGCACGAGTAGATCCAAATCCCATTCGATAAACCACGTTATCTAAACGTGACTCAAGAAGTGTCAACAAGTTCTCACCTGTATTACCCTTGATACGGGCGGCAGCTTTGTAATAATTACTAAACTGCTTCTCTAGTACACCGTAAATACGACGCACCTTCTGTTTCTCACGCAACTGAACCCCGTAGTCAGACAAGCGCCCGCGGCGCTGGCCATGTTGACCCGGCGCACTCTCTGCGCGACATTTTGATTCTAAGGGACGCACGCCACTCTTAAGGAACAAATCAGTTCCTTCGCGACGTGATAGTTTACAAGTTGGTCCAAGATATCTAGCCATTTTTGTTCTCTCTTACACGCGACGCTTTTTAGGAGGACGACAGCCGTTATGAGGCACTGGCGTTACATCCGTGATGTTAGTAATTTTGTAACCGGCATTATTGAGTGCGCGAACCGCGGACTCACGCCCAGGGCCTGGGCCCTTGACCTGAACATCAAGGTTCTTCAGACCGTAGTCCTTAGCCGCCTCTCCAGCACGTTCGGCAGCAACCTGAGCAGCAAACGGCGTACTTTTACGCGATCCTCTGAACCCAGACCCACCAGACGTTGCCCAAGAAAGCGTGTTTCCTTGACGATCTGTGATTGTCACAATGGTGTTATTGAACGAAGCATAAATGTGCGCTACGCCGTCTATCACCGTCTTTTTGACTTTTTTACGAGTCGTTTTAGCTACTGTTTTTGCCATTACAAACCGATCCTAATTATCGTTTAATCGGACGCTTGGGACCTTTACGGGTGCGCGCGTTCGTCTTGGTACGCTGTCCGCGTACCGGCAAATTACGTCGATGACGTAGGCCTCTATAGCAACCTAAGTCCATCAACCGCTTGATGTTCATACTTGTTTCTCGACGCAAGTCACCCTCAACTTCGTTCTGCCCAACGGCAGCCCGCAATTGATCAAGTTGACCTTCGTCCAATGCAGAAATTTTAGTGTCTTCTGCAATGCCCACTTCCGCGCAAATCTTCTCCGCGGTTGGACGTCCGATACCAAACACATAAGTCAGTGAAATCACTGTGTGTTTATTATCAGGAATGTTGACACCGGCAATACGGGCCATTCACATTACTCCACTTATACTATGGGTTTAATCAGTATTCCAACGCCCTGCAGCGAACTGCAAAAAGGCGCGGTAGAATACCGATAGATTTACCAAAAATCAACCAGATTATCCTTGGCGCTGCTTATGACGAGGTTCAACGCTACAAATAACACGAACCACGCCCTTACGACGGACAACTTTACAATTTCGACAAATCTTTTTAACCGATGCGCGTACTTTCACAGCATCACCTCTCTATCGACGGCCAGCGTTTTTAAGGTTGGCCTTTTTCATCAGCGAATCATATTGCTGTGACATTAGATGTGACTGCACTTGAGCCATAAAATCCATTGTTACAACAACCGCAATTAATAGCGACGTCCCACCCAGGTAGAAAGGTACATTAAAGTACACATTCAAGAACTGTGGCATCAGACAAATCAAGGTGATGTAAATACCACCAATCAATGTCAACCTGGTGGTGACACTATCAATATATTTGGCCGTATGCTCTCCGGGACGTATCCCTGGCAAATAAGCACCGCCTTTCTTTAGGTTATCAGCCACTTCTCTCGGGTTGTACATCAACGCCGTGTAAAAGAAACTGAAGAAAATAATCAAACTGGAGAACAGTATTATGTATAACGGCTGTCCTGGACCAATTAGTAATGCAACATCTTGCAGCCAAGCTGGCGCGTTCACACCTTGACCAAACCATGTACTTATTGAGGTTGGAAACAACAACAAACTACTCGCAAAAATCGCCGGTATCACACCTGCCATGTTCACCTTCAAAGGGAGGTGAGAAGTCTGAGCGTTATATGCCTGACGACCCTGCCGCTGGGCATAGTTTACCGTCAATCTACGCTGACCGCGCTCTATAAACACCACAAAATATACAACAGCAACAGCAATGACCAAAACGACGATCAACATCAGCGGATTTAAATCACCCTGACGAGCAGACTCAAGAGCTTGACCCGCCGCCCCAGGCATACCAGCAACGATTCCAGCAAATATCAGCATGGATATACCATTACCTATACCACGCTCGGTAATCTGCTCTCCTAGCCACATCAAAAACACAGCACCTGCAACCAGCGAAGATATAGCAACCGCATAAAACATTGGTGTTACTTCGTAAGCCAAACCTTGCGATCCGAAACCAACGGCCATTGCAGTACCCTGCACCGTGGCCAACGCTACCGTTCCGTAACGTGTATATCGGTTAATAGTACGCCGGCCGCTATCACCCTCTTTCTTTAACTGCTCAAGACTCGGAACAGTCGCAGATAATAACTGCATAATAATCGAAGCGGAGATGTAGGGCATTACACCCAACGCCAAGATCGACAACCTCTCCAAAGCACCGCCAGAGAACATGTTAAACAACCCAAGAAACGTTCCCTGGTTCTGATTAAATAGCTCTGCCAACCTATCTGGGTCAAACCCGGGTACCGGAATATGCGTCCCAATCCGATAAATAATAATGGCTAAAAACAAAAAGCGCAGGCGAGCCCAAAGCTCTCCAAGTCCTTTTTGATTGCCTACAGGCATGCCACCAGGTTTAGCCATTATCTTTACTCTTCTATCTTGCCGCCAGCAGCTACAATCGCTGCGGCTGCACCTTTAGTTGCGCCAATTCCTTTCAGAGTCACTGCTTTAGCAATCTCACCTGAGGCAAATACTTTTGCACGGAGAATGTTGCTATTGAGCAATCCAGCATTGCGCAGCGAATCAATGTCTACGACATCACCCTCTACCAAATGCAGCTCTGACAGACGTATCTCTGCGGTCACTGCCGCAAGCCGTGACGTGAAACCGTACTTAGGGAGGCGCTTCTGAAGCGGCATCTGACCGCCTTCAAAACCTGGCCGTATGCTACCACCAGAACGAGACGCCTGTCCCTTGTGGCCACGACCACATGTTTTACCAAGCCCACTGCCAATTCCACGGCCAGCACGCTTACCTTCTTTAATCCGACCCGGAGCCGGGCTAAGGGTATTCAGTCGCATCTTAAGCTTCCTCAACCTGTAACATATAGTTAACTTTATTAATCATTCCACGAACCGAGGGAGTATCTTCAACCTCAACAGTGTGGCCAATTCGACGCAACCCAAGTCCAGTGAGACAGGCTTTATGGTTCTTAAGCCGGCCAATAGAGCTCTTCATTTGCGTTACTTTTACTTTTTTCAATTTAGCTTTTGCCATGATCTACTTCCAATAACCTACGTGCTTTATTTACTATCACTTAGTTTAGAATTTCTTCTAC
>DCBC01000119.1:0-10621 GCA_002313335.1 Porticoccaceae bacterium UBA1117
AGCCACTCCTACATGCTAGGCCATACCTTATAAAGATGCGCCTATAAAGATACTCTTATAAAGAGGGTTTATACATAGCGTATCACTGGATGCTCCGCCCGTTTTTTAATATCAGCCCATGCCCGTCAGCCTGCAAAAGAGTGAGCAGTGAGTGAGGTTATTTTTAATACGATCAATGTCCCCTTGCTCAGAGGTGTCACCCGCTAAGGCGACACAGAAAAATAAGTCAAACTGCATACTTACTAAATAATCGGAGTCCCCAGCTAATGATTTTCGGGCATGGAGCAAATTTTTTGTATAAGGTCAATGATGTTAAACCAAATTAAAGTTTCAGCACCTGGCAGTGTCATGTTGATGGGTGAGCACGCGGTCGTTAAAGGACATTGGGCTATCGCCTGTGCGGTAGATAAGTATATAGAGGTGATCTTAACACCCAGATCCGATAAGCTGATTAATATTGATTCACAGATCTGCCAGTACAGCTCTCACTTGGATGAATTACAAAGTGAGCAAAAATTAAGCTTTGTCTTAGCGGCCATAGAACAGCAACGAATGCAGTTAGTTAGCGGTTTTGATCTCAAAATCAGCGCACAATTTTCGCATAGGCTCGGCTTAGGGTCTTCTGCTGCCGTCACCGTTGCAACCGTTAACGCGCTCGCGCAGTATGCCAATATTACGCTGACTAAAGAGCAGCACTTAAAAAAATCATTGGCCGTCATCCACTCGGTTCAGGGGCGCGGCTCCGGTACAGATTTAGCAGCGAGTATCTATGGCGGAATCATTGCTTATCAAGTCGAGCCCTGTCAGGTGATTGCGCTTGAGGGAGTCCCCACGCTGTGTCTATATTATGCCGGCTATAAAACGCGAACGCCTGATGTACTGAGCATAGTGGCCGCTAAAGAAGCTCAACATCCAGCGATTTATAATGCCCTCTACACAACGATGAATATGATTACTTTGGCCGCTATTGAGTCTATTAAGCATCGCCAGTGGGCTCAACTTGCAGAGTTAATGAATATATATCAGGGGCAATTAGACAGTTTGGGCGTCAATGATGCCTGCCTCAGTGATATTATTTACCAACTTAGAAATAACAAAAGTTTGGTCTTGGGGGCGAAGATTTCTGGCTCAGGTCTGGGGGATTGTGTTATTTGTCTCGGGGAGTCGCAACCTGTAGAGGGCTATCAACAGATAAAGTTTAATCTATCAACCCGCGGAGTTCTGTGCTGTGAATCTAAAAGTAATCAGTAAAGCGACTGTCGTCAATCAGTACTTGCCGAAAAAACTAACCGCTAAAACAACGGTTACGGCATTTGCGCCCAGTAATATAGCGCTGTGTAAATATTGGGGAAAGCGAGACGTCGAATTAAACCTACCGCTCAATTCAAGCTTATCGATATCTTTGGGTCATTTGGGCTCACATACCCGCATTAGTCACAGCGACAGTGGTGGTGATGTTATTTTACTCAACACTAAAGAACAGGCATTAGATTCGAGTTTTAGTCGTAAAATACTAGATTTTATCGCTTTATTTCGCCGTACTCAGCCGTTGCCGCTGATTATAGACACGCGCAATAACATACCGACCGCCGCAGGTCTTGCATCTTCTGCTTCAGGTTTTGCAGCACTGATGATAGCGCTTAATGATTTCTTTGATCTGCAGTTAGATAAGCCAACGTTATCTGCCTTTGCTAGGATGGGTAGTGGCAGTGCATCGCGCTCGGTGTTTAGCGGTTTTGTGCGCTGGGATATGGGCGAGCAAAGCGATGGAATGGACAGTGTCGCCTCTCAATTAGACAGCCACTGGCCAGGCTTTTGTATCGGTTTGATTAAAGTCAGTAGTGTTCAAAAGCCGGTTGATTCGCGCTCTGGGATGGCGCGGACCATAAAAACCTCAAACTTATATGCCAGTTGGCCGGCGCAGGCGAGTGCAGATTTACTGAGCATCGAGGCGGCGATCAAGAACAAAAATTTCAGTGATTTAGGCCAATCTGCTGAAAAGAATGCGCTGTCGATGCACGCCACTATGATGTCAGCGTGGCCGCCTTTAGTGTATTGGCTCCCTGAATCTTTGGCTGTGATGCACAAAATCTGGCAATTACGCAGTGACGGTATAGCTGTCTACTTTACAATGGATGCAGGACCTAATTTAAAGTTACTTTTTGAGAGCTCTGCAAAGAAGATTTTAGAGATAGAATTTCCAGACATGGAAATTATACAACCTTTTGGCAATGAGTAATGAGGACAGGTTTGATTATTAATCACCTGAGCTTTACGCCGTGGGTGCAGCAATATTGTGGCTAAACCCGTTAACCGCGCTTTGTCTTTGCATACGCTCCTCTAGATGAGGCCCATCATCCCAGTACGTTACTCGCAGCGAGGTGGAAGTTTTGTTGGCAGCTGATGGTCTGGTAGCGGGTTTGATTCTGTGTTCAAACCAGCGCGATACACCCCTAGGTATCGAGCTAAATTACGGGTTAGTAGCAGATAATGCAGCTCAACTAGTCACTATTGCGCGCCAAGAAAACGTATTTTTTGTCCAGGCGAGCGATGAGCAAGAGATACGTTTTGCGCTGCGCTCAGTCGATGATTGGCGTTTACAACCGCTGTGCTTAAAAGACTTAAAGCAACAAAATATTTTCGGTTTATATTGTTCCAGTATTAAGAGCTGTCGCAAAATCATTTTCTCGATACTCAGTTTCATAATATTCAGAAAATGGCCCTATTGATTCGCTCTAAGTCAAATACAGAGTGTGATTAGTAATAGTTTGGTGTCTATTTAAAACTATTTGAGCACCACTGATATGCTTAGGCCAAGTCTGATTAAATGCGCCTGATATTAATCAGCATACTTTGCTTTGACCACTTAAGAATAAGCAACTCCAGATAAACAGCCAAAATGCTGTTTATCTTACTTATACCCAAGCCTATTAGTATTTATTTAGTGATATAGGCCTAAATAACTCTGTAGGAGCCAGGAGTTCATGAAATGAAAATGCCTCACGAGGAGGCATTGTTTAGCTTTAACTTTTAGTTTTGCAGACGTAGGTGACAGTTATTTAGTTTCCTATTAACGCGAAAGCTAAAATGGCTAGTGACACCCCTTCGAAATTCTTTACCAGAATACTTTTTTAAGGGTACCGGGAGACTCTCCAATAATGGCTTTATTTAGCTGGTTATTTTCATTTAACAGCAATAACCGTGGAACGCCAGTATTGGCAAATTGGTTATAAATCGCTCCATCTCTGTCGGCCACTAGATCAAAGTTAACCTTATATTTCTTTTTGAATTTTATGATCTCTTTGATTTCTTCTTTCCTAGAGATCCCTATGATTTGTAAGTTTTTATCTTGCGCTAAAGGAGAGGCTAAAACTTCTCTAAAGACAAGTTGTGAGTCGCTGCACCAAGTGGAAAATAAAATCACGAGTTTTTTCTTGTTGTTATCTAAGCTTATTGTTTCACCGGAAATACTTTGCAGTGTTTGAATTGGAAATGCATCACCTGGGTTAATATAGGTTTCTCTAGGAACAAAACCTTTTTTTGTGCTGGTGCTAGTACAACCAGCAATGGTGAGCGTGAGGGCCAAAAGGGCCAGGATGAGCGATTTCATTGTATTTTCCTTAGTTGTAGGGGTTAGTTTTTCTATCAGTAATACCAATGGCATTACTATATTGACATTGAGTATGCGTAAATATCAGAGAGCCAGCGTTTATTACTCTATTAGAGCTCGTACATAACTTCCCAATTTATCTTTTCAAATATAAATTTTTAGTTGACGCAAGGGGGGTCTAAATCAGCTTATTAATGATGATCGACTTGGATAAATTTCAAATACTTAATTCAGTCGCCATTAATACACTTGGAAAACATAAGAGTACACGTAAAACAAACATCTGATAACGTCGATAAAACACCACCGAGTAATCCTGTCTAACTAAAAAATAAAAAGTTGGTTAATTTAAGTAAAATTGAAAAGATAAGCTTCATATAGGATATCAAGTTATATATTTTCATCAATATCTTTATTAAGCGTAATACTCACTATAAGGCCACTCGGGAGATTAGCACTCAATTCCAGTTTTGAATTATGGCCCTCAGCAATAGATTTAGCGATTGCCAAGCCAAGGCCAAAACCACCTTCGTTGCTCTCTCTCGCTTTAGATAAGCGTTTAAACGGTTCCATGACAGTATCAATTTTATCCAGCGGAATTCCAGGCCCGGTATCTGCAACGGACAAGGTAACTGTTTCATTGGTTGTGGCAAGATCAACAACAGCAGCATTACCGTATTTCACTGCATTTTCAATTAAATTTCTCACTGCACGTATTAATGCTTCTGGTCGGCATTTCTGTTGAACATTTTGTAACCCAATATAACGGACATTATTACCTGACTCTGAAAAATCAAAGCATTCACTTTCTAATAATATGGATAAATCTACCGTTTTCATCGCTTCAGTTCGATTTTCCCCTTTGAGAAATTCTAAAGCGGAAGCGGTTATTTTTTCCATTTTGATGATGCTGGCGATGAGACTTTCTCGATCTAAAACATTCTCAACAAACTCGGCTTTTATACGAAGTGCGGTTAAGGGTGTACGAATATCATGACTCATCGCTGCTAGGGTTTCTGTACGTTTACTCACTTCCTTTTTGACTTGTCGTTGCATGGCATTAAATGACTGAATAGTGCGTTTAATGTCAGGTGGTCCTGTTTCTTCAATCTCAGAAACTTCTAGTCCTTGAGCAAATTTATTTGCTGAATGGTTAAGGTTATTTAGCGGTTTAGCTAAGCGAGCAATAAAAAAGATAGCAATGCAGGCAATAATAAAAAAAGTAATGAGTAATTCTACAATTTTTTGAACAAATTGATCAACATGCCAGTGATGCCCATGAACTTCAGCATTTACCCAAGGTCCTTTAGGTAATTTTATACTGATTACTACGGCATCAATCGGAAATTGAAAAACGTCATCTTGACACTTATTATAAGAAAAATCGTTTTTTCTTAACGTTACATGGCCAATTTTTACATGATTTATATCCCAGTTCATTTCTTTGCTTAACAGCTTTTCAAGCGCATGTGTTTCTTTAGTTTGTTGCTTAAATTTAAAAGGTTCACGTGAGAAAGTATAACCGGAATGGCAACGAGATGTTTGTGTGAACAAGGGTTTGAAATTTGTTATATCTACCAATGTAAGCAGTTCTACTTGAGACTTAATTCGGCTTTTTATCCAATCTTCGTTTGCTGTATCTAATGGTGTCTTTTGTTGCACAACTTCTAGCATCATCAAAATAATAACAATAAATGCGAATGAAGCAAATAAAATAGCGATCATTTGACCAACCATTGTCTTTGGTTTTAACGCATCTAAAACTTTCATTCTTGCCACTCTAAGTCAACAGAAAAAACGTAGCCACCGCCCCATTTAGTTTGTATGAATTTGGGATTTTTAGGGTCAATTTCTAATTTTTGTCTTAAGCGGCTAATTTGATTATCGATACTACGATCAAATAATTGTGATTCACGACCTTTTGTTAAATCTAAGAGTTGATCCCGATTTAAAGTAACACCTGCATGTTCAATTAACGAAACCAATAACATATGTTCACCAGAGCTTAACCGAATGGCAACATTGTCTGAACCTGTGATCTCTTTTTGTGATAAATCCATCTGCCATTGACCAAATCTAACCAAGCCTTTTTGTTGCTTTTGTCTTCTTGGCAACATTTGGCTGCGGCGGATCACAGATTTAATTCGCGCTAATAACTCTCTAGGATTAAAAGGTTTAGTGACATAATCATCCGCCCCCACTTCTAAGCCAACAATGCGATCAGTGTCTTCGCTTAAAGCGGTAAGTAAAATAATAGGGATCTGGTGTTTTTCTTGGATTCTTCGACAGATACTTAATCCATCTTCACCCGGCATCATTACATCGAGTACGATTAAGTCAATAACAGCCGTTGCCAATATTGTATCTGTTTCTTTACCACCACTGGCTTCACTGGTACGAAATCCGTGATTTTGCATGTACCTTGCCAATGGTTCTCTAATGTCTTTTTCATCATCAACTATTAGAATGTGAGTTTGATTATCAGTCATTTGGTTTATTTATTTCTTTAAGTTGACGCTAATATATAACCTTAATAGCGGCCTTGTCTTGTACTTCAATTATTAATTTGTATCAAAATATCCCAATAGCTCGAATGGCGATATGTTAATACACTTCTCTTGTTTAATGACACAAATTTTAGTCAGTTTCATCGTAAAGTTATTCTACTTTTGAGATAAGCCCAAACAATAAATATAACAGCACAATAAAAGAGAGATAAAAATGAAACTGTTTGAACTTCCAACGTATACAAATAATATCCGCACCATTGGCTTTATCGCTATTGTAATATGTTTAGGAGCATGGGCATTAGAATGGGCTGGTGCTGTGTATATCTGCCCTTATTGTCGGGTACAACGAACCGTTATTGGAATTTTAGGATTACTCCTAATATTACCAAGTTCAAGACACTGGATTAGCCGTTTTTTATCTGGTGCTATTGGCTACTTAGGTTTACATGTGGCGGCAACACAACATTTCTTTCGTTACAGGAATTTACTTGGAAGTGAACGAAGTGAGCATGCACATGGTTGGATCACATCTCCATTCTATCTAGATTCATTTTTACTTTCTGGTGCTGCGATATTCATCATTATTGGTTTGGTATCGTTAACTATCATGCAACCTTCTT
The DNA here is from genome assembly GCA_002313335.1 of Porticoccaceae bacterium UBA1117. Taxonomy (GTDB): domain Bacteria; phylum Pseudomonadota; class Gammaproteobacteria; order Pseudomonadales; family Porticoccaceae; genus HTCC2207. The sequence continues at coordinate 6,741 of DCBC01000119.1, forward strand.
CATCAGATGATTAATTTTATAGCGCAGCTTGTTTTAACAAGCTGCGCTAACGATTGAAGATATGCAATTTTCAGGCATGACGATATTATACTTTATTGCATAAGTGTGATTTACTTCACACTACGGAGTCACACTACGACGGACCATAAATCATAAATCATAAATCATTCTGGAGGTTCGCTGTTGTGGAAAATTTTTTATTAAATGACGATGCAATCAAGAAATATGCTGATTATCAAAACCGTGGGTACCTGCAAGATGCGCTGACGGAATGCTTTGAGGCTGTTATAAAAAATAATGACCAAAATGCACATGATCAATTGATTGCTTTATGGAAAGCGGCTGAGCTCGATAAAATTAGCCTTGCGTCAGTTCGCACTCAATACAATACGATTAGTAAAAAAGTAAAAAAGAAAAATGGAGAAATAGATCCATTGGGCCTTACCGTGAAGGACGGATTATTAGCTAATGTGGTACCAAGAAGTCGACAATCAAAGGTAAACCAATTTAATAAACCGCAGGGACCTTACCAAAAGGAGTTGAATACAGTTCAGCGTGTCAGTTAGTGCTGCTATACATTCAATAAACAGCAAAAATGCTATTTATCTCACTTATGCCCTATCTTTGCCGAATAAGTAACCACACACGTAATTAACCTAGAATATACCAAACCATGAAAAAAATTATAGTAACTCTTTTAACTTGTTTATCACTTTTCGCGTACTCATCACCTAAATTAGATAAACCTTCTGTTTATTTAGATTGTGGCGATGATTGTGACTTAGATTATTTGAAGACGGAACTTTCATTCGTCGATTTTTATATTGACCCAAATTCTGTCAATGTTCAAATTATAATATCTTCGGAAACTACTGGTAATGGTGGTTCACAGATTACTTTTAGGTTTATAGGTAGGGATGTTTTTGATGGTATGTCCAACTCTCTGACTTTAATGGTACCACCAAACTCTACGTTAGATTATAAAAGAAAAGAATATGTAAAAACCATACAAAAAGGACTATACCCTTATGTTATTCAAACTAGTGAATCGAAAAACGTACAAATAAATTATACAAAAGAAGATGCTAGCGTTATTTTGGTTGAATCTAAGGATAAATGGGATAGTTGGGTCTTTAGAATGGGAGCAAATGGTTATATGGAAGGTGAGGAAGGATATTCAAATAAGAATTATGGTGGTGAGTTGACCGTTAATAGAATAACTAAAAAGTCTAAATTCACATCATCCTTCGAATTATCCAATTATATTACGGAATACGATTATGATGATTATTCTTTTACATCAAAAAGAAAAACTTTAGATATAGATTCTACATATGTACTTAGTTTAAATAAAAAACTATCAGCTGGGCTAAAATCTAACTTTATACAATCCACTTACTCTAACTTAGATTATGGGTTAACCTTATCACCAGTTATAGAGTATAACTTCTATCCATACTCAGAGTCTGCAGAACATAGATTTAGTGTTCTATATGGTATTTCCGCAACATTTAATGATTATACGGACCCAACGGTATATCTTAAAGAAAATGAAGTGTACCCATCTCAATTGTTAGACATTCAATATAATAATTACCAAACTTGGGGTAGTGTTGAACTCGGTGTGTCTGGTAAACAAATTATCGACTTTGATGATATGAAAAAATATAACGTTGGTCTGTGGGGTCGTGTTGATGTCAACATCGCTAAGGGGTTAAGTTTAAATATGTACTATGGTTTAGATTTTGACAGAGCTCAAATAGAATTACCTGGTGGGGGAGCAACTTACGAAGAAACGATATTACGTCAAAGAGAATTAGAGTCCGAATACTCCTACTACACAAGATTTGGAATCTCGTATACCTTTGGTTCCATGAAGAACAATGTTGTTAACCCAAGATTTTAAAAATAAAAAACCCCGAATTAACGGGGTTTTTTTATACTGCTATATTTGAGTTATTTCTACTGGTCTAAATCTCTTGTTAAATCATCACATCCCCAACTCTACCTCTACTCCAGAAACACTCCTACCAACTGGTTCTTTTGGAAGGGTTCGAGGGTACTCCCTCACGAGCTTCCTTCTATACAATTTCAGTGATTATTAAAATACGTGCAGATGACTCAACAATAAAAAGCCTTACTATTAAATAAACATATCCCAAAATTAATTATCCGTCGCATAATAAGTTTTATCTATAGAGTTACTAAAGAGGTGGCATGTCTTTCACTGCTTAAGACCAATGACTTGATATTGTCCTTTAACGATCAATTGGATGGAAATGGGCTGTTCACTGAGGTTCTTCCAATACCATCCATGCGAACCGCTAAACGGCGACGTAAAGCTACCCTTCATTGAGCTTAACGTTGCGATCGCGTAACTCTCAAAATAGCCGGTGGTGTCTCCTTGTGGCTCGCCGTGTAAATCAAAGTAGAGCGGCTCACCATCTGTCATCCATTCGTATGTCATTTTCTCATACTGAGCCATTTGAAATTTATATTCTATACCTTTACCCGGGGGCACCATTACTTCGATCACTTGTTGTCGTTGATCTGGGCTAGTTACAGTGTCAGCTCTTGGCTTTGGTTCATCTTCATGATGCGCTAATACGGTCAAACCCAATTTATGCCCGATATGCGTGGGATCAATGTTATATTCTGCTGGCAGAATAAAAACAACGAATACAATCAGGGCGATTATTGAAGCTACGAGGGTGGATTTAATGAGTGTTTTAGTACTAACTATAGGTTGTATCAACGTGTTTTTCTCATTCATTGTTAAGATAAATAGTAACCGGTTAATTGCAAACAAACTAACATTAAGCCGGCGCTCATTAGCAGGGTGTTAGTCGCGATTGAGAAGCGTTGGAATGAAGATGATTTGCGCCAAAAATTAATCGCAATGACGATGAATGCGAGTGCCATGAACTGGCCAAGTTCAACACCAATGTTAAAAGCAATCATATTGGCCAAGAGGCCATCTGAGTCTAATTCAAATTCTTGTAGTTTGGTGGCTAAACCAAACCCATGAAATAAGCCAAATATTAATACCGCGGCTTTAGTACTTGGTTGGCTGTTAAACAAACGTTTAAAGCCACCTAAATTATCAAAGCCTTTATAAATCACAGAGAAACCAATTATGGCGTCTATCAGGTAAGGATTAACCTGAATATCGCCAAGTACGCCCCATAGTAAGGTAATACTGTGACCGATGGTGAACATGCTTATATACAGCAGCACATCACGGCTTCTATACAAAAAGAATATGACGCCTACGAGGAACAGTAGGTGGTCGTAACCGGTAAACATGTGCTTTGCGCCAATGTAGATAAAGGGTATAAATTGCGTGCCTGTATTTTGCTCCAAAAATACACGTGTGTTCTCAGCAACACCATGTGCAAGTAGGTCAAATGACACACTCATTAATATGATGACAAACATCATTGAGGCTGATCGTGAACTATTTTGGGACATCGAATGGCTCCGTGCGAGTCGTATTTCACTATTTCTATTGGCTGCTCAGCGCGTGATTACTATATTCTTTATCAGGCTCTTTAAATACTAAAGACTTCAATAATTTAGAGTTTTTACTATATTAATCATTTTCGCTAAGCTAGGTGTCAGCCGTCTCGAAGGCTTACGCCATAAACTATTAGCTGAATTGTCAGCGGCGCTTTGTTTAAAAGCGATTACAAATTAGTGCGTCACTTTCCTCCATTTGGTGACAAGCAATGGTAGGTTATTAACATTAACACTGATCCCGTAAAACGCTACAATTTAGCCTCCAAAGAACCCAGACACCCGCAACAGATGTTGCTTAATCATCAGCATTAATACAAACAGCTTAATTGGATAAACCAAAGGGATTATCTTTGCTATGACTT
>DCBC01000119.1:10949-22597 GCA_002313335.1 Porticoccaceae bacterium UBA1117
GTTCGGTGAACCACCGTGCGCCATTGGATAGATGTCCTAATCTCTCAAAATTTACTCCATTAAATTATTGGAGAAACAAACTTAGCACATTTCTACATAACCGCTTTTAAATAACTACCAAAATGACTACCAATATAACAACCAACAGCAAATGCAAAAATACCCATTAGAATATCTTTATGATTTATTGTCATATGAAATAACCTTCGTTTAATTGTTAAGGAAAATTACTCCCTCCCTAGCAATCGGAGGGAGCGCAATTTAAAATATATATATTACGAGTTATACGCCCAATAAGCTCCAACAGCAAAACCGCCGCCAAACAGATCAATTGCCAACCAAGCTCCGCCAGTTAAACCTAGAAAAACTAATCCGCCACTAACTTCTTCTATCTCATTATCGGTTAATACGCGAAGGCTACTTTTATTAGCAGCTTGCCCGTCATTTAAAATTTTTTATTTTTAACATCAACCATATTTACAACCATCTTCTCACCTGGATATTATTTAATATTTTATATGCGAAGGCCGTACTCTGCTACTGTCCTATCGGGCAGGCTTCTAAAAAACGAAGTTTTCGGACACATTACACGCGAGGACTTTATGGACATATTTACGCGCGCGTAGATCGAGGTCAGCACCATATCGAGGCATGGCCGATACGATCATTTACTATTAATGAGTGCCTGGTTAAATTAATTATTCAGCAGCCACGGCACTGTGCAAAAACTAATTGCCTTATTCCTTTATCCTGCGTGGGTTTTAAGCTGATTGTCTTATCTTACTTATACTCAGCCTACGCGTGAGCATATAAAGCAAGATGTGTCCGATTATATGCTACTTTCTTTGTATCACCCTTCACCTAGTAAACTGAGAAAGAAGAATGACGATTAAGAATAAAACTTGTTACTTTTTCGTATGAAATCTCCGTTAAAGAGGGCATTTATCACAATATAAATAAATATCTTTAGGGTCATTTAAGGCGTTGATGAGATTTAAAGGCTCTAAGACCTTTTTGGCGTAGCGTAAAAGACTATTGTTAGACATTGAGCTATTTACACCTGATACCAAACCCAGTCCATGCAAGGACTCTGCAACATTCCTATTTAACTCAGTTATCAACGTTTCAATGGGTGTCATTTCCTTACGCCGATAGTCAATCTGATAATCATCCAAGTCAGCTATTTCGGCAGCCACCAAGATAGCATCGTTGAGATCACCTAATTGATCAACTAAGCCATTGGCAAGCGCCTGATTTCCTGTCCATACTCGGCCTTGGGAAATTTTATGCACCTCTGCAGGAGTCGAGTCTCGGCCATTAGCCACAAGCGTAATAAAACGAGTGTAAATGTTGTCTACACCGGATTGAATAATGGCTTTAGTTTGCTGGGTAAGGGGGCGATCTAATTGAGTCATAGCGGCGATATCAGTAGTGCCGACACCATCTGAATAAATACCTAACGAGGCTAAAGATTGGTCAATAGTAGGCACAATCCCAAATACCCCAATTGATCCAGTGATGGTTGCGGGCGTGGCTAAAATTCTGTCGACCTCAGCAGCGATCCAATAGCCGCCAGACGCGGCCACACTGCCCATAGAAACAACCACAGGAATACCTTGATCTCTAGTAGCATTAATAGAATCTCGAATAATTTCAGACGCAAAAGCGCTACCACCACCACTATCAATTCTCAAGACTACCGCTTTTACATTCTCATCTTCGCGCACCTCTTTGAAAATGGACGCCAAAGTATCACCACCTATACTTCCTTCTGGCTGTTGCCCATCCATAATAGAGCCACTGGCAACTACAACAGCTATTTGATCTTGAGCGCCTGAAACCTGTTTATCAGCAAGACGTGTATTGGATAAATAGTTGTCCATTCCAATGCTGTTAAAGTCATCATCTTCACCGGCTATATTAGCGTTTAGATAACGATGAATACCTGACCGATTGACGACGGTGTCAACTAGGCCGACAGCTTTAGATAAGGCCGCGCTATCGCCGTCATATTCGTCGAGTAAAATATGTAATGTATTAGCATAGTCGCTGAGAGCACCAGCATCTAGCCCTCTTAGGTCCTCTATTTCTGACGTATAGGACTGCCATAAGTCGTTAAGTAAAACGCCGGTTTCATCTCGCACTTGAGTTGACATACTATTGCCCATAAGCGGTTCTACAGCGCTTTTATATTGGCCAACACGAAAGATATTCATGGTGATTTTCAGTTTATCCAGAGCGTCTTTAAAATAGCTTCTGTAAGAGCCAAAGCCAGTGATCATGACTCCACCCAGGGGATTGAGCATTATTTCATCGGCATGTGCGGCAAGAAAATACTGCGACTGTGTAAAATAATCTGCAACTGCAATAATAGGCTTATCGGTTGTTTTAAAACGGCGCAGCGCAGAGCCTATCTCTTGCAATTTACTGAGACTAGCACCCGCCATATAGTCAGTGTCTAGGACCAAGTGAGTAATTCTATTGTCATCTTTGGCGGTATCGATGGCTTCTATGACATCTCTGACTAAAGTTTCCGAACTCTGCTGACTTCCTTGAGATAAAATCTGGGCAAGCGGGTCGACATAACTTTTTTGATCAACTAACAGCCCTTGAGGCGCAATATAAAGTGCACCTTCGGCAGGTATTGGTTTGAGGTTTCCTGCGAACATGCCGCCAAGGAATGAGATGATAACAACTAGAATTAAGAGACTAAACGCATGGCGTACAGCCGTCAGAGCACTGCCCATGAATGTAAAGATCCGACGAATTAAACCAGGTTTTTTCTCAGTCACTTACAAATCCTTTTATTAGTTAGGGCTCTGGGGAGCATTTTTTTGTCTCAGTCGCGCATTGCCGGTTGCCACAATAAACAATACAACAACTAACACCAATTCTGCAATGTCGAGTATTAAAGGGCCGGGATTGCTCATTCTACCGACCGCTACCGCGAAGTATAGCAAGAGCACAAAACCTAGCCAGATTAGAGTGCGTATTTCGCCCCTAATTATCCCAGGGATTAAAATCACTAGGGGTAGTAGGTACAAAAAATAGACGATCCCCGGTGCATCTTTCTGCCAGAGATTAATCGTTATTACAATCAATAAACTGAAAAAGCTGGCCTGTACTGCGAGTCTTGAAATAGTTATTTTTCGTTCTACCTTCACCGATACCTTCCTGAGGTTATTATTGGATTACTAATTATTTTGGCGCGCATAATTTTTTGGCGAGCATGGCTAAGCGAGCACCTTGAGATCGACAGATCTGCATTTCCTCTGGACTTAACGTATCGCCTTCCACATGGCTTGAGCCATAGGGTGTTCCACCGGTGGTGGTTGAGGTTAATGCTGGCTCAGAGTAGGGCACACCCGTAAACAACATGCCTTGGTGTAGCAAGGGAAGCATCATCGTCAACAATGTAGACTCCTGCCCACCATGCAGACTTGATGAAGACGTGAAAGCGCCTGCCGGCTTATCTACTAAGGCGCCGCTCAGCCACAGGCCAGCTGTACCGTCAATAAAGTACTTTAGCGGTGCGGCCATGTTGCCAAATCGAGTGGGGCTGCCAATCAGTAAACCTGAGCAGTGGGCTAAATCCTCTTCAGTGCAATAGATATCACCGTTAGCGGGGATATCATCTTCCGTTGCCTCGCAGACGGCTGATATGGCCGGTACGGTCCGTAACCTCGCCTCCAATCCGGCACTTTCAATACCTAGTGCGATCTGCTCGGCAAGCATTTTCACGTGTCCGTGAAGACTATAGTAGAGGACTAAAATATAGGTGTTTTCACTAAGAGTATTCATTATAAGAGACCAAGTACATTTTCAGGAGGGCGTCCAATGACGGCTTTTTCGCCAATCACAACAATAGGGCGCTCTATTAATATAGGGTGCATTAGCATGGCGTCAAGCAACTGTTGCTCAGTCACAGCCGTCTCATCTAATTGTAAGCGTTTGAAGTCAGTTTCAGTTCGACGTATTAGCTGACTCGGCGTCATGTTTAGTTTTTTTAACACTGCATTTAGTTCTGAGGAGCTCATTGGATCCTTTAAATAAAGAACAATGTTGGTCGCAATATTTTTGGCACACAAAATAGCCAGCGTTTTGCGTGATTTCGAACATCGTGGGTTGTGATAAATTGTAGCCATATTTTTTTAGAGATATGCTTTTTTTTGACTTTACATTGTAAGACTAATTAGCCAAAACAGAAAGAATCTTAAGCTCTGTATTGTCGATGCTTTACGGCTGTTAATGTCTGTTAGTTTTAGTCAATATTTTATATAAAGTACGTTATGCTATATGACTAGGAACCATCGTTAGATGCTCGCATGAATTTATTTGTACAAGGAATAGAAATGTTAAAAAAATTATTTGTCATCGGTTTACTACTATCCGGATGCTCCTCCGATGTTGGATACCCCACTTTAGATGGAAAAACCATTGATGTAGCAGCACCTGGAAAGTTACTGGTTATTAACTATTGGGCAGTATGGTGTGCACCCTGCCGCAAAGAAATTCCTGAGCTAAACGAACTTGCGGCACATCATGCGGATCGTCTAACAGTATTGGGAGTGAACTTTGATGGTTCGCAAAACGATACTTTGCGCAGTGAAATTAGTAAACTTAATATCCAATTTCCAAGTTTCATCAGTGACCCCAGAGTTACCTGGGGGTTGGGGCCAGTCTCGGTACTGCCTGAAACGTTAATTATTAGTCCTGAAGGGAAACTCTTACACAGATTGATAGGCCCGCAAACGCTAGCTTCAATAGAGGCGTTGCTGTAGTAGCTTCCCCTGATAGGGTATAGGCGATTGCTTGGTGGGCTAATACAGTCTTATTTTTAAAATGAAAAACTGTTGCAGAGGTAATTATGAAAGATTTACGAAAATTTTATATTGATGGTCAGTGGGTCGATCCTGTTCAGAGTAACGACTTGGCTGTGGAAAATCCGGCTAATGAAGAGCTCGTGGCAACCATATCATTGGGTGCTGCGGCAGATGTAAATCTTGCTGTAGCTGCTGCTAGGCGAGCATTCCTAGGGTTTTCGCAAACCTCAGTTGATGAGCGAATTGCTCTGATGGAAAAACTATTACAAATTTATATGGCTCGCTACGATGAAATGGCTGTGGCTATTTCTGTAGAAATGGGAGCGCCTATTTCTTTTGCTACTGCGGCCCAGGCAGACTGCGGACGTGGTCACATCAGCACGGCTCTTGAGGCATTAAAGCAGTTTGAATTTGAACGCCAAGTTGGTAATACGCGAATTGTTAAGGAAGCTATCGGCGTTTGTGGGTTTATTACTCCATGGAATTGGCCCATTAATCAAATTAGCTGCAAGGTTGCCCCAGCGCTGGCAACAGGCTGCACAATGGTACTCAAACCCAGTGAAATTGCGCCTATTTCAGGCTACTTATTTACCGAAATGATGGACCAGGCGGGCTTCCCTGCGGGCGTTTACAATATGGTCAATGGAGATGGCCCCAATGTAGGTGCGGTCATTTCTAGCCATCCTGAGGTAGACATGGTTTCGTTTACTGGGTCAACACGCGCCGGAATTCTGGTCGCTAAGGCCGCTGCTGATACGGTTAAGAGAGTAACGCAGGAGCTTGGAGGAAAGTCGCCCAACATTATTTTTGAAGATGCTGATCTTGAAAAAGCGGTTACCGCTGGTATTAACCACATGATGGGAAATACAGGGCAATCCTGCAACGCGCCTTCGCGTATGTTGGTTCAGTCATCTGTATATGGGAAAGCATTAGCCATTGCAAAAGAGGCCGCCGCGAATGTGAAAGTGGGCCAGCCGACTGCAGAAGGTTGGCATTTGGGACCACTCTCTAGTCGAGTGCAGTTTGATAAGGTTCAAAGTTTAATTCAGACCGGTATTGAAGAGGGTGCGACTCTAGTGGCAGGAGGGACAGGTAAACCCGAAGGCTTAGAGACCGGTTATTTTGTCAAGCCGACTGTTTTTGGGCATGTTAATAATGAAATGACGATAGCCCGTGAAGAAATATTCGGCCCGGTCTTAACAATGATTCCTTTTGACAGTGAAGAGCAAGCTATTGAAATTGCTAATGACACGCCTTACGGTCTAGCGGCTTATCTCAGCACGGGTAGTGAAGAGAGAGCAACCCGAGTAGCAGGAAAATTGCGCGCAGGTATGGTTAGTGTTAACAGCGCTTCGCAAAATTACACCGCACCTTTCGGCGGTTACAAGCAATCGGGTAATGGTAGAGAGTGGGGTGAGTTTGGTTTTGATGATTTCTTAGAGATAAAAGGCATTACAGTATAAGTATGATCTGTTAGTGAGGTGCTCAGTCTGATGGCTGGGCATCTATCATTAAGACGATTTTAATTCTTTTGTTTATCGATGTTCACTGTCACGAAATACATGACAGCCCCCGCCGCAATGATGGCGATTCCCATAGAGCCCTCTTGAGGCTTCGAGATAAGAACATAAACTAGAGTCCAAAACGTGACAGCTAAATAAATGAGTGGGGCTATAGGGTACCCAAAAGTTCTGTAAGCCCCTTTTATGTTGAGCTTTTTAAAGCGCAATATGAAAACCCCTATTACCGAAAATAGTGTGTTGACGCCAAGGACAAAGCTGGAGAACACTAACACTGACTCGAAGGTTGCACTAACAATAAAAATAACGGCCAGCGTACTTTGAAAGAAAATGGCAGTGGTGGGAATACCGTTGGCGTTAACCTTACTTAATCCTCGAAAGAACCTAAAATCTTCACCGATCACTTGCAGAACTCTGGGGCCGGCTATGGTCATTGCGCTAACGGTAGAGATGAGAAGCATCGCTAAAACAGCACCCATGGCTTTGCCCGCGGTATCGCCAAGCGCATGATCGGCAACAATAACCCCAACCTCTAACTTACCTTCTAGTAGCGTTATTGGCGCGGCGCTTAAAAAAGTGAAGTTAAGAAGTAGGTAAATCAGCATTACAGACACCGTACCCACTAAGAGTACGATTGGTAGGTTTCGTTGTGGATCATCTAGCTCGCTAGTGACATAGGTCACTGCATTCCAGCCAGTATAAGCGTAGTTAACATAAATTAATGACACCGCAAAAGCACCGCTAAATAGTAATTTTTCATCACCTGCGCTAGGCATGAGACTTATCGCTTGAGGTGCGCTGCCCCATATAAAAATTGTCATACAAAAAATCAAAATCAAGATTACTTTGAGCGCGGTAAAGATTTGTTGAAAACTACTGCTGGCTTGCCGTGACAAGCAGTGAATGCCTGTTAGCACAACAACCAAAACAACCGCAGAAGTAGTTCTCGGAAGTTCTGGAAATACTGCTGATAAATAAGCACCGAAAGTCATAGCAGCGAGTGCGACAGGTGCTGCAAAACCTACCGTGGCCGACACCCAGCCTGAAATAAAACCAGCACATGGATGGTAAAGTCGCCCAAGAAAATTATATTCGCCGCCGGAACGCGGTAAGTTTGCGCCAAGTTCAGCATAGGTCAGTGCGCCACATAGTGCGGTTAATCCACCGATCAGCCAGAGCATCATCAGCGCAAAATATGACTGAATGCCAAGCAGTTGAAAACCGAGGCTGGTGAAAACGCCAGTTCCTATCATATTGGCGACAACCACTGAAATGCCGGTCATTTTAGAAAATTTTTGCATAGGAACCTTGCATAAGAGGTTTATTTTTCAAGCACTTTACCCTAGAGCTTAATTTTGTACAGTAAATTTCCGAAATCATTGAAATGACATTTTGTGTGCCATAATATATTCTTCAACAAAATAATCGTGTACGCATAGCGAGAAGATGTAATCCTCCTCAATATAAATTAGCCACCCAAGGAGGGTAATGACATCAAAATGAAAAATAAAACGTTCGAGGGAGTAATCACAATGAGCAGAATTACTATGGCGCTATTTGCCATGGCCAGTGTAATGGCCAGTGCAGAGACAACTAAAAATGTCTATTTTGGTGACACCCATTTACATAGCTCTTATTCCTTTGATGCATTTCTAAATAACAATCACAGTGCGGACCCAGATACAGCCTATCGCTGGGCTAAAGGTCAGCCGGTGATACATCCCTACAACCGTGTTCGAGTACAAATTGATACGCCGTTAGATTTTTTAGTGGTGTCAGATCATGCCGAGATGCTGGGTGTTATGCGAGCAGTCCGCGAGGACACCATGATAAAAGAAGATCTTGGTTGGATCGGAAATATAAAAAGATGGTATGCCTTTCGACTGATGAATGAGGCTATCGATACTGATACCGGATTACAGTTTTTTGGACAGTTCTTACCTAAAATTGCTACAAACAGTGATCATAGTGATCCGGTCAAAGACACTAGCAATAATATTTCAGATGTAAATATTTTTGGTGACATGAGCAAAACATCAAAAAGGGCTTGGGATGATATTATTGAGAGTGCAGAGAGGCACAATGATCCAGGTACCTTTACGAGCATAATCGGTTGGGAGTGGAGTTCTGTTCCCATGGGTGCCAATTTACATCGCATTGTTATAACACCAGATGGCGCGGACAAAGCTTCACAGTTTTTACCTTATGGGTCCGATAAAAGTCAGTATCCAGAGGATCTCTGGCAGTGGTTAGATGAAACTCAGCAACGCACAGGGACCCGATTTATGGCGATCCCTCACAACTCGAATATCTCCAAGGGCTATATGTTTGACGATACTAGTTTGCGAGGCGTGCCTATTGACGCAGAGTATGCTCGTCGGAGAATTAAGTGGGAGCCCATTGTCGAAGTTACTCAGATCAAAGGCGACAGCGAAGCACGTAGCGATTTTTCTCCGAATGATGAATTCGCCGATTTTGAGAATTACGACCACTATATCCAGCAGGGAAAGTCAGATTATAAAGCGTCCACTGCAGATTACATTAGACCTGCGCTTAAAAAAGGACTGGCTATTGAACAAGAGGTTGGTGTTAATCCTTACAAATTTGGCCTCATTGGATCAACAGACGCTCACTCTGGTTTGTCATCTGCGGAGGAAAATAACTTTTGGGGGAAAATGGCTAAAGACTCAACGCCGGAAACCAAAGAGCGTTTCGGTAGTATAAGTTCTTCCAATGGTTGGAATATGTCGGCGTCTGGTTTGGCCGCAGTCTGGGCTGAAGAGAATACGCGCGAGGCAATCTATGCAGCCTTTAAGCGCAAGGAAGTCTATGCAACCTCAGGCCCCCGGTTACGTATTCAAATGTTCGCGGGATGGGATTTTCCTGACGGCGCTGAGAGTAGTGAGAGTTTTGCTCTAATCGGTAGCCAGTATGGCGTGCCGATGGGTGGTGACTTGGCGGCTAATGATAATGGTGGAAAAGCACCGGCATTTTTGTTGCGAGCGATAAAGGATCCTGTGGGCGCTAATTTAGACCGATTACAGGTGGTTAAAGGTTGGATTGATGCGACAGGGGAGCAGCAGGAAAAAGTTTATAATGTGGCTTGGTCTGATGAGCGTGACTTAGATGCCAGCGGAAATCTTCCCCCTGTCGGCAATACAGTGGATGTAAAATCTGGTCGCTACACCAACACTATTGGCCAATCAGAATTCTCTTTAAAGTGGACGGACCCAGATTTTAGTCAACAGCAATCTGCATTTTATTATGTAAGAGTGTTACAAATCCCAACACCGAGGAATGGCTTGCTAGATAGTCTGGCATTGCAGTTGGATGAACCGCCAAGAGGACCAAAAACGATTCAGGAGCGAGCTTACTCATCGCCTATTTGGTATACGCCCTAAAAATGTGTCCACTTATGTTGTTAAATAAATCGTGTCATTCATGAAACTGTCTTTTCGTGGATTATTCAAAGAGCCGTTAGTGCAGTTTTTGGCCATCGGTCTAGTATTGTTTGGTGGCGAAAGGGTATTGAACGCTGATAATTATGCAGATAGCCACTACAAAATTCTGGTTGATGACAAAGTGTTGACTCAATTTCTGCAACAGCAAGCGAAAAAATTTAAACCCGAGCAAGCAATTCAGGCATTAGCGGCAATGGACAATAGCGAGCTGAAAACGCTTACTGATGACTATGTTCGTGGGGAGGTACTTTATCGAGAGGCCTTAGCCTTAGATTTAGATCGTAATGATCCGATTATTCGCCGCCGTCTTATGCAAAAGATGGACTATTTAGCGCAGGGCTTTTATGACGAAATAGAGCCTCTTACAGAAAATGATTTAACTCTATTTTATGAGGCGCACAAAGAAGATTACAGGAAGCCGGCAAGCGCTACCTTTACCCATATTTTTTTATCTAATGACAAGCGCGAGTCTGCTCAGAGTAAAGCAGAAGCTGAGAGTTTACTTGCGGTGATTAATAATAGTCCAGTGCCTTTCGATAAGGCGGGGCGGTATGGCGAACGTTTTCTATATAACCGAAATTATGTCAATCGAGATAGTCAAGAAATAGCCAGTCACTTTGGCCAATTATTTGAGCAGAAATTGTTCGATTTAAGGCCTGCCTTGCTAATGACAGACGCGCAATGGCAAGGGCCATTGTCGTCTAATTATGGATGGCACTTGGTATTGCTGACCAAAAAGGTTGAGTCATTTGTCCCTGCTCTTGCTGAAATCAGTGGTGTTGTTCTAGCAGACGCTCAACGGCAACAGCAGGGTGAGCGTAAACGCTTGGCGGTTGATGCGCTTCGTGCGAAATATCAGATTATCAAAAGAGCCCCAAAAAATTGATCAGAGCCACAGTAGTCTTTTTGTGCTTTTTTATGATGATGTCCCAGATATCGGCGGATGAAGCCAGGCCGGTCTATATTGAAATTGAACAAGTCTCAATCTTTAAATACTCAGTCAGATGGAAGATTCCTCCGGTAATGGCAGCGGGAGAAGAGCCGCGAATTAGTCTTGAGCATGCCAGTTGTAATCGCTTAAAAGGCGAGTCTCCCGCGGGCTTGCTCGGACGTGCGCTCTATGAGTGTAGCGAAGCCGATTTAAAATTCGATGTTAGGCTAGTTTACCCGGCGGGCAATCCTGCGTTGACTTCTCTTGTTGTATTTAAGCGCTTATCCTTGGAACCCCAGCAAATATTCTCGGGTCCTGAAGTAACAACAATTGCATTAGGGGGTCGCGCCGAGCCGTTCGGTGTGGCCAAGCAATATTTTTTTGCGGGCATAGAGCATATCTTAAAGGGTTCAGATCATCTTTTATTCATTGTCTGCTTAATTGTTATTGCCGGAAGTGTTAAACGGATAGTTCTTACAGTAACTGGGTTTACGCTAGCGCACTCTATAACGCTGAGTTTGGCCACATTAAATATTGTCCAGGTCAGGACTGAGCTGGTTGAGCTACTTATTGCTCTAAGTATTCTTTTGCTTGCTGTGGAGATTATTAAGCATTTTCGAAATAAAAATCAAACCAGTTTTACATGGCGGTATCCGATAACGGTTTCTTCGGTATTTGGATTACTGCATGGATTTGGCTTTGCGGTGGTATTGCAAGAGTTAGGTGTACCTCAATCAATGAAGATTCACGCGCTATTGTTTTTTAATGTCGGGGTAGAGGTTGGGCAGCTCTTGTTCATCGCTGCCGTAATGGCGATCTCATTCTTTGCTATAAAATCTATACCTGCCGTAGATAAAAGCCAGGTAGTCATCACTCAACTAACCATTTATTTTATTGGAAGTTGCAGCGCTTA
>DCBC01000009.1 GCA_002313335.1 Porticoccaceae bacterium UBA1117
ATTCTATGCAACAGAGCGTTTGGTCAGAACCCCCAGTGCCAGTCAAGTACGCCAGCCTATTTATGAGTCTTCAGTGCAAGCATGGAAAAAATATGAGCATCATTTACAGCCTTTGATCGACGCACTTGGTGATGAGTCATTCCTCTGATACCGTATCTTATCAATATAAATAATCTGCTTAGATACGATTTTAGTCTCTAGTTATTAATTAGACTGTCTTGCCGGCTAAAGCTAGAGTCTTTCCTTTTTTGCTAAACCGCCGTCCAGCCACCATCGACTTTTAAACTATCTCCAGTAATCATTGAAGATGCATCACTCGCTAAAAATAATACCGCCGCTGCAACTTCGTTAACTTGGCCAACCCGGCCTATGGGTAAGCGTGACATTGTGTCTTTGGTAAATCCTTCATCTTCAAACATCGGTTTGGTTAAAGCGGTTTCAATGAAGGTAGGGGCTACTGAATTGGTGCGCACACCTAATGCGGAGAGTTCAACGGCCATCGATTTAGTTAAACCCTCTATCGCGTGTTTAGTGGTGCAGTAGACGGTTCTATTTTTGGCACCCACATGGCCCATTTGCGATGACATGTGGATGATTGACCCAGAGCCTTGTTTAACCATTACTCTTGCTGCAGCTTGCGCAGTTAAAAAAGCGGACCGCACATTAATATTTAGTAGCATATCCAGTACGTCACTATCGACATCAAGAAACGGTTGGGGTTTGTTAGTACCTACATTGTTAACGAGAATATCTAGAGTATCTAGACCCGCTACCCTAGCTAAAAATGCATCCTTAGTGACATCATTCACCCAGGTTTCTATTTGATTAGGAAAGGTTTGCTCTAGTACCTCTAAATCGGCAGCGGTTCTGGCAACAGCAATAACCTTGGCGCCGGCTTCAGCTAATAACTCAGCACAAGCTCTGCCTATGCCTTTCCCAGCACCGGTCACCATGGCGGTTTTTCCTGTTAGTTTGAAGCTGTTTAAAAGATCTTTACTCGATTGTGTACTCATAGCGCACCTTGTTAAAACTATTGTGGAATTTGATCTGAAAATAATTGTAGATCGCGTGTGATCGCTTTATCTTGGCCATCTTCAGTACCGGTTGGCGAGAACCATTCATGCTCGCTGGCTTTCAAAGAGTGGTTATTGTGTGGGTACATAAAAGCATAGGCTTCACCACCTGCCAACGTGATTTTGTTTGCGAGTATCTCATTCCATTTGGGCATTGAGTAATAGTCATGCTCACCATAGTGTAAAGCGATTGGCTCACTTAAATATTTAGGGTATTCATAGCCGCCAATATGAGCCATTTTTTTTGCAATATCTCTATTATGCTGGATAACTATTTGACCCTGAGAATCTTTAGTGACGCTAAAGGTCGCGTCTTCAAGGTCTCTCACATAGTAATTAAGGGTGTCATACATTTCTTGATAGGTGGATTGTATGATTTTTTTAATACTATTCTCTTGCCATACTTCTTTCTGCCATGTCCACTTGTCAGATTGCGTATCAATGGTACCTATCCAGTCACTAGGATAGGGAAATATAAAGTTAGGGTTCACCGAGCCATCTTTGCCAACAGCATTGCCCGTCCAAGTACCATCACCCGACATAAAAGCCTCCAGGGATGAAGCCATAGGTCGAAAGGTTTCAGCCTGAGTAAAACGTGCGGGAATATTTCCGGCCCAAATTGACGCCGCCTTTATAGTGGTTTTAACACCTGATCCTTCTCCCGCAATCGCCAAAGTTGTGAGTGCAACATCACCCCCTTGTGAGTGAGCCAGTAAATAAACACGTGATAAATCGACGTTAGGTTTTCGCCTAATTTTTTGGTGCCATTTCTGCCAGTTAATGTCATTAAGACTACTGATGCTATCAATCAGATTAAGTGTATCAATGGCATAGTAAGTGGGTGATAAGTAGCTAGCATTATTCCAAGCCGTTAAATAATCGAAACCATCGGCTTGGTTGCCTGCTAGCGTACCGTGGCCTCTGAAACCTGGCATTAAAACAATGAAGCCGGCATTGGTGAAGGTGTCCACTAACATGGCGTACATGGCGTTATTGTCATAGCTGAAGTCATAATTAGCGCTAGCTTGTGTATCAGTCCAGCCATGAGCAAACACTAATACCGGGTAGCCTGTTTCAGGCATCGATGTCGCGGGGATGTCTACACGGGTATATATTTCTAAGCCGTCTGAAAGATAACTGGCTAAATAGCGTTGATCATTGGGTTTGCTGTTATTTAGGTTTTGCTTGAGATGAATTCTGCTCCCGTACTCACGTTGCCGCAAGGTCTCTATACTTAGATTGCTCAATGAATCTATACACAAGTTCTTAGGCTCCTGGCAGTGGCTAGTAATGTCGCTACCCTCTGTACAGCCTTGGTTAAACAAGCCTAAGGCTATTAGAGCAAGGGTATGGGATAGTTTTCGTAGCCGCATACATTGGTCTCCGCAATAGTTTTTGCCTGAATTGGTTGTCAGACCACATCGACACTTTCTCAACATTTGAATTCGGAGTCAATATTTATGATTTAATTGACCAAAATGGTCAGTATTTTTGTCGGTGGTTAGGGAATTAATTATGTCTATAATTATCAGTATTACAGTAGTTATACCGGTATAAATATGATCTTTGAAATAATTTGCATTCGAATTCATTTATTATTAGTATCTCTGCTATTCATAAATATTCGATCAGGAGAATAACCCCATGGCCACTTACCTAAAAAATGGTATAGATGTACAAATCGCCGAAAATAAAGATGCTAAGGTTCGAGAGATTGTTGAGAATATCCTCGGTAGCATCGAAGAGAAAGGTGATGAGGCGCTACGTGAGTATTCGGAAAAGTTTGATAAGTGGGGTCCTCAGAGCTTTCGTCTTACCAGAGAAGAGATTGACGCTTGTTATGGTGAGCTTGATGATCAAGTAAAAAGTGATATTAAATTTGCTCAGCAGCAGGTGGGTAATTTCGCACGTATTCAGCGTGAATCCATGAAAGATGTTGAGCAAGAGACGTTGCCGGGTGTGGTGTTAGGCCATAAACATATCCCGATGAATAGCGTCGGCTGTTATGTGCCTGGCGGTAAGTATCCTCTAGTGGCTTCAGCTCATATGAGTGTTGTGACGGCAAAGGTAGCAGGTGTAAAGCGTGTTATAGCGGCCGCCCCGCCATTCAACGGTAGACCTCACCCTGCGATAGTAGTGGCGATGGATATGGGGGGCGCCGATGAAATTTATTGTATGGGCGGTGTGCAAGCGGTAGGCGCTATGGCTATAGGGACAGAGACTATTACTCCGGTGGATATGATTGTAGGTCCGGGTAATGCCTTTGTGGCAGAAGCGAAGCGCCAGCTATTTGGTCGAGTAGGTATTGATCTGTTTGCCGGGCCAACGGAAACCCTTATTATTGCGGATGACTCGGTAGATGGTGAACTATGTGCTGCCGATTTATTAGGCCAGGCTGAACATGGGCCTAACTCGCCCGCGGTCCTGCTAACCAACTCTAGAAAATTGGCTGAAGAAACGATGGTTGAAGTAGAGCGCCAGCTAACGATTTTACCCACCGCAGAGATTGCCGGTGTTGCTTGGCAGGAGTATGGGCAAGTGATTCTTTGTGATAGCTATGAAGAGATGGTTAAGGTCGCTGATGAACTAGCCTCTGAGCATGTGCAGGTGATGACTAGGGACCCTAATTACTTTTTAGATAATATGAGTAACTATGGGGCGTTGTTCTTGGGCCCCGAAACGAATGTTGCATACGGGGATAAAGTCATCGGTACTAATCATACTTTGCCAACTAAGAAAGCCGCACGCTACACTGGCGGGCTATGGGTCGGTAAGTTTTTAAAAACGTGTACTTATCAACGGATAACCTCAGAAGCTTCGGTTATTGTAGGTGAATATTGTTCACGCTTATGCGCGGTTGAAGGTTTTGCCGGACATCAAGAACAAGCAGATATTCGTGTGAGACGTTACGGTAATA
>DCBC01000059.1:0-5498 GCA_002313335.1 Porticoccaceae bacterium UBA1117
GTTAAAGCAGATAACGGGGATGCCTGGGTAGAGATTAAAGGTGATGCGAAAGCTGCGCCTCAAATCTCAGCTGAAATTTTAAAGAAAATGAAAAAGACAGCTGAGGATTACCTTGGTGAAGCCGTAACCGAAGCAGTTATTACTGTCCCTGCTTATTTTAATGACTCTCAGCGTCAGGCCACTAAGGATGCAGGGCGAATTGCGGGCCTTGAGGTTAAGCGAATTATTAATGAGCCAACTGCGGCTGCACTTGCTTATGGAATTGACAAGACTCCGGGTGATAGCGTTGTTGCGGTATATGATTTGGGCGGTGGAACCTTTGATATTTCGGTGATTGAAATCGCCGATGTCGATGGCGAAAAACAATTTGAAGTACTTGCCACAAACGGCGATACGTTCCTAGGTGGTGAAGACTTTGATATGCGTCTCATTGAGTATTTATCAGCAGAATTCAAGCAGGACAGTGGTATTGACTTGCACAGCGATCCGCTAGCTATGCAGCGTCTTAAGGAAGCTGCTGAAAAATCAAAAATCGAATTGTCATCTAGCCAGCAAACCGAAGTTAATCTTCCGTATATTACTGCTGATGCTACAGGCCCAAAACACCTTGTGGTAAAGCTGACTCGAGCGAAGCTAGAATCCTTAGTAGAAGATTTAGTAGAACGTTCTTTAGAGCCTTTAAAAACGGCTCTAAAAGATGCGGGTAAGTCCACATCTGAAATTGACGAAATTATTTTGGTGGGCGGTCAAACCCGTATGCCGATGGTGCAAGACAAGGTAACGGCCTTCTTCGGTAAAGAGCCGCGTAAGGATGTTAATCCTGATGAAGCTGTAGCTGTTGGTGCCGGATTACAAGGTGCTGTGCTTTCTGGTGATGTTACTGACGTATTGTTATTGGATGTTACTCCACTTAGTTTAGGTATCGAAACGATGGGCGGTGTAGCAACGCCGGTGATTGAAAAAAATACCACTATTCCAACCAAGAAATCACAAATTTTCTCAACTGCGGATGACAACCAAGCTGCCGTGACTATTCATGTTGTGCAAGGTGAGCGTAAGCAGGCGACTCAAAATAAATCGTTGGGTCGTTTTGACTTGGCAGATATTCCGCCAGCACCAAGAGGCATGCCACAGATTGAAGTTACCTTTGATATCGATGCTAATGGTATTTTAAATGTTGGTGCTAAGGATAAGGCGACGGGCAAAGAGCAGTCGATCATCATCAAAGCGTCATCAGGATTGTCTGATGAAGAAATCGATGCAATGGTCAAAGATGCTGAAGCAAATGCTGCTGAAGATAAAAAGTTTGAAGAGCTGGTTCAAGCGCGTAATACTGCCGATGGTTTGGCGCATGCCGCTAAGAAAACCCTTGAAGAGGCTGGTGATAAGGCCACTGAGGAAGAAAAATCCGCGATTGAAGCAGGCGTTAAGCAAGTAGAAGATGCTGTCCAGGGCGATGATAAAGCTGCGATAGATGAAGCCTCTAAAGTGCTCTCAGAAGCCTCCTCTGGCTTAGCTCAAAAGCTTTATGCAGAACAAGCAGAAGCTGGTGAGCAGCCTGCTGGCGAGCAAGCTCCTGGTGATGACGCTATGGATGCTGAGTTCGAAGAAGTTAAAGACGAGGATGTTAAAGAAGATACTAAGTAATCTTTATTTGATTAGATTCATGTGTTGTTAAGTTTAGGCGCGAAGTGAGTTTTGAGCGATATCTCAAAATGAGGTTCGCGCCTCTTTATTTAAGGCTCTATCTGTAGCGAAAAATGTTACCGATGATGGTTGGGAAGTAATCGAAGTATGGCAAAGCGGGATTATTACGAAGTACTTGGAGTGGACAGCAACGCCTCTGCTCCCGAAATAAAGAAAGCATTTCGTCGTATAGCGATGAAGTTCCATCCTGATCGAAATCCAGATGATAAAAATGCTGACGAAAAATTCAAAGAAGCCCAAGAGGCTTATGAAATACTGAGTGATACCGACAAAAAATCTACTTATGACCGCTTCGGGCATGCTGGTTTAGACCAAAATGGTGGAGGCCAGCAGGGTGGTGCTGGTTTCAGTGATGTTTTTGGTGATGTTTTTGGCGATATATTCGGCGGTGGTGGAGGTCGTGGTCGCAGCGGACCAGCTAGAGGTTCAGACTTACGCTATGATTTACAGCTTGATTTAGAGCATGCTGTAAAAGGCAAGACTGTCCAAATCGAAGTTCCTACCATGACACACTGTGATCCATGTGGGGGCTCAGGTGCACGCAAAGGTACCGCTCCGGTAAATTGTGATACGTGTGGCGGAGTAGGGCAAGTGAGAATGTCTCAGGGCTTTTTCTCTGTTCAGCAGGCCTGCCCAACATGTCGTGGCCGCGGCAAGATGATTTCAGATCCCTGTGGTGTGTGCCATGGGCAAGGTGTTAAAGAAGAGCGCAAAACGCTTTCTGTAAAAATTCCTGCTGGCGTTGACACGGGTGATCGCATTCGTCTTTCCGGTAAAGGCGAGGCCGGCCCTCAGGGAGGGCCTACAGGTGATTTGTATGTTCAAATGCATGTACGAGAACATGATATTTTTGTACGCGACGGCAGTAATTTACATTGTGAAGTCCCTATAAGCTTTGCGCAGGCGGCGTTGGGTGGTGATCTGGAGGTTCCTACGCTGTCCGGTAAAGTGAAGTTAAAGATTCCTGCTGAAACTCAAAGCAGCAAGCTATTTCGCCTACGCGGCAAAGGCGTAGCTCCTGTTCGAGGTGGTGCTCAGGGCGATTTATTATGCAGGGTTGTGGTTGAGACGCCGGTTAACTTAAGCGCAGAGCAGCGTGCTTTGTTGGAGAGCTTTGACGCTAGTTTAGCGGGTGCAAGCAAGCATTCTCCGCGGAGTAATCATTGGTTTGATGGCGTAAAGAAGTTTTTCGATAACCTGACCAGCTGAGTTTAAACTGAATCTTAGGGACGATGGTGTCAGGCGTTAGATATAACGAGGAGAGACATAGTGCGTAATATAGCGATTACTGGAGCTGGCGGCCGAATGGGCAGAGCCCTGATTGAAGCACTTGCCTCTATAGATGGTGTGCAGTTAACGGCTGCTGTCGAGCACTCAGCTAGCATACACATTGGTGCTGATGCAGGAGAGTTGGCAGGCCTGGGACGCAATAATATTTTAGTAGTCGACTCTGTCCTTGAAGTGGTCGGAATTTTTGACACGCTCATAGACTTCAGTGTCCCAGAGTCTACTTTTAACAACGCGCAAATTTGCCAGCAGCACGACAAAAATTTAGTGATTGGTACAACGGGATTAACCCCAGATCAACTTCAGTCTGTGCACTCCGCGAGTAAGACTGTATCTATATGCATGGCCTCAAACTTTTCAACTGGCGTAAATCTTTGTTTCAAATTGGCTGAAATTGCCGCGCTGGCGCTCGGGGATGATGCGGACATTGAGATAAGTGAGGCCCATCATAAGTACAAAATTGACGCGCCGTCAGGGACGGCACTGTCGCTTGGTAAATCGGTCGCGAACGCACTGGGTCGAGATCTTGATGATGTTGCTGTTTATGGGCGCGAAGGTCTTACCGGCGCGCGAGATCCTAAATCGATTGGATTCTCTTCGGTTAGAGCAGGCGATATCGTTGGAGATCACACGGTTCTGTTCGCAGCTGATGGCGAACGCGTTGAAATTGTGCACAAGGCGTCTAGCCGAGCTGCTTTTGCTCGAGGCGCGGTGCGAGCCTCTAAGTGGCTTGAGGGTAGAGGGCCTGGTATGTTCGATATGCAAGATGTTTTGGGTTTTAAATAACCGTTTTTAAAGCTCGAGCCTAGCAGTTATGTTTTGGTGAATTTTTGATCCTCGGCAATGGACAATATAGTCCCTTTTCCCTATACTTCTCTCCTAACACCGCACTAGTAAAAAGCGGTCTCGTTCTGAGAGGTTAGAGCAAAACAGAGTATTTTATTTAAGCGAGATGAGACCCATAGTGTCATCTCGCTTTTTTGCAAACTTAAGAAAAATTTGCCTATCATTTCAGAGTTATTTTTATTCAGATGCAATCACATAGACTGATTGTGGTCTTAATAGATTGAACGTCAACTATTTAGGAGGTTGTGTGAATTCCCAGACTCGCCGGGAAGCCGTACTTGCGCTTGCAGACGGAACAATTTTCAGAGGAACTGCCATTGGTGTGGAAGGCCTCTCTGTTGGTGAGGTGGTTTTTAATACAGCCCTCACTGGTTATCAAGAAATCCTAACTGACCCCTCTTATGCTCGTCAAATTGTTACCCTGACCTATCCTCATATAGGTAACACGGGTGTTAATGCTGAAGATGAAGAGTCGGACACAATTTGGGCTGCGGGATTAGTGATTAGAGATCTACCGCTCTTGGCCTCAAATTTTCGTAGTGAAGCAAATTTGGACGATTACCTCACCGCCAAAAGTATTCTCGGAATCGCCGATATAGATACCCGAAAATTAACCAGAATATTGCGTCAGACCGGTGCTCAAAGTGGGTGTATTATGGCCGGCCATATTGATGAGCAAAAGGCCTTAGCCTCAGCGCGTGAATTTTCGGGTCTCAAGGGAATGGACTTAGCCAAAGAGGTGACTACCAATAATAGTTATCCGTGGACAGAACACAGCTGGGTATTGGGTCAGGGCTATAAGACACAGCAGGCAGACTCTGCAAAGTACAAAGTGGTTGCTTACGATTATGGAGTAAAGCGGAATATTTTACGCATGTTAGTCGATCGTGATTGTGAGTTGCTTGTGGTGCCGGCAAAAACCTCGGCTGAGGATGTTTTGGCGATGCGTCCAGACGGCGTATTTCTCTCTAACGGTCCAGGAGATCCTGAACCTTGTGACTATGCGATTAGCGCAATTCAAAAGATCTTAGAAACGCAGGTGCCGGTTTTTGGCATTTGCTTGGGGCACCAGTTACTCGCTCTAGCGTCAGGGGCTAGGACGATGAAGATGAAGTTTGGGCACCACGGCGCTAATCATCCGGTTGAAGATATACAAAATAATATTGTGATGATTACCAGTCAAAATCATGGATTTTCCGTTGATGAAGATAGTTTGCCCGACAATCTAGTGGCAACACATCGCTCATTGTTTGATGGGTCATTGCAGGGTATTCATAGAACGGATAAAGCCGCTTTCAGTTTTCAAGGTCACCCGGAGGCAAGTCCTGGTCCCCATGACGCAGCGCCACTATTCGACCATTTTATAGATTTAATGGAAGCTAACCGACAGGCGTTAGCGGAGTAAACATGTCAAAAAGAACTGATATAAAAAGTATTCTGATCCTCGGTGCTGGACCGATTATTATTGGTCAGGCATGTGAGTTTGATTATTCCGGAGCCCAGGCTTGTAAAGCGTTGCGAGAAGAAGGCTTCAGAGTTATTTTGGTTAACTCTAATCCAGCGACGATCATGACTGATCCTTCAATGGCGGATGCGACTTACATCGAACCTGTTGAGTGGAATACCGTTGCAAGAATTATTGAGAAAGAGCGGCCTGA
>DCBC01000059.1:5879-9570 GCA_002313335.1 Porticoccaceae bacterium UBA1117
GCCAAGCATGGCGTGCTCGATAAATTTTCCGTCGAAATGATCGGCGCTAATGCCGATGCGATTGATAAGGCTGAAGATCGTGAACGTTTTGATAAGGCAATGAAATCAATCGGTCTGAGTACACCTAATTCTGGAATTGCCCATAGTTTGGAAGAAGCGACACAGGTTGCTGATCGGTTTGGATTTCCATGCGTTATCCGCCCCTCCTTTACTATGGGAGGTTCTGGGGGTGGTATTGCCTACAATCGTGAAGAATTTGAAACAATTTGTCGACGAGGCTTAGATCTTTCACCGACTAATGAGCTGCTAATTGATGAATCATTGATTGGTTGGAAAGAGTTCGAGATGGAGGTTGTTAGAGATCGTAAGGACAATTGCATTATTGTTTGTGCTATCGAAAATCTTGATCCGATGGGCATCCATACTGGCGACTCGATCACTGTGGCGCCCGCTCAAACCCTCACTGATAAAGAATATCAGATCATGCGTAATGCTTCGATCAAGGTATTGCGAGAAATTGGTGTCGAGACGGGTGGTTCAAATGTTCAGTTTGCAGTTAACCCTGAAGATGGACGTCTAATTGTTATTGAGATGAACCCTCGGGTTTCGCGCTCATCGGCATTAGCCTCCAAGGCTACTGGCTTTCCAATTGCAAGAATCGCGGCTAAGTTAGCTGTGGGATATACCTTAGATGAATTGCAAAATGAAATTACCGGAGGTGCAACTCCTGCGTCTTTCGAACCCAGCATAGATTATGTGGTAACTAAAATACCACGGTTTGCGTTTGAAAAGTTTAGTCAGGCAGATCAGGCTCTAACTACCCAGATGAAGTCCGTGGGTGAGGTCATGGCAATTGGACGCACCTTCCAAGAGTCCATGCAAAAAGCACTGCGCGGTCTAGAGGTCGGTGTGGCCGGCTTTGACCCAAAAGTTGACACCAGTGATGATGATTTTGGTGCTGTTTTATATAACCAACTAGCCGAAGCAGGACCTGATCGGATTTGGTATCTCGCCGATGCTTTTCGGCATGGCATGAGTTGCGATGAAATATTTGGGATTACAAAGATAGACCCCTGGTTCTTGGTGCAAATTGAGGATTTGGTCTTTGAAGAGAGTCGTCTAAACGGTAAAGCGCTAAATGATATTGATGAAGCATGGCTTTATAGCCTAAAGCGCAAAGGGTTTGCCGACCGCCGTCTGGCCGATATTTTAGAATGCACTGAGACCCAAATGCGTGAACATCGCTATAGTTTTGATATGCATCCTGTGTATAAGAGAGTGGATACTTGTGCTGCGGAGTTTTCGACTGAAACCGCCTACATGTATTCTACTTATGAAGAAGAATGTGAGGCCCAACCTAGCGATAAGGATAAGATTCTTGTGCTTGGTGGCGGTCCCAACCGCATTGGGCAGGGAATTGAATTTGATTATTGCTGTGTTCACGCCGCTTTGGCGCTGCGTGAAGATGGTTATGAAACTATTATGGTCAACTGTAACCCAGAAACAGTATCTACTGACTATGATACATCCGATCGATTATTCTTTGAGCCGGTGACGTTGGAAGATGTACTAGAAATTGTTCGCCTTGAAAAACCCAAAGGAGTGATCGTTCAGTTTGGTGGCCAAACTCCACTAAAACTTGCGCGTGCTTTGGAGGCAGAAGGAGTACCTATTATTGGTACTACGCCAGACGCTATTGATCGCGCGGAAGACCGTGAACGGTTTCAGAAAATGATCAAAAAGCTCGGTTTATTGCAGCCTCACAATGCCACAGCCCGGAGTGCTGACGAGGCGGTTGAGCTGGCCAAAGAAATTGGTTACCCCCTGGTGGTAAGACCCTCCTATGTGCTCGGTGGGCGAGCTATGGAAATTGTCTATAAAGAAGACGAGCTACGCCACTATATGAAAACCGCTGTTCAGGTGTCAGACGACTCGCCGGTGTTACTTGATTTCTTCTTGCCTAATGCTATTGAAATGGATGTCGATGCGGTTAGTGACGGAGACCAAGTGGTCATTGGCGCAATTATGCAGCATATTGAACAAGCCGGAATACACTCTGGTGATTCAGCCTGTTCACTACCACCCTATAGCCTCAGTGAAAGCGTGCAAGATGAGATGAGAGAAGTCTGTAAAAAGATGGCTCGTGAGCTAGGTGTGGTTGGTTTAATGAATGTTCAGCTTGCCCTGCAGGATGACAAAATTTACGTTATTGAGGTAAATCCACGAGCATCTCGCACTATTCCATTCGTATCAAAATGTATTGGTGTCTCTCTTGCAAAAATAGCGGCACGTTGCATGGTAGGCCAAACGCTTGAGCAGCAAAAATTTACAAAGGAAATTATTCCGCCGTACTTTAGTGTCAAAGAGGCAGTGTTTCCCTTCAATAAATTCCCTGGTATCGATCCAATTCTTGGGCCTGAAATGAAGTCTACGGGTGAAGTGATGGGCGTTGGGAAAACCTTTGCTGAGGCTTATGGGAAAGCAGAGCTAGGGGCTAGTGATGAAATTCCGAGTAAGGGAACGGCGTTTGTTAGTGTTCGTCAACGTGACAAAGACGATATTCCAGCGCTTGCTGAGAAGTTGGTCGCACTTGGCTTTAAATTGGCGGCGACAAGAGGAACTGCGCTGATCATCGAGAATGCGGGTTTGGAAGTGCAGGTAGTGAATAAAGTAAAAGAGGGTAGGCCACATATTGTCGATATGATCAAGAGTGATAAGATTGATCTAATCATTAATTCCACAGAAGGTCGGCAGGCTATCGTAGACTCGTCCACTATACGCTCTAGTGCGGAGCAGCATCGTGTTTACTATACTACGACTATTGCGGGTGGAGACGCCGTTTGTGAAGCGTTGAATTTTGCGGGTGAGATTGAAGTTAGAAGTTTACAGCAGTTGCACAGGGAGATTATTTAATGCAAAAAAATGCAATGACAGCGGAGGGAGAATCTGCCCTTAGGAGAGAACTTGATAATTTGATCAAGGTCGTGCGACCCAGTATTGTTGAAGCGATTTCTACCGCGCGCGAGCACGGTGATCTTAAAGAAAATGCTGAGTACCATGCTGCTCGAGAGCAGCAGAGTTTTGCTGAGGGTCGTATTCAGGATATTGAGGGAAAACTATCCAATGCGCAGGTCATCGATATCTCGAAGATACCGCAGGGTGATCGGGTGATCTTCGGCTCTGTAGTAACAATTATTAATATGATTACTGACCAAACGGTTACCTATCGAATTGTAGGTGATGATGAAGCGGACGTAAAAGCGGGTAAGATTTCATATCAGTCGCCCATTGCCAGAGCGCTAATCAGTAAAGAGATTGGCGATATCGTTGTCGTAAAGGCACCTAGTGGCGATGTTGAATATGAAATCGACAATGTGGTTTACCAATGAACGCTACCTAAGTATGAGCAGACAGTAAAAATTTCATCAACGCTTTCTGCGCATGCAACCGGTTTTCGGCTTCATCCCACACCACTGATATAGATTCATCCTCAAGCAGTTCGGCAGATACCTCCTCGTTTCTATGAGCCGGTAGGCAGTGCATAAAAAGTGCATCCTCTGCAGCATAAGACATCAGGCGATGATTGACCTGAAATCCAGAAAAATGCTCTAGCCTCGCCCGCGTTTCAGATTCCTGACCCATAGAGGTGTACACATCCGTGGTAACCAATTGCGCCCCGGTCACTGCCTCC
>DCBC01000037.1:0-3925 GCA_002313335.1 Porticoccaceae bacterium UBA1117
GGCCGGTCTAGCATTTGGACAAGACACAGACGTCGAAGAAATTGAAGAAGTAGTTGTTACCGGATCACTTATTAAGAGAGTGGATGGTTTTGAAAGTGCGAGCCCAGTTGTGGTTGCTACTGCTGAAGATATCTCAGCTAGTGGCATTAGCAAAATAGAAGATTTCTTGAATTCTCTTCCACAGCTCAGTGCCGGGCAAAACTCTTATGTGTCAAATGGCGCATCTGGTACTGCAACACTGGATTTACGTGGCATGGGAAGTAGCCGGACTTTGGTGTTAATTAATGGCCGTCGTATGGGCGGTGGTAATGCGTACAATCAAAGTGCCGATACAAACCAAATCCCTACTGCAATGCTTGAAAGGGTAGAGGTCCTTACCGGTGGAGCATCTACTGTTTATGGTGCTGATGCCGTAGCGGGTGTTGTTAACTTTGTTATGCGTAAGGATTTTGACGGTGTTGAGCTAGAAATTGGTACTAGCGGCTTCATGCACGACAACGACAACAGCTATGTTGCAGGTCTTATGGATGCGAAAGGTTTCGATTATCCTAAAGGTGGTGATGGTGTTGATGGTCAAGCAGATACAATTGATCTGGTTATGGGCAGCAGTTTTGCCGATGATAAAGGTCATGCGACTGCATATGTAACCTGGCGCAAAGGTTCTGAACTACGTCAAGGTGCTCGAGATTATTCCTCTTGCGCATTGAACTCCACAGGAACCTCTTGTGGTGGTTCAGGAAACGCTGTTGTTCCTAACTTCTATATCTCTCAGCGTAATGCAGATGGGACTCTTGACTGGGACACCTATGAGTACTGGACTCTAGATTCAGGTTCAAACTTTATTCCTTCTGATGGCAATATCTACAACTATGCGCCGATAAACCACTTCATGCGTCCAGATGAGAAGTGGAGCTTTGGTACGATGATGGATTTGCAGCTCAACGATTCAACTGAGCTTTATGCTGAAATTATGGCGACTGACTACAGCACCAAGGCACAGATTGCTGAGTCTGGTACCTTCTTTGCTGAAGAATACTACATAGACTATGACTCTGAACTAATTAATGACTCTCAACGAGCAGCGTTGACTGATACTTGGGGCCTGGAGTCTGGCGATGATTTTGCCGTTTATATCGGTAAGCGAAACGTTGAAGGTGGTCCACGTGCATCTGTTATTACTAACAGTTCATTCAGAATTGTTCTGGGTGCTCGCGGTGATTTTCAAGGCTGGGATTATGATGTTAATTACCAACAGAACAGCGTTAAGTCAACTGTGACCTATATCAATGACTTCTTTGCCCCAAACATCACGGCTGCTTTGCAAGATGTAACGTATGATGTATTTACCTACCAAGGAGTTACGCCTGAGCAAGCTTCAGCACTAACCGGCACAGCTATGTTGCGTGCAGATCTTTCAACAGAGATCTTCTATGCTCAAGTCAGCCGTGACACTGGTTTCAGCTTGCCTACTGCTGATAGCAACATCAGTATCGCAATGGGTGTTGAGAACCGTAAAACGAGCTATGACCGTGACGCGGATACTGTGTTTGAAGAAGGTCAATTACTAGGGCAAGGTGGTCCTACACTGAGTATTGCTGGTAGCTTCTCAGTAACCGACGTATTCTTTGAGGCGGCGGTACCCGTGCTTGAGAACTTAGACATGGAACTTGGTTTCCGCTCTTCTGACTATAGCACTTCTGGAAATCACAATACCTACAAGGTAGGAGCTACTTACGCTCCAAGTGATATTATTACACTCAGAACTGGTTATAACCGAACTATACGTTCACCTCAAATAACCACAATTTTTGCTGGGCAATCCCAGGGGTTATGGGCCGGAACTGATCCATGCGCCGGCGATGCGCCAGCTTATACCGCTGCACAGTGTGCATTAACTGGCGTTACTGCTGCACAGTACGGCAACATCGTTGCAAGCCCGGCTAGTCAGTACAATGCACTTTACGGTGGTAACACTGAGCTTGATCCAGAAACAGCTGACACTCTCACTTTCGGTATTGTTGCTAATCCTGTTGAAGATCTAACTCTCTCTGTTGATTGGTGGAGTGTTGAGCTAGAAGATGCAATCGGTTCGGTTGGTGCGGCTACTTCTATTAAAGAGTGTGGTGAAAATGGCAATACTGCACTATGCGCACTGATCAATCGTGGTAACTCAGGTACTTTATGGCTAGGAACTTCAGGGTACGTTACCAGCACAAATCTTAACCTAGGTGAGGTTAATTACGCTGGTGTTGATCTCGCAGCGACCTACGATATGGAACTCAGTGGTGGTGACTTGACCTTGAAACTTATGGGCTCTAAGTCTAACCAGGAAGAAACTCTCGTACTACCAGGTGTTGAGACTACTCGTTATGACTGTAGTGGTATTGCCAATGATGATCAGTGTACCGCTCCAAATATGGATTGGAGACACACTTTAACGGCCAAGTATTCGAAGGATGATTGGACAGTTGGTGCAGCATGGCGTTACTTTGGAAAAGTTGACTATGAAGGTACTGTTGACACATTAGCAGCTGCTGGATCGCTTGATGCGGTCAACTACATTGATGTCAATGGAAGCTACACGTTGACTGAAAATGTTTCATTCAGTGCAGGAGCTCGTAACTTGCTGGACAAAGAGACGCCAATGGTAGGCGGCGGCTTGAATGCAGACAATGCTAACTCCTATGGCAAGTATGATGTCCTCGGACGTTACATTTATGCAGATGTACGCTTCAGCTTCTAAGCTTTAAGTTACGTAGTAAAATAAAAACAGCGGGCCTAGGCTCGCTGTTTTTTTATATGTCTCCTTTAGCTATATCTAAAGAAATACCGCTATAATTCTAGTAACGACTTTTAACTATCCAGCGGTGAATTTTGACAAATCCTGACTCTAATATATCGTATAAAATCAAAGAAGCGATTCGCAAAAATGACTTTAAAAATGCTTTGGCGCTCATAGAAAAAGTTATTAGTTCAGAGCCAAGAAATGAGTCAATACTAAATTTAAAAGCAAAAATTGGTGGCATCACAGATAATAGCGACGTCACGGAAGCTGCATTAGAGTCTCTAATACTTATCGCACCTCATAACTTACAATATTCAATCACACTGGCCCAACTCCATATTGATAATGGAAACACTACGCGCGCACCAGTCGTGTTTGAGCCTCTCTTTGATAAATTTCAGCATCCCGACTTATATTTTAATTATGCCTGGTTTTTAACCAGAGCAGCGGACTATGAAAAAGCACTGATTACTTACAAAAAATCAATAGAACTGGGCGTTCAGGGCGCTGAAGAAGCTCATCTAAATATCGCAAATATCTATTCGTCTTGGCTATTTTCTCCTGACATGGCAAGACAACATTTGATTTCTGCCATTAAAATAAATCCAACATATATTGATGCTCTGTATAATTTGGGTAATCTGGAGGAAGATTTAGGTAATAGACAAGCCGCAATACAGCAATTTGAGAAGATTCGGTCTATTAATCCGCTACATGGCAAGGCGAGTGCCCGCCTAGCACTAGCCATGGATGCTGAACACGCATCGACCCTCATTTCAGAATTAGAAATACTCTCTCAAAAACCTTCCGTAGACCTCGATACTCGGATTGACTGTTTTTATGCTTTAGGCAAATTACATGACCAAAAAAAGGACTATAAGGCAGCGTTTAGCAGTTGGAAGTCTGCAAATCAGCTTAACAAAAGAACGGTTGGGGAGTTTAATCACAAGGTTTTTTCTGACAGTATTAATAAACTAATGGAGGCTTACTCAACATCTTGGTTTGATAAGGTCGCTCTTTCTAATGACTTTTCACCAGTTTTTATTGGTGGCATGTTTCGCTCGGGATCTACTCTTTTAGAGCAAATGCTATCGTCACACCCACGAATTGTAGCCGCAGGTGAACTAGATTATTTTCCAA
>DCBC01000037.1:4289-9202 GCA_002313335.1 Porticoccaceae bacterium UBA1117
ATATCCGGCCAGAGACCTACAGTCTATAGCTGACCAATATATTGGGAAACTAACAGCTGTTTTCCCCTCTGGATCTATTGTTACCGATAAGAGGCCTGACAATTTACTTCATTTAGGCCTTATTAAGACTGTTTTCCCAAGAGCTCGATTTATAGTAACTAGACGCCAAATTGAGGACAATTGCTTATCAATTTATGCTCATCGACTCGGCAAGGGTATGGCCTATGCTTGCGATATTAAAGATACCCAGTTTTATGCTGCGGAGTTAAATCGACTGACGGAGTATTGGATCTCTTTATTTGCAGACACCATTCATCTTGTTAGCTACGACGAACTAGTTGCCAACCCAAAAACAGTACTCACTGCTACACTAAACTTTTTAGATTTAGAGTGGGATAGCACATGCTTGGACTTTCATCGATCAAAAAATAGTGTGAACACTGCAAGTGTATGGCAGGTGCGGCAACCGCTTTATAAGGACTCCTCGGGAAGGCGTCATAACTATCAATCACAGCTCATGGCCGCTCTCAATTGATGCATATGCTGCATTACTCGTTTTCAACCCACATGCGATATCAAACAGTATTTTCATGATTGCAAATCATCAGGTTTGTCATTAAAATTTGACGAATTTTTATTCTAGAGGTCTCCTATTAATTAGATCTCAAGATCAAGATCATATTTATTTATTTATTTATTTACCTAAAAGGTTCTGTCTATGTCTATTCCGAAGTCTCTCTTGTTTCTCACTTGCGCAGCTATCTTAGCTTCAGGCTGTGTCTCGACTCTCAAAATTAGTGAGGAGAAACCGTCTGCCAAGGATAAAGTTCTCACTGATTCAGCTGCCGGAAACTCGGTAGTTTGTACTTATGAGAAAAAACTTGGCAAACTAATCAAAGAAAAGATTTGTTACTCCAAGAGAGACCGAGAACGCATTAAAGAAGATGCGGAAGAATTTAAACGAGAAAGTCAAAGTAAAAAAATGTAGCATTTGACGTGAGTAACGGTAATAAAACCTCGTCAGACGCGCTTGAGATATCTGACGGGGTCTATATCACAGGGTATTGTTACTCTGAGCTGGTCAGATGAGATGGGGTAAGTTCCATGCCAAAAGTAGCTCGGAAAAAATACGCACTTGCCTATTATGGGCTGAATATCTTTTGAAACTATCTCGTTTTCACCCAATTTTAGTGATGTTTCGCCGAATTTTATCCATCCATCCTTGCTGGTTGACAGGTCCGCAACCGAAATATATGAACAACAAGATAGCCAACCCAAAGGATGCACATGGTTGCTATGATGCCCTGATTCTTTGAGTCGCACAGACCAACTCCCAGAAAAAGCATAACTATCTGCTACCCTACATAAAAAAGGATGGGTCGAGTCCTTTGGCAATGCTGCGAGATACTGATCAACACATTGCATTAGTGAGGACTTGAAGCTGATGACTAGAGGATGTGGATCGTCTAGGAGTACTCCCATGGTTTGGGTACCGTCAACGACGCTTTGATCTAAGGGCTGTTTAGTTGAAACATGGAGAGTTTGAAGATATTTATTTAGCTCTTGCATAAAATCACTAATGCTATCAAATCCTTGCGGAACTGGGAGATCGTAAGACTTTAAAAACACATCATAGTCATAAAGCCACGAATATCTTTCGTCCCGCTGCAGCCTCCAAATCACGCCCTGGTAGGCCCACGTTTCTTGGTTATGGGGTTGGATTGCTAAAGCCCGATCGATAAGTCCCTGGCATGTATCTTCATCACCCATCTTTATAGCCAAACTCACTCGATCTAAAATAAACCGCAAATTTTTTGGATCTATCTCTAGCGCTCTTTTAAAGAAAGGCAGAGCTTGCTCTAACTCACCTTTTCGGACGAGAAGAGCCCCCAATCCATGGCTCAGAAAAGCAGTATCCCCAAACTTTGAAATCGCATTTTTTAAAGTCTCAATGCCATCATCAATCGCACCACTACTGGACTGAGCCGCAGCTAAGTTATGAAGTAGTATTTCTGAAGATGGGATTTTCTTCTCAGCATCAAAATATGAC
This sequence comes from Porticoccaceae bacterium UBA1117, assembly GCA_002313335.1. Taxonomy (GTDB): domain Bacteria; phylum Pseudomonadota; class Gammaproteobacteria; order Pseudomonadales; family Porticoccaceae; genus HTCC2207. The sequence goes on from DCBC01000037.1 coordinate 6,340, forward strand.
TCTAGGAATCTGTCATCGCCAGTTTGAAAATAAAGCTCATTTAGCGATCGATGCGCATCAATAAAGTGTGGCGCAGTCTCTAGCGCCATACTAAAATAGCGTTCAGCTTCAGTTACCTTCCCAAACTCATAGTAATATAAGCCCAGTTCATACTCTATCCGCTGTTTTTGCTCTACTGTTGATAATGCTTCCATTAACACTATTCGTGCAGCAACAGCATCACCTTCCTTCGTCAAGCCCCTGGACTGATACACATAACCTTCAACCAAATTTGGGTAGTTTTTTTGAAAAATGCTACTCTCTCTTTTAAGGGCTTCCAGGTCATTAGTGTCCAGATAAAGTTGAAGAATCAGCGCAAAGACTGAAGGTTCAGGTTTAAGCCTTAGTGCTTCCAATAAACAAATCTTGGCCTGTTTCCAGTCCAACATTTCTTTAGCCAATAACCCACGGTTTAGCCATGCCTCCCGTAATGACGGCTGAATAACAATAGCGTCTAAATAAAGTTTATCGGCTTCAGCGAATTTACTCATTATCTTCAATAGGTTTGCTAGATTTGAGAGAACAACCGGTTGATTTTTTGAATACCGTAAACTCTTCCTGAAATACCTCTCAGAGTCTTTGTAGTTTAATTTAGCCTTCTCATTAAGAGCGGCTAGATGTAAAACATCGGCGTTTTTAGGCGCTAAACCTAGTAATTCAATAACTTCGGTTGTAGCAACATCAAACTGCCCACTTTGAAAAGAGCTAAGCGCTTTGTTAAATAAATCTGGTATTAAAGACATAATTTTATTTGACTAAGTTTAGGTGACTGGGGCCACCGACGAACTATCGTCCGCAATAGTCATCCTTGCAATAAGCCTACCCCAGTTTTCTTGGGAGAAAAGTTGACCATATATAAGCGGAAGAAAGCCATTTTTATTTAAACTTTCAAGATCATTTTGAGATAAATTCTCTACTTTACTTCCATCAATGGAGATAAAATTAGTCAACGGGATACTTTCTCCATCTGCAGGTTGCGCCAAATGCTGCTCTTTCAGAAGACCTAACGAAGTTACAGCCCGCATGAATTCTTGAGTATTTTTTCGGTCAGCTTCATACCGCACCGACAGATCAACCATCGACTGCGTAGATTGTGAAAGATTTTCACCTTCAAAAAACGGTAGTTCACTATTTTCCAAAATTCCATTTGATGCGCGATCGATGACCACTGCAACTTTATCACCCTCTCCTGCAACAGTAGCAAATGGATAGCGCCTCAAATAAGCCGGAATGTAGTAATCACTTGCCCACATACCATTTTTATCTACAAAAAGGTTAGATCCCTTCCCCACGGAAAATACCGCAAGCGGCTGGCCATCATCAAGAGCTGAGAATATGATTGGATAAAACTTCTGGGCTGATGGGATCTCTGAGAGGACAAGGGGTATAGAAATCACATCTTTCGCGAAACCATAAGGGTTTTGAGGTAATGTCCAACCAAGTCCATCGTGCGTTTTTCTATTCAAATACTCGGGCTTCTGATAGAGAAACATAGTCCCTTTAGCCACCACGGCAGTTTTAGTATCCTCATTTAATATTGATGTATCACTCATTCATAATTCCCTTAAATTAGTTATTTTTAAATCAATGGTTAACATCAATAAATCACTTAATACGCGTGACTCCAACTGCTTTCTTATCAGCGACACGCATGACATAGTAACCTAAAAAATTCTTCTTAATTTCCACTGATGGGGAGTCCGCAGTATGTCGCCAAGTGCCACTGAGCCTTTGACGCCAGACCTGGCCATTACTAAGCTTAAACACTGTTTTTCCAGACCACCCTTTAAATTTACCCTTGATTGTTGCTTTGACAATTTCATTGTCATTTAGCGGTCTGGCTATCTCCACTGCGACTTCTTTTTTAACAGGTGTATCGCTCAAGTTGTCCAAGACCACCTCATTTGAATCGCGATCTATAATCCACTTAGCAAGTCGACTTAGCTCATCATCCGATAGCTTATTCAAACCCGTTAGCACATATTCTTTCTCTGACATTTCTGCTTTTAAATCTAATACATGCTGATTTGAAAAGGCCTCTTGACTAGCAAAAGAAATTACATAGACCATAACCAAAATAGTACAAATTTTCATTTTAAGTGACCTAACGTTATCGGTAACTAATGATAATATAAGTCGAACCCCTACGGTAAATTTCAACCCGAAATGACCGAAAATTTATCGAACGACATAGTTGGCATTACTTTGAATCCTCACCCATTGTCTTTAACATAACAACTTACACGCGCTGCAAAAATAAGTCGTTAACACTTATGTGGAAATAATCAGCGCGGCATCCCAGCAATCAGAAGAACCTATTGATCGAAAATCGACTAACTGCAGTTTGATAATTTTTTTAAGCGCCCGGTGCCAAATACTAAGATTATTGAGGTTCTCCAAGACTCCTTACCTACATACTTTTTTAGTTATTAAAAAGTTTATAATCGTTCAGTTTTAGCCCTCCACCCTGCATTTGACTTTGATGGAATAGTCGAGCGCTTTTGCCCCTATAGAAAGCTAATAGATTTTTGGGCTCAAAGAATTTCTGTTGGTGTGTGTGATATGTCGGCTCAACAGCTAGCGCAAATTAGGTTAGGGGAGGTACGGTAAATGGCAGTCAACTTATCAACCACGTTTGACCCCAACCTTATCTTTAACTAAAACCTAATAGCCAATAACAAAGCCCCCATTGGGCGCTTTGTTATTGGCTTGCTTATACTCATCAAACCCTTACATTCCAGATGTCTGATTCTCAACCCAAGACTTAACAGACTCCTCAAGAATCTCAAGCGGCATAGCCCCATTCATCAATATCATTTCGTGG
>DCBC01000132.1:0-172 GCA_002313335.1 Porticoccaceae bacterium UBA1117
GATTAGTTATACCGAACTAGCGCGCCAGGTAGGCCTGTCGGTCACCCCATGTATTGATCGCGTAAAGCGTATGGAGCGTAATGGATACATTCTTGGGTATAGCGCGCAGGTTTGCTCGGCTAAGCTAGATGCGGCTCTAGTTGTTTTTGTACAGATTCGCCTCAATCACACA
>DCBC01000132.1:437-3866 GCA_002313335.1 Porticoccaceae bacterium UBA1117
TATAGCGCGCAGGTCTGCTCGGCTAAGCTAGATGCGGCTCTAGTTGTTTTTGTACAGATTCGCCTCAATCACACATCACAAAAAAACTTTGAAGAATTTCGCCGCTCGGTGATTGATCTAGAAAATATACAAAGTTGCTTTTTAGTATCGGGTAACTATGACTATTTACTAAAGGCCAGAGTCGCTGACATGGCCGCATACCGAGAGCTGCTGGGTCATCGAATTCTAAAACTCCCGGCGGTACAAGAATCTACGAGCTATGTCGTCATGGAAGAACTTAAAGAAACCATGGAAGTCCCTATTAATTACTAATGCAAATACTACAGGCTCGGCATGGCGGCTTTTCGATCATTCAGTAGCGCCTGAATATCTTTGAGGAAATCTCCCTTAGCACTCAAGTCTGTTAGCTGACCCGATGTTTGCTGGCCCAGCTTGTCGGTAAACTGCTGTTTAAACTTATCTGCCTGAGTCGACATCTGAGATTTTAATCCTGCGGCTAAAATCTTATCTAGATTAGAGGTAATGTCTACCATTGGATCTTTAAGTGCACCACTGATATCCACCTGCAAATCAACACTATCAAGCAAATTCAAAGTCTCAGCTATCCACTGCTCGCTCTTGGTGGCTCGGGCTGGATCAGCCTGCAGCTTGGGATCAGAAAGTTTTGCTACAACATTCGCTATCACTGTGCTTTTCGAAGCGCTGCCAATGGCAGTAAAATTCAATGTGGAGGTTTTCAGGACCAAGTTTTTCTCGCTACCTGAGGATAGAGACATTTCGTTAAATGGTAAATTCATTATCTCCAGATTAAAACTATCATTAAAATCGGCCGTTCTGTGATCAAGCGTTACTTTCAGCACAAGGCTAGCATTTCGATTATCTTTAGCGATAACCACCGCAGTTGCCGGCTGACTGTATTCTTCAAGCGGATAAGCAATGTCCGATAGCGTGCCTGTGACGCTCATATTGCTGCTCGCCAGCTGCAGTCGGCCATTAAACTGCCCACGACGAATTAACAATTGCGGTAGTGGATTATCCTCAAGAAAAGTGACCCATCGACCCTGCCCCCTCACATGTGTGAGCTCTGCATCTTCGCTAGATAGAGACCCACCAAACCCTTTTGCTCTGCTCACCCACTGATTAATTTTCTCACCGGTAATAGAACGCACAAACGCTATATTTTCATCCGATAGACCACTGCTCTGCATCACCCTGTCAGCTTGGGCGCCGGGTAGCCCTTTGGCTCGAGCAATTTGCTCAGAAATTAGTACGCGGTCACTCTTTAACTGCTTTTTAAAGGTTTTAATCACTTTTAAGTCGTTACTGATCTCGCCCTTCAGTTTTTTTGCTCCGAGTATCTTTTCCATAAAGCTAGCACTACTCAATTTATCCCATCGATCACGATACCCAACGACCTTATCTTTACTGGGTAACTGCTGGATATTATTACGCCAGCGCTGCTCAACACCCTCTATTTGCTGCTCAATTTCAGTAATCTCAGCGTTGACCTGTTGTTGCGCATCGGCTAACAATATATCCATATCAGGTAATGAAATGTCGGGAACAAAATCACTAAAATCAAACCCAGCAGACTCAGCAGTGGTCGGTGTATCTTTGGTGGCCCCTGAATGGGTTCGCGGGCTATTAATTCGCACGTCAACAATATCCAGTTGTTCAACGATTAACTGCCTGCGCAATAACAGCGCAGAGTCCAGTGTGGCAGTAATAGCACCTACCTCAAAGCTGTTGAACATGGGATTATAAGCATCAGTGACTCGCAGATTAATCAATTGAAGTCCTGCCGGCCACAGGCTTAAATCAGCAGACTCCAGCTCCACCTGCGCTCCATTTAACTGAGAGCCATAGATAATAATGGTACGCTTGACCAGCCAATCGACAGACATCACCCAAATAAGTGCTAGCATAGCGAATAACGCAATACCCCAAGATCTTATCCAATTCGCCATAATGCCTCCTATCCCTGAAAGTTTTGGTAGGCACTAAAAAGCTTACCGCTTTTAATCCATATGCCTAGACGACTTTTTTGAACCCATGTCATTACCCGCTCACGGTACTCAATCACTAACATCCTGGTACACACGAACACTAGTGGCGTTAGCAATAATGTGGTGATAAAACTGCCTATTACTAAGCTATTGTTGTACTCAAGTAATCGCCAAAAACTGCCCTGGTACAAAGAAGTCCACAACCCCTCAAGCGCTATTGAATTCAATAACCAAAAACCCAATAATTCACTGATGGGGTCAACAAAATATGCCGACCCAGAAAACAAGCCCAAACTTACCAAGAAGATACCTAAATTTACTCTCAACATAAGCACAAACAGCAACACAATAGCGTTGTGGGCAGATCCCAAAGGTGTAAGCCCAATGATCATACCAAGACATACCGCCAACCCAATTTGTGCCGGACTATAATCTGAATTGAGCGCCTTTAAAACTTTAACAAATAGAGTAAGCATCCCTGTCTCTCCAATTAAACCCCTAATAAGATACCCTCTTAAAGCGGATCTATAAATACCAATAAAGACTAACAGTTCACAGTTCTAAAAGAAAAACTCCCAATTTCATCGCTTAATTGATCACTTAACTCTTAAATTTATAATAGTTACTCCGTAAGGTCAGAAAACTTGCCCTCTATCGAGCAGGATCTGTTGACTCAACCGCGCCCCTCACCTATAGTGACCGACCTCAGAAATGAGTCAAAATGCACTCGTAGCTCAGCTGGATAGAGTACTCGGCTACGAACCGAGCGGTCGGTGGTTCGAATCCACCCGAGTGCACCATATATGCAAAACCTCACCCCAAAAAGGTGAGGTTTTTTGCATTTAGCAACATCAGTTAAAGTGATTTTAGAGAGCACTATGGAATGCTCGTGACGCAACTAGACTGCTCGGCTGTATTTTAAACAGGGGGCTTTCAGAGATGCAATATGCCGAAGGAGTTACCGTATAAAAGTATCAGACTTGACTTCACGTCGAGCGAGTTTTGAAGCTGCAAGTAACAAAACGGCGTAGCCTATAAGCTCTAGACTTTCTTCATATAAGACATGATAGGGGATATCAATTTTCTCAAACATATCACCAACAATAAGAAACAAGCCTGCAAACAAGGTAGCAATACCCGAGCCATTCCGCAGAAAACAGCGTGATAAACTTAAGTAATAGCGGAATCTAAATAGAGCAGTTAGTAACGTCAGTAAAAGTCCGGAGCCCAGTAAAAAATTACGACCTTTACCAGAACCCACTAAAATTAGGATATTCGGCACATCAAACTTTTCTACGTCTAATTCACGTAAAATAAAACCTAGCGTTAGTAATGATAAAAAGACTGCAATCAACCGATCGTTTCGGAGGGAATCAAACAGCGGGACAAGGAACAACAACAACGTAAGTGCAAGCGTTAGTGC
>DCBC01000132.1:4281-6188 GCA_002313335.1 Porticoccaceae bacterium UBA1117
GATCAGTGCTTGAGTGACATTAGAAATTTTAATGATGGCAGCCATTGACAATCGTTTCCTCTCATCGGGCACCCATTGTAGGACAAACTAGGTAAGGTTGGAAATCAAAAACGATGCGACCAAAGCTAACCAACCAACTACCTATTTTAACCACCATCACTCAGTAACCGATGACATCCCGACTCAAGGGTCACCATTTGCGATCCATTTTATCTAGCAACAGCGTTAAGATGTAAGTTGAACATAACGCCTGAATGGCCATCAAGGTTCCCCGTTTAAAAATAAACAGGGATTCTTAAAAACATCACTCGGTTACTACACTTTTTAAAACACAGCATAATAGGATCACACAATGGCTTTACCTCCAATACTTTCAGAGCGACTAAGATTACCCATTGTCGCCGCTCCTCTTTTTATTATATCTACACCGGACTTGGTTATTGCTCAATGCAAGGCTGGTATCGTAGGCTCGTTTCCAGCTCTAAACGCACGACCTGCGGCGGAGCTAGATCGCTGGTTAGAGAGAATAACTAATGAATTAGCTGAATATGACGCGGCAAACCCAGATAAGCCCTCAGCGCCCTTTGCTGTTAACCAAATAGTACATGGGTCAAATGACCGTCTTCAACATGACGTAGAGATGTGTGTAAAGTGGAGGGTTCCCATTGTTATTACTTCCCTTGGCGCCAAAGAATTCGTCAACGAAGCAGTGCATTCCTATGGTGGTATTGTTCTGCATGACATTATTAATAATCGCTTCGCCAAGAAGGCCATTGCTAAAGGTGCGGATGGCCTCATTGCAGTTGCAGCGGGCGCCGGCGGGCATGCTGGAACTCTATCCCCGTTTGCGTTAATCCAAGAAATCCGTGAGTGGTTTGATGGACCATTATTACTTTCTGGTTCAATCTCCAATGGTGAAGCTGTGCTTGCTTCTCAAGCGATGGGTGCAGATCTTGCTTACATCGGCTCATCATTCATTGCCACTCAAGAAGCCAATGCTGAGCAGCCTTACAAGCAGTCCCTGGTAGATAGCAATGCTGATGATATCGTTTTGAGCAATTTGTTTACGGGTGTTCACGGAAATTATCTCAAGCCATCCATTATAGCGGCTGGTCTTGATCCAGAGAATCTGCCAGATGGTGATGTGTCTACAATGAGTTTTGGCTCTGGCGGTACTTCATCGGCAAAAGCATGGAAAGATATTTGGGGCTGCGGCCAGGGAATTGGAGCTATAAAAGCGGTTCTTACCACTCAAGACTTAGTCGATGAAATTGAAAGTCAGTATAAGTCAGCCAAAGAACGTTTAATGTCTGCCTAAAAAATCGGTCGTTAAAATTGAGGCATAAAACGTGCTTATGCCTCAATTAACGGGCCCTTTTGATTCGAACAAAAATATTTATATTCACCGTCAAAAGCCCATAGCTGATGCAAGGGAATACGTGCAGAATAGTGATACTTACTATGCGGGCTGGCGCTCTGCTCTGGGTTAAGGCTAATAAACTTACTTAACTCGCCTCATACTACAACTTCTTACTGGGATCCTTGCGCTCATTATTTATTATAATATACGCTCGCTAATGAGCCAGAAAAGGACCAAATAATCACCCTATCCGCGATCATTGCCTACGCCGAGTTCGCCTTTGCGAAAAGGGGGCCGAGCAGGATTTAATATCTGCATTCACTTAACACCCCAAAAAAATAACCTGATTAAGACGTAAAGTCTTGACATCATCCGTAGCCATTGCTACATTTCAAAGCCGTAGCCTACACTACTTACTTGCTGAGAAAATCGTATTTATGGATAAAAGTACCGTTCGGTCTTTCGTTTGTCTTATCGCATTAGTCTGCGCATTTTCATCAACTTTAGTGTTCTCAGATGACAGTGAAAAGTTCAAGATTATCACTAC
>DCBC01000132.1:6595-9032 GCA_002313335.1 Porticoccaceae bacterium UBA1117
GAAATTCACAATTATCAAGCGACCCCAGGTGATATAAGACGTGCTCAAGGCGCCGATTTAATTGTCTACAATGGACTTAACTTGGAACTTTGGTTTGAAAAGTTTTTTCGAAATTTACGAGATGTACCTTCAGTAGTTGTAACTGAGGGCATTGAGCCTATGGGTATCTCTCAGGGTCCCTATTCTGGAAAACCGAACCCTCATGCCTGGATGTCAGCGTCTAACGCTATTATCTATATAGACAACATTCGTCGTGCACTAGTGCATCATGACAGCACAAATGCTGCTATTTATAATGCTAATGCCAAACGTTACAGTGCTCAGGTGCTGTCCGCCGTTGCACCTTTTAAAGCCAAACTAGAAAAATTACCGAAAAGTAATCGCTGGCTTGTTACCAGCGAAGGAGCGTTTAGTTACTTGGCGCGAGATTATGGGTTAAAAGAGGCTTATTTGTGGCCTATAAATGCCGACGGGCAAGGTACTCCACAACAAGTTCGCCGGGTTATAGACCAAATCAATAAACACCAAATTAAGGCTATTTTTAGTGAGAGTACGGTGTCAGCAAAACCAGCGCAGCAAGTGGCTCGAGAAACAGGGGCAAACTATGCGGGAGTGCTGTATGTCGACTCATTGAGTTCAAAACAGGGTAAAGTACCCACTTATATTGAGTTACTAAGCGTTACGCTGAACACCATAGCCGAGGGTTTAAGTCAGCAATGATTGGATTAGATGTCAAAAATATCACAGTGACCTATAAAAATGGTCACACAGCGATTCATGACACCTCCTTTAGTCTTCCTCAAGGAACTATCACTGCACTGGTTGGCGTCAACGGTAGCGGCAAGTCGACGTTGTTCAAGTCCATTATGGGGTTTGTCTCATTAGCATCTGGATCAGTGGAAATACTTGGAATGCCTGTCAAAAAAGCGCTGAAAAGTAACCAAGTGGCTTATGTGCCGCAGAGTGAAGAGATCGACTGGAACTTTCCCGTATTGGTTAAAGATGTCGTAATGATGGGTCGTTACGGTCATATGAATATCTTTAGGCATGCTAAACAAAAAGACCACCAGATGGTTGAGATGGCTTTATCACGCGTGGGTATGGAGTCCTTTCGAGAGCGTCAAATTGGTGAACTATCAGGTGGACAAAAAAAACGCGTCTTTTTGGCCCGCGCATTAGCTCAAGAGAGCCAGATTGTTTTACTTGATGAGCCTTTTACTGGGGTTGATGTAAAAACAGAAGAGCAAATTATGGCCCTACTCAGAGAAATGCGATCTGAAGGAAAGGTTATTTTAGTATCCACTCACAACCTTGGTAGTGTCCCCGAATTTTGTGATCGCGCAGTATTAATAAACCGCACTATTCTTGCCTCAGGCACAACTAAAAGCGTATTTACGCAAGAAAACTTGCAGCTCGCCTTTGGTGGCGTTTTACGCCGTTTTGTTCTTACCGGCAAACAACTGCATGATGATGATGACACGCGCCAAGTTACAGTTCTATCTGATGATGAACGTCCTGTCGTACTTTACGGCGAGGACGATCCTAACAATAGCGAGAATCCCGAATAATGGATGCTCTCCTGGTCCCCTTTGAATACGGATACATGGTTAATGCCATATGCGTCAGTGCATTGGTAGGAGGAGTCTGCGGCTTTTTGTCGGCCTACTTAATGCTCAAAGGCTGGTCGCTCATTGGAGATGCACTATCGCACTCTATTGTTCCTGGAGTAGCTGGTGCGTACATGCTGGGGCTGCCCTTTGCACTGGGTGCGTTCTTTTCAGGTGGTTTAGCCGCCAGTACCATGTTGTTCTTAAGTCAGCGTTCAAAACTTAAAGAAGACGCAATCATCGGTCTCATTTTTAGTTCTTTTTTTGGCCTCGGTCTGTTTATGATTTCGCTCTCCCCTGCGTCAGTTAATATTCAAACTATTGTGCTCGGCAATATTTTGGCAATCACTCCCGCCGACACCCTTCAATTAGTGCTGATTGGCGGTATCTCATTGGTTATCTTATTGGTTAAGTGGAAAGATCTGTTAGTAGTGTTTTTCGATGAAAATCACGCTCGAACAATTGGCTTGAACCCCACCCGACTAAAAGTATTATTCTTTACGCTACTCAGCGCATGTACTGTGGCGGCGTTGCAGACAGTGGGGGCTTTTTTGGTCATTGCGATGGTGGTTACTCCAGGTGCAACAGCCTACCTTTTGAGCGATAGATTTGGCATTATTATATCGCTGAGTGTAGCAATCGGCGCTGGAACTTCGCTGATGGGTGCATACTTAAGCTTTTTTGTCGATGGTGCTACCGGAGGCATTATAGTAGTTTTACAAGCGAGTCTCTTTGTTGTCGCGTTTCTTTTTGCACCTAAACATGGCTACCTGGCTTCCCAGTTTAAAGCCAGAAAAGGTCTAAAGATTGGAGCGCATACCAATGGATAA
>DCBC01000131.1:0-758 GCA_002313335.1 Porticoccaceae bacterium UBA1117
AAATGGTGGGCCCAGTAGGACTTGAACCTACGACCGATCGATTATGAGTCGAGCGCTCTAACCAGCTGAGCTATGGGCCCTTGAGAATTTACTGCTCGTCTATGAAGCTACGAAGATGGTCTGACCGAGTTGGGTGCCGCAACTTACGCAGTGCCTTGGCTTCAATTTGTCGAATACGCTCTCGCGTCACATCAAACTGCTTGCCCACTTCTTCTAGCGTATGGTCGGTGTTCATATCGATACCAAAACGCATGCGTAAAACCTTGGCTTCACGAGCAGTGAGGCTGCTTAGCACGCCACGCGTTGAGTCAGTAAGGTTGTTCTTAGTCGCCTCATCAATTGGCTGCGCGATGGTAACGTCTTCAATGAGATCACCAATACTAGCGTCTTCATCTTCACCAATGGGCGTCTCCATAGAGATTGGCTCTTTGGCGATTTTAAGCACTTTACGAATTTTATCTTCGGGCATTTCCATGCGCTCGGCCAGTTCTTCTGGTGTCGGTTCGCGACCCATTTCTTGAAGCATTTGCCGAGAGATACGATTGAGTTTGTTAATGGTCTCAATCATGTGCACTGGAATACGAATAGTTCTGGCTTGGTCAGCAATAGAGCGAGTAATCGCCTGACGAATCCACCAGGTAGCATAGGTTGAAAACTTGTAACCACGGCGGTATTCAAACTTGTCTACGGCCTTCATCAGTCCAATATTACCTTCCTGGATAAGATCTAAAAACTGTAGACCACGGTTGGTGTATTTT
>DCBC01000131.1:839-5901 GCA_002313335.1 Porticoccaceae bacterium UBA1117
CATTTCTTGAAGCATTTGCCGAGAAATACGATTGAGCTTGTTGATGGTCTCAATCATGTGCACCGGAATACGAATAGTTCTGGCTTGGTCGGCAATAGAGCGAGTGATCGCCTGACGAATCCACCAGGTAGCATAGGTTGAAAACTTGTAACCACGGCGGTATTCAAACTTGTCTACGGCCTTCATTAGTCCAATATTACCTTCCTGGATAAGATCTAAAAATTGTAGACCACGGTTGGTGTATTTTTTAGCAATAGAGATAACTAAGCGCAGGTTAGCTTCAACCATTTCTTTCTTGGCACGCCGAGCCATAGCTTCACCAATGGTCAAGCGTCTGTTGATATCTTTAATCTGTAAGATAGACAGCCCACTAGCTTTCTCAACCTGAATTAGCTTGCGCTGGCCACGTAGAATCTCAATTTCTTGATTGGCAATACCATCTGAATAGTCTGCTTTTGCCTTGACCAGTGTGCCGGTCCACTTGAGGTTGGTTTCATTACCAGGGAACGATTTAATAAACTCAGGACGCGGCATTTTTGAGAAGCGAATGCAGTATTTCATGATGTTGCGTTCTTGAGTACGAATTTTATCAACAGAGGCGCGTATCAAAGAAATTAATGGGTCAAATTGACGCGGAGTAAGCTTTAAATATTTGAACGTTTCACTAAGCTCTTGAATGTTCTTGATGACATCGGCGTTATCACGACCATCAGCAGCAATTGATTTTTCAGTTTTGATAAGGATAGCTCGAACTTCTTCAAACCGCTGAGTTGCGATTTCAGGATCTAGCCCACCTTCGTGTTCTTCCTCTTCCTCTTCCTCATCAATCTCTTCACCATTGGCAATTCTTTCAGCTTCTGCAGCTTCAGCAGCCTGTTGCTGAGCCAGTGCGGATGGCACGTGCTCCATGGGGTTGAGGTACCCACTAATAAGGTCAGTAAGTTTTTTGTCTCCGGCAACAACTTTGTCCCATTCGCCCATTACTGTAGCAACGTTGGTCGGCCAATCTGAAACGGCAGACATGAGCTCACGAGTGCCTTCTTCAATACGCTTGGCAATCTCGATCTCACCTTCGCGAGTGAGCAGCTCAACTGAACCCATCTCACGCATGTACATGCGAACTGGGTCAGTCGTTCGGTGTTGCTCAGACTCAACAGAGGCTAGTGCGGCTGCAGCTTCAGCAGCGGCAACTTCATCTGGTGTATTGTCGCCGTTCATCATGAGCAGCGTCTCAGCATCCGGCGCTGTTTCAAATACAGTGATACCCATGTCGTTGATCATCTGAATGATGTCTTCGACTTGTTCTGGGTCCGCAATATCTTCGGGTAGGTGATCGTTCACTTCAGCGTAAGTCAGGTAGCCCTGCTCACGACCTTTGGCTATAAGATCTTTAATACCGGATTGTTGCTTATCGTTGCTTTCAGTCATAGGGCAAACTTACTTCGTTGGAGGGTGAAAATTCAGCGCGCAATTATAACCAATAAACTGCGAGTTGTCTCAGTCACACTTGGATTTAATTTTACCTACGTTTTTATTCTTAGTTTAGATCACAAGCCGTTGTTTTATCTTATTTTTTAACTCATTTGATTGCGCATCATTTGGAAGTTGCAGGCGCAATTTGTGTAATTGTTTGATTTCACGCTCATTAAGTTTGTTGCGTTGCAACAGATGTGTGGCTTTTTCCGCAGGAGGCAGGGTATCAAATGCACTCCTAATAATATGAGCAAGTGCATCACTAAATTCTTGGTGATCATCGCGACCGGTCCCCACTGGAGGGAAATAAAGTTCACTAGCAGCCAAAGATTGCAAAAGTTTTGTCTCTGCTTGATTACCATGTGTCCCTAGCCAGTAGGCAAAAATATGTGAAGGTTTGTAATGTGGGTTTTTCTTAGCAACATCAAGCACGCGTAAAAATAGTTTTATGTCTTCATCATCCGATTTCTCTAAAAAGCCTAGATCTTCGGCTGACTCTGCTAGTGCAGGATGATTGAGCAGAAGGGCGGTAATGAACTTAACCGGTGATAAGCGAATTTTTGAAGCACGCGCGGGTGCCATATCTGAGTATTGGTCGGGTTCTATGGACCCGTCAAATTCCGCATAATGGCCATCATCTATTCCGCTAGGTGGTTCATAGTTATCAGGTGGCCCGCTGTTGCCTGGTGGTACTTTTTCCACGGCTGCTGCGCTAGCGCGTTGTTGTGGGCTGACATGAGTAGCCACATAGTCACGTAGATTTTCAGCAGAGATACCGGTTCTACGAGAGAGTTCCTCAAGCATTAACTGCCGAAAAACACCCTGGGGTATTCGGTTAATTTGCGGCGCGCAGGTTTTACTCAGGCGCGCTTTTCCGTCTGCGGTTGAGCTATCAATGCCATCGCTAAGTTGCTCAAACAAAAACTCAGACAGCGGTTGAGCTTTCTGCACCAGTTCTTGAAACGCAGTGGTACCCAGTTGACGAACCATGCTGTCAGGGTCTTCACCGTCGGGTAAGAATAAAAACTTAGCGGAGACACCGTCGCGCATCTCGGGCAGAGCTATCTCTAAAGACCGAGCGGCTGCTCGTCTTCCAGCATTATCGCCATCAAAACAAAATACCAGTTCGGAGGTGTAGCGAAAAAGTTTTTGTAGGTGGTTTTCAGTCAGTGCAGTACCGAGCGTGGCCACGGCATTGGCTATACCGTATTGCGCTAATGCAATCACATCCATGTAGCCCTCGACCATAATCAGGCAGGGAATTTCTTTTAGTGTCTGCCGCGCTTCGTAGAGGCCATAGAGTTCTCTACCCTTATGAAAAACTGGTGTCTCTGGGGAGTTTAGGTATTTTGGTGTGCTGTCATCAAGAACCCGGCCGCCAAAGCCAATAGTGCGACCACGCTGGTCGCGAATGGGAAACATGATTCGATGGCGAAACCGATCATACTGCTTCTTTTCCTCTGGCTTGACGATAATCATGCCCGACTCATCTAACAGCTTATTCTTTTCGTCAGTGCCACCGGCATGCTTTAGAAGATTATCCCAACCCGGTGGTGCATAGCCAACGCCAAACTGAGCGGCAATTTTACCACTAAGTCCACGTGCCTTTAGATAGTTAACCGCAGTTTTGGCCTCCGAGTGTGTGCGAAGCTGCTGCCTAAAATATTTGTCTGATTCAGTAAGCGTTGAGAACAGATTATCTTTTTGTTTGACCACCGTCCGGTCTGGCGCCGCTTCTCTAGGAATTTCCATACCAGCATTTTTAGCCAGCATTTCTACGGCAGGTAAGAAGTCTAAGCGGTCGAACTCCATGACAAAACCCAGCGCATTTCCGCCAGCGCCACAGCCAAAACAATAATAGAATTGCTTGTCTTGAGCGACGGTAAATGAGGGGCTTTTCTCTTCATGAAAAGGGCAACAGGCTTTGTAATTTTTGCCAGCTTTTTTGAGTTGGACACGCCCATTAACCACATCGACAATGTCAATGCGGTCCAGTAAGTCATCAATAAATGTTTGTGGGATTAATCCGGCCATGGGTGCAATCAATTAACGCAAATTTGAGCTTACAGTGTAACTACTTTGTCGTGGAATGAAACTGCGATTAACTATTAAGAGCAACCTTCACTAAGCCACTAACTGCGCCGCCATCAGCACGCCCTTGGATCTGGGGGCGGAGTATTCCCATTACTTTGCCCATGTCGCGCATTGATTCTGCCCCAGTCTCGGCGATAGCGCTGGTTATCATGGCATTGATCTCATCATCAGTCAGTGCCGTCGGCAAAAAGTCTTGTATGACAGTAATTTCGGCAATCTCTATGGCCGCTAACTCATCACGCCCAGCCGCTTCATACTGAGTAATCGAATCGCGTCTCTGCTTAATCATTTTGTCGAGAATAGACAACAGTCGCTCATCATCAATTTCGATGCGTTCGTCAACTTCTACACGCTTAACCTCCGATAGCATTAACCGTATTGCGCCAAGACGAGGTTTATCTTTGGCTCGCATGGCGTCTTTCATTGCGTCAGTAATCTGGGTTTTCATCGACATTGAATGCCTCCTGGCAACTATTTAAAGGATTTCAGAAACACAAAAAGCGCCTATTAGGCGCTCCTTGATACTACATTATCTCAACCGTCGTTTCGAGGGGAGATCAATACAGCCGAGTAAACTTGCGCGATTCGCGAGAAACTTGCTTTTGATTACGCTTAACAGCGGCAGCAGCTTTACGCTTACGTACCCACGTTGGCTTCTCATAAAATTCACAGCTACGAACTTTAGCCAAAACACCGGCTTTTTCGCAAGAGCGTTTAAAACGACGTAACGCAACGTCAAATGGCTCATTTTCTTTAATACGTACACTTGGCATGTATGCTTAATCCTGTAGTTTAAGTCACTGTCGATGGGACCATTCCGCATCTGACTGTTCAACGGCGCGTATTCTATACACTTAGAGGATTTGTTGCAAAGGCTTTTTGGTCATTTTTAGCGGTCTTTTCATTCTTACCGCATAACTATCTTGCCACGTCTAGTAAGGATCTTACCGCCATTGGCCAAGTGTTGTTATAATTGGTTTCCAAATTTTTAAAAACTTAGTTAGGCGCTTACTACGATGCTTGTTTTGGGTATAGAAACTTCCTGCGATGAAACCGGTGTTGCGGTGTATGACAGTGATCGTGGCTTGCTTGCACACCGTCTCTACTCTCAGACTCTGCTGCATGCAGAGTATGGCGGTGTAGTGCCAGAACTTGCGTCACGAGATCATGTTCGAAAAATTTTACCGTTGTTAGATGAAGTGCTGGCGGCCGCAAAGGTTAGCAAACATGACTTAGATGGTATTGCTTACACTGCTGGCCCCGGTCTGATGGGTGCATTAATGGTAGGTGGAGCCACAGGCACAGCTTTAGGGTTTGCATTAGATATACCGGTATTGGGCGTGCATCATATGGAGGCGCATTTGCTGGCACCAATGTTGGAGTCAACACCGCCAACGTTTCCTTTTGTGGCCTTACTGGTCTCTGGAGGTCACACTCAATTGGTGGCTGTGAAGGCGGTTGGGGAATATCAGTTGTTGGGTGAATCTCTTGATGA
>DCBC01000131.1:6329-7433 GCA_002313335.1 Porticoccaceae bacterium UBA1117
TTTAGTTTTCCTCGCCCAATGACTGACAGGCCTGGTTTAGACTTTAGTTTTTCAGGGCTTAAAACACATACGCGAAACTTAATTCAGAAGCATCGTGGCGACGATGTATTACCGAACGAGCAAACTATCCTCGATATTTGTGCGGGTTTTCAGGAGGCAGTGGTAGACACTTTGGTTATTAAATGTCGTCGTGCAGTCGTGGCAGCGGGCATGAAAACTCTAGTTATTGCAGGTGGTGTGTCGGCAAATACCCGATTGCGAGACAAACTAAAGGTCGCGCTTGGGAAAGAGGGCGTCGACGTGTTTTATGCACGGCATGAGTTTTGTACGGATAATGGCGCTATGATTGCTTACGCAGGGTGTCAGCGAATGCTTGCTGGGGAACGTAATCCAATGGTGATTACGGCTACACCGCGATGGCCAATGGATCAGTTAAATGTGCCTTCGGGAAAAATTAAATCACAGGAATCAGTTTAATGGATATTGTTTACATCAGAGATCTGCGTATTGAGACGATTATAGGTATTTATGATTGGGAGCGAGAGGTTAAGCAAACAGTCAGTCTCGACTTGGAAATGGCGCATGACATTGTTCGTGCCGCGGAGACTGATGATATTCAGTATGCACTTAATTACAAATCTATTGCCAAGCGTTTGATCGCATTTATTGAGGCTAGTGAATTTTTGCTAGTCGAGCGCATGGCTGAGGAAATTGCGTCGATTGTTCGGAATGAGTTTTCGGTACCTTGGTTAAAGCTTCGCGTTAGTAAGCCTGGGGCTCTTCGAGGCTCTCAAGATGTAGGCATTATTATCGAGCGTGGAGAGCGTAGCTAATGGCCCTCATCTACCTCAGTTTGGGTAGTAACATTGACCGCCATTTGCGGATAGAGGCTGCTTTGGACGCCTTGAGTAACGAGTTTGGGGAGCTATTGCTGTCTCCGGTTTATGAGAGCGACTCTGTAGGTTTTGAGGGTGATAATTTCTATAATTTAGTGGTTGGTATTCACTCTGTTAAGTCAGTGGGCGATCTATCATTGATTCTCAAGGCAATAGAAAATGAAAACGGTCGAGACCGTACTGCAGCGCGTTTTGGTCCGCGTAGTTT
>DCBC01000131.1:7827-8787 GCA_002313335.1 Porticoccaceae bacterium UBA1117
ATCCTTAAAAATGCATTCGTACTGCTTCCAATGGCAGAACTTGCGCCACAGGTATTACATCCAAAAACCGGCAAAACTTACGCTGAGCACTGGGAACAGTACGACAAATCAAAGCAAAATCTATGGGTCGTAGAGTTCATCTGGCGCGGCCAACAACTTCTCAACTGATTTAACTTAAAGACTGTTTGAGCTTCCGCCATCAACAGCGATTGTCTGGCCTGTCATGTAGGTCGCCTCAACCGCTAAAAAGTAAACTGTATCAGCAATATCACGCTCGGTTCCCAGTCGACCCATCGGGACGTTGCTCAGCACTGACGACTGCTTACTGATGTCATCAGATTCATGCTCCGGCCATAGAATAGCGCCTGGGGCAACGCTGTTGACGCGCACATTGGGGCCTAACTCTTTGGCCAGCGTCTTAGTCATGGCGATGTTGCCGGCTTTCGCTATTGAGTAAATGGGGTGGCTCGCAAGTGCCTGCCGAGCGTGCATGTCAGAGATGTTTACGATAACTCCGCTACTGTCTGTGAGCATGCTGGCTAGCTTCTGTGATAGAAAAAACGGACCCTTTAGGTTGCTGTTAATCAAATCATTCCATTGTTGGTCGTCGCAGTCAGCAAGTGGTGTAGGATAAAAGCTAGAGGCATTGTTGACCAAAACATCAAGTCGGCCAACGGAGCGTACTAAATCTGCAATTTTTGTTAAACCACTCATGTCATTCAAATCACTCTGAACTAAAAGGCAACTATCTGCGCGTTGCTCGTTGAGCTGATCACACAGTTTGTTGGCCGCGGCAGCTGAGCGATTGTAGTGAATAACAATCGTATAACCCTGTTTGTGAAATACCTCGGCAATAACTGCGCCTATGCGTCGAGCCGCGCCGGTAATTAAAATGACTGGGTTAATTGAAACGTTGTCAGAATGCATGTAAATACCTTATTTTCTATGGCTGATAGTGTT
>DCBC01000045.1:0-2918 GCA_002313335.1 Porticoccaceae bacterium UBA1117
CCTTTTTGCTCGCGGCTTTAACGTCGGCTAATGCGCTGTCGGCAGGGTTGCCATCGCCGTTATATAAAGCGGATATGAATCCGTTAACTCTGGGTTATGCGGGACCTCAATCCAATGTCTGGACAACCTTGGGTCAGGGAAGGTGGCGCTGGCAGATGGGTGCAAATATCGCTAATACGGTGCAATCCGATAGTAATGGCTTTGTTGGCGACAGCGTATTAATTGATGCGGAGACAGCTGTAATAAGGTTGGCTGTTGAGTATGGCTTAGCTGATCATTGGAACATGGTCGTTGACCTTCCTTATATTGACCATGGTAAGGGTAACTTAGATGGCGCGGTTAATGAGTTTCACGATATTTTTGGTTTTCCCGAGGGACCCAGAGGTGATCGGCCTGAAGACTTGTTTGCGGTCAGTTACCAAAGAGAAGGGCAGCACCTAGTCAATCTGGTAAGCCCTCAATCAGGATTTGGTGATATGGGTGTATCTCTGAGCTACAGTTTGGATAAGTCCTGGGTTCAGAATCTCAAGGTTGGTGCAAAGTTAAAAGTACCCACGGGTAATCCGGATCATTTGACTGGGTCTGGTACCCATGACATTGCCATCTGGTTGTCTGCTGCAAATCCTCTGGGTAATAAGTTCTCACACTTTTTGACATTTGGCGGTACTCTCATAGAGCAAGACAAGGGGTTGTTGAGCGATATGCGCAATCCAGGTTATGGCTTTCTGTCCTACGGCGTGGCATGGAGTTACAGTCCTGCGGTTGATCTAAAGATTCAGCTAGATACCCGATCAGCCATTTACAAACAGACCGATCTATTACCGCTAAGATCTGCTACCACTGTACGCTTTGGCGGTACCTTGCGTCTACCGAACAACTATACACTAGAGGCTGCCATCGCCGAGGATATAGCGGTGGGTACCGCACCGGATGTCGTCTTTCAATTTAATGTGACTCGAAATTCTAGCTTTTAATGCCAGCTCGGGGTGCTACAGATATTTGCGATTTTGGTAATGACTTGCAGGCAGAATAAGTATTGCGTTAATGGAGTAAGATAAACCAGTTGTGACGTCGCCTATTGATAGGTAGAATTCGCGCTCGTTTTACCTTGAGATTAATTTTTACTGACTTTGGAGAATTTACATGGCGTCTGAACGCACACTATCGATTATTAAACCTGATGCAGTGGCAAAAAATGTTGTAGGCCAAATTTTGGGCCGTTTTGAAACAGCAGGACTGCACATAGTCGCGTGCAAAATGATGCACTTGAGCCGCGAGCAAGCTGAGGGCTTTTATGCTGAGCACAGCGAGCGCGGATTCTTCAACGACTTGGTAGGCTTTATGACTTCTGGCCCTGTTTCTGTGCAGGTTCTTGAAGGTGAAAATGCTATCATGACCAACCGTGATTTAATGGGTGCTACTAACCCAAAAGAGGCAGCAGCAGGTACTATTCGCGCAGACTTCGCAGAGTCAATTGATGCGAATGCCGCCCATGGTTCTGATTCAGCGACATCTGCAGCCAGAGAAATCACCTACTTTTTTGCTGATGACGAGATTTGTGCTCGTTAGAAGCTAATACAATAGGGCGTTTATGTCCCAAGAATTAGCAACAACAGTAGTCAGCGAACAACCCCAGAAGGAGAAAATTAACCTTTTGGGGTTTTCTGCATCTCGTCTTGGCGAGTTTTTTGAAGAGATTGGCGAAAAACGTTTTCGGGCAACGCAGGTTATAAAATGGATTCACCAAGAGGGTGAATGTGATTTCAACGCAATGACGAATATCTCAAAAGAGTTGCGGACTAAATTGCATGATATTGCTGAAGTTAAACTGCCAGAAGTCGTTAATTGCCAAGATTCTGTTGATGGTACGCGGAAATGGTTAATACGAGTTGACGGTGGCAGTTGTATTGAAATGGTGTACATTCCAGAGCGTGAGCGAGGCACTCTTTGTGTGTCATCGCAAATCGGTTGCGCCCTAGACTGCAGTTTTTGTGCGACAGGGAAGCAAGGTTTTAATCGGGATCTCACTGCTGCAGAAATAATCGGGCAACTTTGGATTGCTGCAGACTCCTTTGGCCAGTTTATGCCAAAGGCCAAGCGTCGGGTTACTAACGTAGTGATGATGGGGATGGGTGAGCCCTTAATGAATTTTGATAATGTCGTTGCCGCGATGGGTATTATGTTAGAAGATAACGCGTACGGTTTGTCAAAACGCCGGGTAACACTGAGTACAGCAGGGGTTGTCCCTCAACTGGACAAACTAGGTGATGTCAGTGATGTTTCTCTAGCCATTTCTCTGCATGCACCCAATGATGAACTTCGTAATCAATTGGTGCCGATTAACCGAAAATATCCTCTGGCTCAGTTTATTGAGAGTGCCAAAAACTATATTGAAAAAATGCCTGATAATCGGCGAAAGGTGACGGTCGAATACACGTTGATGGATCAGGTTAATGACCGTTCGATTCATGCGCGCGAATTAGTCGAGTTGTTGAAAGATTTACCCTGCAAAATTAATTTAATCCCATTCAATTCATTCCCCGGCTCAGGTTATAAAACAGTCACCAACACTGCCCTACATCGGTTTCGGGATATTCTTATAGCTGGGGGTTACACTGTAATGGTAAGAACGACGCGAGGTGATGATATAGCCGCGGCTTGCGGACAGTTGGCCGGCGAAGTGAATGATCGAACTAAGCGACAGGCGCGCTATAAAAAGCGCCTGGATGAAATTCAGTCACTCAATATCTCAGATTAAACAGATTCATTTATTGATCAGTTATAGCTTGGTTAACAGGAACCAAGTCGTCAATGTTAAAAGGACTTAATGATGATGAAAGCAGCGTTAAAAACATGTCGTTTTGCTACTGCTATGCTATTGGGTCTGCTACTTTTTGGGTGTGCGAGCACAACAAGTA
>DCBC01000045.1:3308-3671 GCA_002313335.1 Porticoccaceae bacterium UBA1117
AGTATATTGGACTTGATAAGCGTACCTTAGCGCGACTACATTTGCGTAAAGCTGAAAATTTACATGATACAGATGACATCAAAGGGTTGTCGCAGCTATATAACAGCTACGCATTGCTTTACCAGATTGAACTGGAAATGGCGTTGGCCGAAAAATATTTTTTGATGGCCATCGATAGCGATCCTAGCGATTCAGTAGCGAGATATAATTTCTCATCATTTTTGTTTAATCAAGAGCGTTTTACAGAGTCCTTGGAGCAGATATTACTAGTCTCTAGAGATCTAAGCTATCAGCGTAGGCCCCAAGCGTTCTTTATTGCTGGTTTGGCTCAGAATAAGTTAAACGACAGAGATGCCGCTATTC
>DCBC01000045.1:4062-8401 GCA_002313335.1 Porticoccaceae bacterium UBA1117
GCATACTTTGAGCAAAAGCGATATTTGTTGGCAAGGGATACGATGGGTTACTATAAGGCACTCTCGCAAGATACGGCGGAAAGTTTATGGTTACTTGTGAGAATAGAATTGAATATGGGTGATTCTCAGGCAATGATGGCATATGGGGATCAACTGGTCACCTTGTTCGGAGACTCGGAGCAAGCTGGCAGTTATCAAACGCTAGTTCAGTAACCATAAATGTGTGGCACCTCTTTTTAAGTGATTAAAGTGAGAAATTTTTGAGTTTTAGTGAATCACCAATTATAAGACGAAAGTCTCGGCAGATTATGGTCGGCGATGTTCCGGTGGGCGGAGATGCGCCTATATCAGTTCAAAGTATGACCAATACGCCAACATCTGATGTTGCTGCAACTGTCGCGCAGATTGAAAGTATTCAGCAAGCTGGTGCGGATATTGTCAGAGTATCAGTGCCCTCTTTAGCCGAGGCTGACGCCTTCGGAGAAATTCGCAAAAGAGTGACAGTTCCATTGATAGCCGATATTCATTTTGATCATAAAATTGCCCTAAGAGTGGCTGATCTTGGTGTGGATTGTCTGCGCATTAATCCTGGCAATATTAGCCGAGAAGATCGCTTACGAGAGGTCATCTACAAAGCTAAAGATTTAAATATCCCTATTCGTATTGGTGTTAACGCAGGGTCTTTGGGTAAAGATTTATTGCGTAAGTATGGTGAGCCAACCGCAGAGGCAATGGTTGAGTCCGCTATGCGTAATGTTGACCGACTGGATAAATATGATTTCCAGAATTTTAAAGTGAGTGTCAAAGCGTCAGAGATATTTATGGCGCAGGCCGCGTATCGAGATCTGGCAAAGCGTATTGAACAACCATTGCATCTGGGTATCACCGAAGCGGGCGGGCTTCGTTCTGGAACTGTAAAGTCTGCGATTGGTCTAGGTGCGTTATTGCTCGATGGCATCGGCGATACTATCAGAATCTCTTTGGCTGCTGATCCAGCTGAGGAGGCAAGAGTAGCGTGGGCTATGCTGCGCAGCCTCAGGCTTAGATCAAAGGGTATAAATTTTATTGCCTGCCCTAGTTGCTCACGACAAAATTTTGACGTGA
Source organism: Porticoccaceae bacterium UBA1117 (assembly GCA_002313335.1). GTDB lineage: Bacteria > Pseudomonadota > Gammaproteobacteria > Pseudomonadales > Porticoccaceae > HTCC2207. The sequence goes on from DCBC01000045.1 coordinate 5,167, forward strand.
TCTCTACGGTCAACGCGCTCGAGACGCGTCTAGAAGACATCACAGTTCCCATGGATGTCTCCATTATTGGCTGTATCGTAAATGGTCCCGGAGAAGCCAAGCTTTCTGACTATGGCCTCACGGGTGGCTCTCCTGCTAATCTGATTTATATTGATGGTATGCCCGATCACAAAATAAGCCAAGAAAGTTTGGTTGATAAATTAGAAGATGAAATTCGCGCGAAAGCAGCTGCCAAGGAAGCGCAGATGACGATTGATGCCGAACAAATTATCGCACGATGCTAGGATAGATCTATTATGAAAATTCAATCCTTACGTGGTATGCACGATCTCCTTCCTGATCAGTCAACGACATGGCAGTATCTTGAAAAAACGGTAGCCGATATATTGAGCCGCTACAGCTATAAAGAAATCCGCTTTCCTATTGTCGAGCAAACGGAGCTATTTAAGCGCTCAGTTGGCGAGGCAACAGATATCGTTGAAAAAGAGATGTATACCTTTGAAGATCGCAATGGTGATCAGTTGAGTTTGCGTCCAGAAGGTACTGCCGGTTGTGTTCGAGCTTGTACGCAAAATGGTCTTCTACATAACCAAACTCAACGTTTATGGTACGCAGGACCTATGTTTCGGCATGAGCGACCACAAAAAGGTCGACTGAGGCAATTTCATCAGATTGGCGTTGAAGCCTTCGGTCTAAGTGGCCCTGATATTGATGCAGAATTACTGTTATTAACGGCGAGATTATGGAAAACGCTAAAAATCGATCATGTAGTAACGTTGCAGATCAATTCATTGGGTACATCTTCGGATCGTAAAAGGTATCGTGGCGAGTTAGTTGAATACCTTACCCAGCATTACCAGGCATTAGATGAAGATAGCCAACGACGGTTATTGAGTAATCCGATGAGAATACTGGATAGCAAGAACGAGGATGTGCAAAAAATTCTTGAAAATGCACCGATTCTCAGTGATTTTATTGATCAGGAATCGCGCCAGCATTTTGAGCAACTATGTTCGATCTTAGACGCTGCTAATATCAGTTATGACATTAATCCAAAACTAGTCAGAGGCCTGGATTATTACTCCAAGACTGTGTTTGAGTGGGTAACATCGAGTCTTGGCGCTCAGGGTACTATTTGTGCGGGCGGTCGCTATGACGGTTTGGTGGAGCAGTTGGGTGGAAAACCCTGTCCTGGTGTCGGTTTTGCGATGGGTTTAGAAAGGCTCGTGCTACTGCTTGACGATTTGAATACGGTCCCGGATAGTGTTGCTCAAACTGTCGATGTCTATATAGTTGCGGTGGGGAATACTATGTCAGATGCAATGGTGCTGGGTGACATGTTACGTAGCCGATGCCCGACCCTCCGTTTTGAGAGTCATTGCGGTGGGGGTAGTTTTAAATCGCAAATGAAAAAAGCAGATAAAAGTGGCGCACACATTGCTATTATTCTTGGCGAGGACGAAATAATCAATAAAACTGGTGGAGTAAAGTATCTCCGGCAAGAACATCCGCAAGAAACTGTTGTCCAAAGCGAATTGGCTGACTTATTAAATACATTTTTTACTGATTGAGGAACACCCGTGGCAGAAGAGCGTACTGAAGAAGAGTTAATTGAAGCATTAAAAATTTGGTGGCAAGAGAATAGCCTTAAAGTTATGGCTGCCATTGTATTGATTGTAGGTGGCTATTTCGGTTGGCAGTCCTGGCAACAAAACCTTACCGTTGAATCGGAGGAGGCATCAAGCCTCTGGCAAGCTAGCATAGAGATTGTCGCGACTAAGCAACCGGGAGAACTACTGGACAGCGAACAGCAAAAGGTGGTCACTGGTAATGCGGATAGATTAAAAGCTGACTTCAGCGGCACTGCATACGCGCACTTAGCTGCGGCATTAAAAGCTAAGTTAGCGGTAGAGCGTGGTGATCTAGACCTTGCTGCAGACGAATTGCAGTGGTCCTTGGACAATGGATCCTCAATGGCGACTGAAATTCTTGTGCGCTTGCGATTAGCGCGAGTAGAAGCCGCTCGAGATAATGTTGAGCTTGCATTGCAGATGCTCCAAGGTGTTAATCCAGGGGCGCACAAATCTGCTTATGAAGAAGCGAAAGGTGATTTTTATATGCTCCTAGGTAATACACAGGCAGCATATTCGGCTTATGATGCGGCGATAGTGGCTAATAAATCTACAGATCAAATTGTACGGAATGTGCTAGAACTTAAGATCGGACAGGTGCGGCCTGCGCAGCAACCTCAGGTTCTGCCAAGTTCTGACGAAGCTAGCAAACCCGTAGATATGGCCAGTGAGGATAGCCAATGAAAAAACTGAGTCTTCTAATGTGCTTGCTCGCTCTTTCAGGGTGTAGTTTGTTTAGTGATGAGGACGATATTGCCATCACACCGGCTAAATTAGTCGATTTTACCTCCGAGGTTTCGATTGAGCGCCGTTGGTCTGTCAGTGTTGGTTCAGGCACCAAAGACTATCTAATTAGTCTTCGTCCAGCAGCTAGTAGAGATACTATTTTTGCTGCAGATTATACAGGGCAAGTTACCGCGCTTGATCTCACTTCGGGTAAAAAGAGGTGGGAAATTAATCTGGATACCATGGTGACCGGAGGCGTTGGTTATGGCGCTGGAATGGTCATGGTAGGCACTGTTGAAGGAGTTGTCTATGCGCTTAATGCGACCGATGGTTCTACTTTGTGGACTAGTCAGGTGACCTCTGAAGTGCTCTCGAGCCCGAAAACTAATGGTAATGTTGTAGCTGTCCACAGTATTGATAACCAGATGGTCACACTGGATGCTAAAACGGGAGAAGAGCTTTGGCGGCATGATGGAGACGCGCCAATCTTAAGTGTTCGAGGAACGAGTGAATCAGTGGTTACCAGTAATATGGTCTTATCTGGATTTGACTCGGGTAAATTGATCGCTTTCAATCCCAGCAATGGCTCTGTGATTTGGGAAACACGCGTTGCCCTCCCGAAGGGTCGAACAGAACTAGAGCGGATGGTGGATATTGATGGTGAGCCACTATTGGTAGGTGATGTTATCTATGCAGCGACTTATCAAGGCCGTCTGGGGGCTATTTCTCGTGGAACTGGACGAAATCTTTGGTCTCAGGACACCTCTTCACACCATGCTCCGGCTCATCGTGCAGGGAAAATTTACGTCACGGCTGAAGAAGATTCGATCCAGTCCTTTGGTTCAGGAAACGGGCAAAAAGTATGGGCTAATGACGAG
>DCBC01000027.1 GCA_002313335.1 Porticoccaceae bacterium UBA1117
GAAACGATTTAGTTAGGCAACCATAACCATTTTCGGCGCAGGGAACCCATTAAAATCACAGGCACAGCTCGCACAGTAAGCTCCCTGGTTAGTAATAAACACTATATCCTCTTCTTCCATGTTTGAGGGTAGGCTATGCTCTCCAACCACATCAATAGAGTCACAGGTTGGGCCTGCAATCGTCCACTCTCGTGGCTCACCGGTGCGCTGACTGACGATGTTTGATGGGAACCCTTGAGCCAATTCCATTAACCCACCATAGGTACCCGTATCTAGATATAACCAACGTTTTTCATCTCGCGTTGCCATACCCACTACCTGGGTAACTAAACAGCCTGCTGACCCCACTAAATATCGACCTGGCTCAGCCATTATCTGAATCGACTCTGGAATCGCCTCAAGCGCTTTATTAATGGCAGCACCAACCTCTTCAATAGCCGGCTCCACGCCGGTAAACTGGACAGGATAACCACCCCCAATGTTTAATAGTTCTGGGGTCCAACCATTAGCTTCCAATTGACTGAAAATAGTTTTTGCAGCCTGTATTCCTTCGATCCAGTTATTGATGTTGGAACATTGTGAGCCAACATGAAACGTCACCCCAGTAATCTGCATACCAATACTTTTAGCGGCCTCAATAGTTGCCGCAATACCCGACAAACTTGCACCAAACTTACCGGCCAGTGGCCAAACAGACCCTTCGTTACTCACTTCAGTGCGGACATATAATTTAGCATCAGGTTTAATCGCACCAATCTTTAAAACCTCTTCAGGGGTGTCAACCACAAACCACTTAATACCCGCCGCCGCCGCGTGACGAATAGAGGCTGGAGATTTTATTGGGTTAGAGTAGAACACTGTGTCCAAGTCCATGCCTAGATCGACCATCGCTTGAAGTTCAGCTGAGGAGGCAATTTCAAAACAACATCCTTCTTCTCTGAATATTCGAAGAATATTAACATCTGGATTAGCCTTGACCGCAAAGTGTGGGCGAACTCTTGGCATAGCGGCAATGAAGCTTTTAGCATTAGCACGCAACCGGTGCTCAGATATAGCCAAGAGCGGATCGACGTAGTTTTCAGCGCAAGACAAACTAAAGGCTACCTGCTCGCGAATATCCTTCTCAAGCATTAATCGCTGTTTAGTGTCCATTGCCACATCGGTTTTTTCAATCGCTAGCGCCATTGTATTTTCCTTTTAAAAACTACATTGAGATATTCTATTCTACGACGATAAAGTGTCAATTTGTATTGCCAAAGCTATAAATATGTTTATTATTACTTATCAAATTGTTAAATAATGGATCACTTTGCTATGAAAAATCAGCAAGCCCTTATTAGTCTGCTACAAGAAAATGGCCGTCGCTCGGTTTCTGACCTAGCTACACAGCTAGGATTGAGTCGTGCAACAGTGCAACAGGCTATGGAGCGCCTTGAGCGCACAGGGGTCATTCAAGGTTACACGGTAAAAATCAACCCTGATTATCAGCAACGCAGGGTCAGTGCTTATATTATGATTTCAGTGGTGTCACAAAAAACCACCAAAATTGTGCAACAAATTCATAAGCACCCGCAGTTAGATATGTTGTGTACTATTAGCGGTCAGTATGATCTGATGGCTATGGTCACAGAGTCAACGACGGAAGCGTTAGATATAGCCATTGATTCAATTGCCGCGTTGGATGGTGTAGAAAAGACCCTTAGTCATATTATATTATCGAGGAAAAAAGACCGTGCGATCTGATAATACCCGCGTACTTAAATTACAATCACGGAAGATCTAAAAATGACTGAATCCAGCCGAATCATCAAAAAGCCTAGTCTTGTCGATGCGCTTATTCCTGTAGTTTTTTTAATAACTATGCTTTTTTCATCAGTGTTTATCTTTGATGACCCATCAGGAACTAATCAAGTAATATTAATTCTAGCGGCAGCTGTTGCCGCGCTAATTGGTATTAAAAATGGTCATACCTGGCGCGAAATTGAGAGTGGTATGATCGACACTATCAAAACGTCGCTTCAGGCAATACTAATCCTATTGATGGTAGGGTCATTGATTGGCAGTTGGATTCTTGCCGGCACCGTTCCCTCTATGATTTATTACGGCGTCCAGATAATGTCGCCTGACTACTTTTATGTTACTGCTTGTTTAGTATGTGCATTACTTGGTTTTAGTATCGGCAGCTCATGGACTGTCGCTGGGACACTTGGCATCGGCTTGATAGGTATAGCTGCAGCGTTAGACTTATCGCTAGGTATCAGTGCCGGCGCTATTATCTCCGGCGCCTACTTTGGCGACAAGCTCTCGCCCCTCTCTGATTCCACAAATTTAGCGGCGGCTGTTACTAGTAATGATCTGTTTGATCACATACAACATATGCTCTGGACTACTATTCCTGCTTTTTCAATTGCGCTGATTATTTATCTCTTTATGGGCATAGGTAGTAGCTCAAGTGTCGTGATAGAAGATATTGTTAACTTACAAAATGCAATGAGAGAATCCTTTTACATAAGTCCCTTTATGCTAATACCTCTTTTATTGTTACTTGGTATGGCGATAAAAAAGTTACCGGCTTTGTCAACATTGATATGCGGAACGGTTGCAGGCTGTATTTTTGCACTTGTTTTTCAATGGGATTCTGTAGTCGCTCTAGGAGACGATGCGAGTCTAAACCCACTTGCATCGGCATTCAAAGGTTTGTTGATCGCGATGTTTGCAGGCTTCACCTCTGTTACGGACAATCCGGCTTTAGATGAACTGCTATCGAAAGGCGGTATGAAGAGTATGCTGGGAACAGTTGGTTTGATTATTAACGCCATGGCTTTCGGCGGTGCTATGGCACGAACCGGGTTGTTAGCGCGACTAGTTGAGGCTCTCCTCAGCAGGGTTACATCTGTGGGCGGGCTAATTGCCTCTACCGTTGGTACCTGCATAGGCACTAATATTTTAGCCGCTGATCAATATTTATCAATCGTTCTTCCAGGACAGATGTTTATTGAGCCCTATAAAGAACGTAAACTAAAGTCCATTAATCTTTCTCGAACCTTAGAGGATTCAGGCACACTAACTTCTGCATTGGTGCCCTGGAATACTTGCGGCGCATACATGACAGCCACCTTAGGCGTTAGTACTTTCGCCTATGCGCCCTTCGTCTTCTTTAATATTCTTTGCCCTATTATCGCGATTATTTATGGGTATGCGCTGATTGCTGTACCCAAGTTAGAAGAACCTTTAGATGAGACTGCAGCAGGTACTAACTGAGGCACGATGAGTATCATGATCAGAGCCCTCTTTTTGCTAATCGCTTCAATCATGCCCGGTATAAGCGTTGCAGAGAGTGAGTTCGAGGCTTTGTTTGACGGGGACAGAGCGCTTACACATATTTACCAACAGGTTTCGTTCGGACCAAGAACTCTTGATAACCCAAGTGCTAAGGCGGAAACACTGAGCTTTATTGCTAGCTATTTAAAGCCTCTAGCTACAAAACTGACTGTGCAGCCATTCTCGGCCAACGGACTGTCTGGTAATAATTTATGGGCTAGCTTTATTAACCCCAAACCCCATGCTAATCAGCGCATTATGCTCGGTGCTCACTGGGATACTCGGCCAATATCTGACCAAGAATCAGATTTAAGCAAACAACACCTACCGACACCCGGTGCAAATGATGGCGGCTCGGGTGTTGCAGTACTACTTGAGTTAGCCCGGATTTTTGCAGCTAACCCGCCCCCAGTTAGCGTGGATTTAATATTTTTTGATCTCGAAGACATGGGCAACATCGATAACTTACCATTCGCCATTGGCGCTCGTGCCTTTGTTGAGCGCAATCGTTTTTATCGACCCAGCGCGGGTATCATTGTCGATATGGTATGTGACAAAAATCTAACTATTCCTCAAGAACGTTACTCAAAGACCAAAGCAAGCGCACTCATT
>DCBC01000072.1 GCA_002313335.1 Porticoccaceae bacterium UBA1117
GCCTTGAACGACAAGACTGTTCTGGGCATTCAGGCGGACAATGGAGAGGTTGGGTTCACGCGGCGAGGAGACTTACGAGTATCCGCGACGGGGCTAATAGAAAACGCAGCGGGCCAGCTTATCTTGGGTGAAAATGGACCAATAAGTGTGCCACAAGGGCAGCTTGTCAGTATTGGTCAAGACGGCACGGTGATGGGTAAGTCCCCCACGGAAGTAGGTGCAACACCAATGATCTTAGGGCAGCTGATGCTTCGTGATGCGAGTGAAATGCCCTTGACGCGAAGAGCCGATGGCTTGTTTCAACCTCTAGTCGCCGAGTTTCAAGGGAAAGATTTTCCGACCGGTGCGCGCTCCGTTTCTTTGGTGTCTGGCGCACTAGAGGGGAGCAACGTGAACCCAGTTGAAGCCATGATACAGATGATGGATATTAGCCGATCCTTTGAATCAAAAATTAAAACAATTGCAGAAATAAAGTCAATTGATGAGTCTGGTGCGTCATTAATGAGATTGCCACAATAATAAGATAACCAAGCGAAAGACGGAAAAGGAAAAGAATTATGGATGCTTCACTTTGGATTGCAAAGACAGGATTAACTGCTCAGCAAACGCGAATGCAGGTTATTTCTAACAATTTAGCGAACGTAAATACGACCGGCTTTAAAAAAGATCGAGCTGTTTTCGAAGACCTGCTCTACCAAAATATTGTTCCAGCAGGCGGCCAAACTGATGCGCAGTCGCAGGCTCCGACAGGATTAATGCTCGGAACGGGAACTCGTGTTCTAGCGACAGAAAAGTTACATGGGCAAGGGAATGCGATCAATACTGAAAACGCATTAGACTTGGCGATAACTGGCGAAGGGTTTTTGTCAGTAACTCAGCCTGACGGTACCATCGCTTATACCCGAGACGGGTCCTTGAAATTGTCAGCGACAGGTCAACTTGTGACCTCGGGGGGACAAACCATACAGCCAGCGATAACGATTCCGCAAAATGCTGAAAGTATTACTATTGGCCGCAATGGCGTCGTCACTGCAGAGCTTTCTAATGGCGGCGGATCATCGCAGGTTGGACAAATCAATTTGTCATTGTTTGTGAATAACGCAGGCCTTAAACCGATTGGACGTAACCTTTATGCCTCAACAGATGCAAGTGGTACCCCAATTAATGGTCTTCCAGGAGAGAACGGCGCGGGAATATTGATACAAGGATCACTTGAAGCGTCCAACGTTAATGTGGTTGAAGAAATGGTCAATATGATTGAGACCCAGCGCGCCTATGAGGTTAACTCCAAAGCCATATCTGCAGCAGATGGCATGTTACGATTTTTGAATAATAACTTATAGAGCGTAAAAATTATGTCACTTAGAGTACTGATAATATCTCTTTTGTTAATCTTTCTGAATGCTTGCGCAAGTCAGCCTCAGATGGAACCAACTGCTGATTTTTCGCCTATACAGCCTATTCCTAAACAAGAGCCAATCCAGGTAACCGGATCAATTTTTGCCAATGGACGCGATCTGTTTGGTGACTTGCGGAGCTACCAGGCAACAGGAGTTCAGGTAGGTGATATTATTACCGTCTTGCTTAATGAAACAACTCAGGCATCTCGAACATCCGCGCTGTCTACTAACCGAGCTTCAACAAACAATGTGATCGGGGTTAATCAAAAAGATTCAATCGTTGCAAATATTGGATTTGGAGCAGGGTTTTTTAATGGAGTCGCCACCGATGGCGCAAACATTAGCACCGACGGATCTGGTACAGCGGGTCAGGCAGCGACGTTAACAGGCTCTATCTCCGCGATGGTCGTAGAGGTTCTAGCCAATGGCAATTTAGTCATCGTTGGGGAAAAGCAACTTGCCCTAACTGAAGGGAGCGAGTTTATTCAGGTGAAGGGAATTATTCGGCCGTCGGATATTCAGCCAGACAATACGGTACTGTCGCAACGCATCGCCTACGCTCAAATTTCTTACCGCGGCACTGGCGATTTAGCCACAGCATCTAAGCCCTCTTGGGGTACTGGACTGCTGTATAAGTTTTGGCCATTTTGATAATATTTAAGAGGCTCATGTAATGTCGATATTTAAAATAGTTTTGCTTGCCGTAATGCTAATGGCGAGTTCTTTCTCCAGCGCCGATCGAATAAAAGATTTCACTGATGTAGCGGGAGTGCGATCCAATAAACTAATTGGCTTTGGTCTGGTCGTTGGTCTTCAAGGAACAGGCGATGGAAAAGATCTACCTATTACGGCACAAGCATTAAAGACTACCTTGTCAGGACTGGGTGTGAGTGTTGATGGCCCAGTCAGTGATTTTGATTTAGGGGATAAGCTTGCCGCGTTAGCGGCACAAAACGCCACTAAAGAACTAAAAGTGGACAACGTCGCTTCGGTCATGGTCACCGCTGAGCTGCCACCCTTTGCAAAGCCAGGCCAGCGTATTGACATTAATGTTTCAGCCATTGGCGTAGCAGAGTCCTTGCGAGGGGGTACCTTAATCATGACGCAATTAAGAGGCGTCGATGGTGAGACCTACGCGCTAGCTCAAGGCCCGCTTGGGATTACCGGAGTGTCGGCTGAGGGCGCAGGCAGCAGCGTTCAGGTCGGAATTCCCACCTCTGCACGAATACCTAATGGTGCGACGGTAGAGCGGTTGGTACCAACCCCTTTTGACAAATCAGAGCATATTGTTCTCAATATCCATGAAGCCGATTTTTCAACGGCTTATGCGCTAACTGAAGTTGTTAATAAAGCATTTGGGGACGGAACCGCCCAAGCCCTTGATAGTGTATCTGTAGCCATTCAAGCTCCAAAAGATTTGTCTCAGCGAGTAGCCTTCTTAAGCATGATTGAAAATCTTGATGTAGAACTGGGTGAAGCGCCAGCAAGGGTGGTTATTAACTCTAGAACCGGCACAGCAGTGATCAATCGAAATGTAAGAGTGACGGCGGTTGCAGTTACTCACGGCAGCATTTCGGTCAGAATATCAGCAACTAATGAAGTCAGTCAGCCGAACCCGTTTAGTGAAGGCCAAACAGTAGGTGTTCAAAACGCTGAAGTTACCATTAGCGAAGAAGCTAACCCGATGTTTTTGTTTCAACCCGGAGTCGATCTTCGTGAAATTGTTGATGCAGTTAATCAGGTCGGCGCGAGTCCCTCATCGCTAATTGCTATTTTGGAAGCCCTAAAGAGCTCGGGCAGTTTGCGCGCAGAATTAGTGGTGATTTAGATGCAAGATATTCAAATGTCAGCAAAAAGTCACCTCGACTTCGCCGGATTGGGCGAACTAAAAGCGCGAGCAAGGCTAGATCAAAAAGATGCCGCACAAGAGGTTGGTCGTCAATTTGAAGCGATGTTCATTCAAATGATTTTTAAATCTATGCGGCAAGCAAATGAGCCCCTAAAAGGAGACCTTATGCAATCTAGTGGAGGAGACTCTTTCGAACAAATGTATCATCAAGAGCTTTCGCAAACCATGTCGCAAACAGGTCTTTTCGGGTTGGGCGATTGGTTGAGTAAGCAGGTGGTGGGGCCTACTAATGTAGCCAAAGCGGTAAAGGCTTATGAGCAGGGTGGATTTGCCATACCTGCAAGAGAGGCGTCACCATTGCCTCTGAATGCTATGGCAATCGGACAATTAAAGGAGCAATCAGATGGCTAGTCTCCTTACCATTGGTGCTAGTGCGGCCCAGCTATACAAGTCGGGGTTAGCTACAGTGAGTAATAATATTGCTAACCTCACAACTGAGGGCTATAGCCGACAGTCAAGTAATGTCAGTGAAAGTGCGCCTGATTTTCACGGGCAAAGTTATATTGGCACAGGCGCCAGTCTTGATTCTGTGACCAGAGCCTATAGCGGGTTTACAGAGAATAATTTACGTCAAAGTAAAGGTGAGCTGTCCACACAGGATCAACTTATTGACTACGCCAGTCAGATTGTCGATGTCATGGGATCAGACTCAGCGGGATTAAATCAGGCTATGGACCGTTTTTTTAACGCCGCGGGAAATCTCAGCGTTGATCCTACCTCAATAGACTTGCGCAACTCCTTTTTGAATGAAGCACAAGGGCTTGCTGAACGATTTAACGAGCTCGCTGATTATTTAAATGATGTTGAGCAAGATACTCAGTTCGCCATAGAGGCAAAGACAACGCGTCTTAATAATTTAGCAGAGCAGCTGGTTACTATTAATACCGAGTTAAATGAAAACCTTGACGTAACAAAGCAGGCTCCACGGCTTTTAGATCAAAGAGATAGAACCTTACTTGAGATGGCAGAAATTGCCAATATTCACGTTATTGAAGGTAAGTCTGGCGCAGTAGCCATTAGGTTAGACAACGCATTTGGCACTATGGTCATCGATAACAATCGCGCTAATCAGTTTTCAGCACAGTTTAATCAACCCAACATTGGTAGTGTGGAAATTATCAGCAGTTATGGCGCACGTGGAGATGTCACGGACATGACCGGCGGCGCTTTAGGGGGGTTGCTCAGTGTTCGCAGTCAGGTGTTAATGCCAACAATCAATAAATTAGATGCGTTAGCCAATACGCTGGCTACCGAGGTTAACGATTATCAGGCCCAGGGAGACGACGCTAACGGCAACCCTGGTGCACCCATATTTGATTTTAATAGCGGTCCCAATGGCGCGGCTGACTTCAGCTTATCACTCAGCGATCCGATGGAAATTGCCGCAGCAACACGATCAGGAAGTGCCGGTGATAACAGCAATATGGTGTTAATAGCGCGACTGCAAACTGCTGGCGTAATGACAGGTGGCGGATCTCTCACCGACGAATATAACAGTATTGTTACCGCTGTTGGCAGTCAGGCCACGTTGGCTAAGATATCTAAGGATGCCTTGCAGGTAGTTTTTGACCAGGCAACAGCAGAAAAAGATCGAATTTCAGGCGTTAGCCTTGATGAAGAGGCAGCAGACCTAATTCGCTATCAGCAAGCTTTTCAGGCCTCGGCTAAGATTATTACAGTGTCATCCGAATTATTTGACACTATTTTAGCGGTTCGTTAAACATGAGTGTAAAGAGATACTAAAAAAGAAAATTAATTAGTCTGGTGGGCTAAAGTTTTGGGCTCTAGTGACGATGGACCACAGGGACCAATTTAAATAGCGCGCTAAATTAAAGCAACGGCATTAGGAGAGGGTTGAGGTAAAAAATGAGAATATCGAATCAACAGCTGTTTGAAAACTCAGTCAATCAGATGACTCAGCAACACAGCAAGGTAGCCGATCTTCAATCCAGAATAGCGGAAGGCAAGCAATTACTTAACCCGAGTGATAATGCTGAAAAAACCGCGCTTATCCAGCGGTTAAACAGTGCTTTAGGGCGCCAAAAAGTATATGAATCAACACTGGACAGTGTTTCTGCTCGTTTAGATCTTGAAGAGTCTACAATCCGTTCAAGCACCGACATGTTACAGCGCTTAAAAGAGCTCGCTTTGCTCAGTAATGATGGGAGTATTTCATCCTCTGATCGTGCTACGAGGGTCTTCGCCGAAGTAACACAATTGCGCGAGGGCCTTTTGTCACAGGCTAACCAGCAAGACATGAATGGCAACTACGTTTTTTCCGGATCTGATGTGCAAAGTGCGGCTTTTACAGAGATCTCAGGGATTACTACCTATAGCGGTAACCAGGACAATATGGCTGTTGATATTTCAGAAACCCGATACTTTACGTTGAATCGTCCGGGTGATGCAATCTTCTCCAATATTGACAGAGGCGGCGTTGATGTGGGGTTTTTCCAGGTCATTGATGATTTTATTAGTGCACTGGGCACCAACACTGGCACAGACATCGAAAGAGCGCTCTCAGAAATCGACACCCTGAGTAATAACATGGCAGAGGCCATTGGCGACGTTGGTGCAAGACAACGCACGGTTGACTCACAAAAAAATATTATAGCGGACACAAAGCTTCGATATGAGCTGATGTTAAATGCAGAGACAGAGCTAGATTACACCTTAGCGATTACTCAGTTGACCTCAGAAATGCTGTCCTTAGAAGCAGCTCAAGCAAGCTTTGCAAAAATTTCTCAACTTAGTCTGTTTGACTATATAAGGTAGAATTATAAATGGTCACTTCAACGGGGGTTGATTCGTCAGCTACACCAGTTACACCAGCTACTAAGGGCAATATTGGATCCTCCATACTGCTTACCTTAGGTTCTGGTTCTGGTATAAATGTTGAAGAGTTGGCTACAAATTTAACCAATGTAGAAAAGGTCCCAGCAGAAGCTGCATTGCAGCGAAAAATTGACAAAACAGACGCCAAAATATCTGGCTACGGGTTAATATCATCGCAGCTTGACATCCTTGCAAGCTCTTTTGAAAAAATTAATGATGCCAATGAAATTTATTCGACTGCGGGTAAAAGCGCCAATGACAAAGCGGTTTCTTTTTTAAGTGTTACCAATGCTGCGCCAGAGGGAGGCTATGATATCAATGTCTATCAGCTGGCTGAAAATAAGCGTGTTGCATCCAATAGTTATCAAACAAATAGCGGTCATGTTAATAGTAGTGCCGCTTTTGACATTACTCTATCCATTGGGGTAACCCGCACAGGTACCTACGATCACTTTATAACCACTGACCAGTTGCAAGCAATTGGCAATGATGCATCAGCTGTTATTAACTACTCCAACAGCAGTAACACAATTCAAATTACCCAGGCTGAAATTGATGCAGCCATGGAGTCCCTTGAAGGTGCCGGTACTTATACCTTTGACAATGCCACACTTGAAGGGCTCGTTTTAGCCATTAATAACGACATTGCTGTCAACACTGGGTTTGCGGGCTCCTTTTCCTCAGCACAAGTCCATCACACCAACGGCATTAGTTTTGTTCAAACGACAGCTGGGGCATCGGTTTCTTTAAGTCAGCCCAACACTTACAACGGCTCTCTCACCTCTAATCTAGGGTCAGTCTCTCAAGGTATTATAAGTGCAGCCCCAGTAACTGGGTCCGCGGCAACGTACACCTTTACCCCAACCAGTGCTGGGTCAGATTCCCTAGTCGTGTCCGATGGCACGACTACTGTTAGCATCCCATCCACTAACTTTATACCGCGCACTGACTATGAACTCTCTATTACAGAGGCAGAGTTACAAACGGCCCTAGCCAGCACTGGCAGCATATCTGTTACCGGTAGTCGCGGCACTGGTACGGAAACAGTGACGGTTGACCTTAACGATATGAAAATTTTGGGAATCCCGATTCCCGTGGGGGCACTGACACTTCAGAACGCGGCCAATGCATTCAATGCTAACGCGTCTGCAGACTTTCAAACCACCGCGGTGGTTAATGACAACAAACTGACCTTTGTACAAAAAGTCAACGCTACGGGTTCTATTACCTCGGTAGATAGGTCCGATCTGGTAAGTATTACCAAAACTAATGTGACTGTAAGCTCAACACAGCAAATGGCCGAGGCAATTCAAGACGCCAGTTATTATGAGGACTTAAAATTTACCGTCTCAGCGGACTCAACAGGGCTTGTGTTTGGTTACAAAAGTGACGGTGCTGTTAGTAAGCCAACGTTCACCCTCAATGGGGACGCACAAGACGCTAGCAGTTCGACGGGCGGCATTAACCCGGTCAATGCAGCTACTGACACTATTATACAAATTGGCGCCGGTGACGATACCCTGGCAGGGGTTGTCGCCGCTATTAATAAAGCTGACACAGGGATTACCGCAGCCTTATTAGATGTGGGCGGTATTGGCAATAATTATCGTATTGTCCTCTCAGGCGCAGAAGGGCTAGATGGAAGTTTCTCTGTTGGTACCAGCAGTGCCACAGCCACTGCCGGTCTAGGCTTTAATCAGGCCGCAAACGTGTTGCAGGTGGCTCAAGATGCACAGATAGGCTACGAAGGGCTGTTAGTTAATCGTGGCAGCAATGTCATAGCTGACGTCATAGAAGGTGCAACTTTCCAGATTAACGCAACTACCGGACGAGAAAGCTCGGTACCTTACGCGGTGCTAGCCAATGGGTCGGGCGGGGGTAGCGGTACCACCTATTTAACCAAATACAAAACCGAGACGGTTTTTGACTCTACGCGCCTAACAATTACTCGCGACAAGAGTCAGTTAAAAACTAATTTACAGGAAATTATTGCTTCCTATAATGATCTTGAAGGCCTGATAGATGAGCTAAATACGGATGAAGCCGTTGAGGCAGGACTGTCCCTGGCAGGTGAGGGCTCATTACTTCGTTCAGTGCAGAGCCGTATCTATAATGCGCTAACGGCCACCTCCTCTTCCGCCAGCGGGACGGTTGATGCGGTACGTGATTTGGGTATTAGTGTTGATCGCTACGGTAAACTGCAGTTTGACGAAGCCAAGTATGACAGCTTAATTACTACTAACTGGGACGATGTAGTCACCATGTTGACGGCCGACACTACTAATCAAAGTCTTTACGGCGTGACACCAAAAGGGCTTAGTCAAGACGTTGCTACCATTATTAATGGTTTATCTGCCTCCACTGAGGACGGTGATGTTAGCAATGGTCTGATCGCCAATAGAACCCAAGCCCTGAGCAAATACGAGGAGAGCTACCAGAAAGAGCTCACTAAACTCGAAGCGCGTATGACTGCGCTATATCAGCGTTACTTGACTCAGTTTACGGCGATGGAAACGTTAATGAACAGCTTGAACACCACGCGAGACTATATGAAAGGTCAGCTGGACGTCATCACCAGTGCTTATGATAAGAACTAAATCACAGATAAGTGTGCTTTAGTTTTGCACC
>DCBC01000101.1:0-1486 GCA_002313335.1 Porticoccaceae bacterium UBA1117
GACATGGCATTGGCGGTAGTTTCATGGCCGGCAATAAACATGGTCATAGCTTCGTTTCTTAGGTCTTCATCGCTCAATGGTAGGCCAGTGTCTTCGTCAGTTGCATCCATGAGCATTTGTAGTAAGTCCATGGGTTTGTCTGTGGACACTTTCCGCTGACGGATAATTCGATAAATAATGTCGTCCAATTGAGCAATATAGTGAGGGTACTGCTTGTTTTTGGCAGTTGGCAATTTGTATAAAAAGGGAAAAGGAAGCACAACACGCCGGTTGGTTGCTTCTAATAAGGGGTTAAAAATGTTGGCTACCGTTTGAATGTCTTCATCGGAAAGTGCAGTACTAAATAGTGCCTTAACCACTACTTTTAGGGTCACTTGCATCATTGCATCGGTGGTTTGTAGCGTGTTACCTTCATCGCACAGTGTTTCCCATTCGGTCAACATTTCCTCAATACAGCCTGTCATTATGGTAGCTAGGTTAGCGATTTTGGCTCGTTGAAAATAGGGTTGCACCGAAAGACGCTTGCGTCGCCACTCATCGCCCATTGCGGTAAATGTACTCTCCCCAAGCACTACTTTGACCATTTTAAAACCAATGGTTTTCTTGGTGTAGTTTTTACTACTGCGGGTTAGCATGTCTTTTACTAAATCAGGATGGTTAACCAGATAGACATTTCTTTTCAACAGGTTAAATTTAACCACATCCCCATGGGTGTTGCTGATGGACTGTAACCAGGTGAGTCGATTGGGGCTGGCCAGCTTTGATAAACTTCCAATAAAAGGATAGCCTTTGGGGCCTTGTGGTTCAATGTGCATTGGAGGCATACTCTTTTCATCGATTGATTTAGGTAATTGCTGTATTATTATTAGGTAATGCTACCTAATTTAAAGAACGTGTGCAATTTAAACTAGAGATTTATGAAAACAAACGAAAAAATAATCGACAAGGCACTCACGCTATTTAATGAAAAAGGTGTTGTTCAGGTATCTTCTCTGGAGATAAGTCAGTCTTTAAATATTAGTTATGGCAATTTAACTTATCACTTTAAAAAGAAAGACGACATTGTGTTGGCCCTTTATGCTCAGATGCAGCAGTCGCTAAATACTTCAATCAATCGCCTTGTTCAGTGTATTTTTGAGGAAACCTTTTACCCTAAGCTGGTTAACGAAATCTTTGATGTTATTTGGAACTATCGTTTTATCTACCTAAATATAAATAGCTTGATGAACCAGTTCGAGTTTATTTGTGAGTCAGAAAAGTCTTATTACGCTACTCGAATAAAGATTCTTAACCGCGCCAAAAAATATTTGATTCAAGAGGGTTATTTAAAGCCAGAAATTAATAACAATTATGAATCACTGATACAAAACTTAAATATGATTCTGTACGCGTGGATTACAGATGCTAAATTATTTTATGAGGGTGATGAGGACAAAAAAATAGACATCTATGTATCGCTTTTTTATAACGTAGCATTAACCCATGT
>DCBC01000101.1:1848-2770 GCA_002313335.1 Porticoccaceae bacterium UBA1117
TTAACCTAACGTGTGATTAACCAAGCAGTAAAAAGTAGCCAGCATTGTAGGTGCAGTGGAGAATAATTGGCGCCGCTATGTTGTTAGTGCGTTCTTGAATGTAGCCAAAGGCAAGAGACGGTATAAAGGTGGCTATGGCCCAAGCTGGAGAGTGATTAACCAAATGCACCAATACAAAAAGACTACTCGTGGTTAAGTTTGCCAGCGATAGTATTAACCAGCGTTGCTTTAACCATCTGGCCAAAAGAGGCTGGATAGCCCCTCTAAAAATAAGCTCTTCAACGATTGGATAAAGCAGCACTAAGTTCAACAACACTGCTAGCTCAGTAATGCCTGTGATGCCTTCAATGGCAAATAGCCATATCCACACTGGCAGCGGCGCTAGTAGCATTAATAAAAAAATTGGGTCTTTATAAAACTTACGCATGGTCTAAATGTCGTCAGTAAATAATTTACTCGCTACTGGTACGCCTTGGAAAACAGCAACAGCGACGCTGTGTACAACAGCTAAATTTGGAACAGACCTAGCAGCAGAGGTATGTTCGACAGTGCTTGATAATACCTTCTTAGCTTTAATAGTGCATGCATTTGAGCTGAAAGGATTTACAATGTCTGCGAGGTTTCACAATAGAGAGAGAAAAATGCTAGGCAAAATTATCGGTGCAATTTTTGGCTTTATGATCGCGGGTGGTCCTTTTGGGGCGCTATTGGGCATCTACTTGGGTCATCAATTTGATCGCGCTCGATCTGGCCCTATGACTGGTGGCCAGCAGCAACAGGCTCAAGATTCTTTCTTTCATACCGTATTCAGTCTTTTAGGCCATGTTGCTAAAGCGGATGGTCGCGTTTCTAGTGATGAAATTAGTCAAGCTGAGCAGTTGATGGACAAGATGGGTCTGGACACTGCGACTAGGAAGAAAGC
>DCBC01000101.1:3174-3795 GCA_002313335.1 Porticoccaceae bacterium UBA1117
AGATACAACAACCTTAAGCGACAGTTGCTCAATTATTTAATAGCGCTGGCTATGGCAGATGGCGAGCTTCATCAGTCGGAGCAGGATGTACTGGCTAAGATTGCCCGTCATTTAGGCTTTAGTGCAGCTTTGTTTGAACAATTCATTCAGATGATTAAAGCGCAGTCACAATTTAGAGGCTCAGGCCCTGGCGCCAGCCGGCCATCAAAAGATCAATTGGCTGATGCCTATAAAGCGTTAGGTGTCAGTTCTGAGGACTCAGACAGTCAGATTAAAAGGGCATACAGAAAGCTCATTAGTCAAAATCATCCGGATAAATTAATTGGCCAAGGAATGCCAGAAGATATGGTCACCCTTGCGACTGAAAAAACTCAAGAAATACAGGCAGCGTATGAGCTAATTGTCGAGAATCGTCAATAATTACTAGGGTGTGGCTGTTAAAGTGGCACTAAAAATTTAATTGGCTAAAAAGCCTCGACATTAGCAATGGGTTGTTGACCTCATCGCAGGGCGTACCTATAATGCACCTCCTCAAAAAGAGGCTGACCTGATAATTATGGGGTCAAGGTGTAGGTGCGGGATGGAGCAGTCTGGTAGCTCGTCGGGCTCATAACCCGAAGG
>DCBC01000101.1:4096-9560 GCA_002313335.1 Porticoccaceae bacterium UBA1117
CTCATAACCCGAAGGTCGTTGGTTCAAATCCAGCTCCCGCTACCAATTTATTAAAATTGACACCAAAAAAAGTAATGTGTATCTGGTTATTTTTGTCTATGATTGCATTATGCAGTAGAAGAAAGTATCGCTTTTAAAGGTTACTCTCCTCTACAAAGGTCATTCGCGTCGGGTCCGGCGCAAGTCGAAGAGCCCCATATTGGGGCTTTTCTTTAGAAGTTAAAAAATGGGCCACGGCCCATTTTTTGTTGGTTAGGAGAATTCCATGGCTGTAGCCGATAGCAAGATTAGGCAATTACTCCAGCCGGTTGTTGAGGCTTTGGGGTGCGAATTGTGGGGTATTGACCTGCAATCAGGAGCTAAGACTAAACTCTTGCGAGTTTTTATCGATAGAGATAACGATTTAATTGGCATTGAGGATTGCGAAAAAGTAAGCCGTCAGGCAAGCAGTGTTCTTGATGTAGAAGGCGTTATTAATGGTGAGTACATCTTGGAAGTTTCTTCGCCAGGTATGGACCGTCCGCTTTATGAGCTAGGGCATTATGAGAAGTATATTGGAGAAGATATTTCACTGAGGTTGCGCTTCCCCTATGAGGGACGACGTAACTTTAAGGGCCGTTTAACAGGTATTGACGGTGATGAAATTATTTTGGTGGCAGCAGATCATGAGTTTCTGTTTCCGGTTGAAGGTATAGAGAAAGCTAACGTGGTTCCTCGCTTTTGAGGCATGTGGAGTTTAATCAATGAGTAAAGAAATTTTAATGGTTGCAGAGGCCGTATCCAATGAAAAGGGTGTGGGCCAAGGTATAATCTTCGAAGCGATTGAGCAGGCGCTGGCAACAGCGACTAAAAAGCGCTACGAAGAGGGTGCTAACATTCGTGTTGTGATCGACAGAGAGACTGGCGATTACGATTCTTTTCGATGGTGGGATGTGGTTGCCGATGATGTTATGGCTGAACTGGGAACCCAGTTTACGACCGAAGAGGCTATTGAGAAGGACCCAACGTTAAAGGTTGGAGACACTTTTGAGGAGGCCATTGAAAATATAGCGTTTGGTCGAATTGCTGCGCAAACTGCAAAACAAGTCATCGTTCAGCGAGTAAAAGACGCAGAGCGTGAGATTATTGTTAATCGATTCAAGAGTCGCGTTGGTGAACTGCTAAACGGGACCGTCAAGAAGGTAACACGAGATCATATCGTGGTTGATTTTGGTGATAATGCTGAAGGAATGTTACCCCGCGAAGAGCTAGTAGGTAGAGAAATCTTCCGTATTAATGACCGTACCCGCGTTATTTTAATTGGTATTCGCGAGGAAACTCGTGGACCCCAGCTGTTAGTGTCACGAGCAACGCCAGATATGTTGGTGCAGTTGTTCAAAATTGAAGTACCCGAAATTTCTGAAGGCATTATTGAGATTAAGGGTGCCGCTAGAGATCCCGGGCAGCGTGCAAAGATTGCTGTAAAAAGTAAAGACGCCCGTGTCGATCCAGTGGGTGCCTGTGTAGGAATGCGTGGAGCTCGAGTACAAGCTGTTTCAAATGACTTAGATGATGAGCGTGTTGATATCATCCTTTGGGACGACAATCCTGCTCAATTGGTTATTAATGCAATGGCCCCTGCAGAGGTTGAGTCTCTTATTGTTGATGAAGATTCGCATTCGATGGACGTTGCAGTCAATGCCGACAATCTGGCACAAGCAATTGGTAAGGGCGGACAAAATGTACGTCTTGCCTCTGAGCTAACCGGTTGGACCATAAACGTCATGACCACTGAAGACGCCCTAGAAAAGCAAGAGGCCGAATCTTCCAATTATGTCGAAAGTTTGATGGAAGCGCTGGACGTTGACGAAGATGTTGCCGTGGTGCTGGTCGAAGAAGGATTTACAAGTCTCGAAGAGGTCGCTTATGTGCCCCTTGAAGAGATGAGTGCTATTGAAGGCTTTGATGAAGACATCGCGGAAGAGCTACGCGCGCGTGCAAAAGACGCGCTGTTAACGCGCGCTTTGGCTAGCGAAGAGCAGCTTACTAATGTCGAGCCCGCTGAAGATTTACTAACAATGGAAGGCATGGACAAGTCCTTGGCCTACAAATTGACAGCAAAAAGTATCATTACTATGGAAGATCTGGCTGAACAGGCCGTTGATGATCTGATGGACATAGAAGGTATGGACGAAGAAAAAGCGGCATCATTAATAATGACTGCCCGCGCACCTTGGTTCGCAGAAGAAGAAGGCGAATAATTAATCGGGTTGTAATAGAGGATAACCGATGGCTGAAGTTACAGTAACTGAACTAGCAAAAACCGTGGGGGCATCTGTCGATCGTTTGCTAATGCAAATGAAAGAGGCGGGTCTCTCCCATGATTCGGCTGAGGCCACGGTCTCCGATGATGAGAAGCAGACTCTGCTTGGTTACCTTAAAGGGCTCCATGGGGAAAGTTCGGGTGAGCCAAAGAAAATTACTCTTCGGCGCAAGACCGTAAGTACACTGCGGTCCGGAAATCGTAAAACGGTCAATATTGAAGTTCGTAAAAAGCGTACCTATGTCAAACGTAGTGACGAAGAGTTACAGGCACAAGTTGATCTTGAGAGCGAAGCCAAGGCTCGAGAAGAAGCAGAGTTAGCAGCGCAACAACAGGCTGAATTAGAAGCTCAAGCAGCGATTGATGCTGCTGCTGAAGCAGCTGCGTCTGAAGCTAGTACTCCTGAAGTGGCGGCCGTCGAAGTAGTCGCTCCTGTCCCGAGAAGAAGCTCAGGCACTGACAATGTAGAAGAACAACGAATAGCCGGTATTTTAAATCGTCGTAAAGCCGAAGAAGACGTTCGCCAAGCGGCACAACAAAAGGCTAACGACAAGCTTTCCGAAGAAGCGCGAAAAGCTGCTGAAGCAGCCTCTGTAATTGCTAGTGAGGAAGCCAAGAAAGTTGGGAAGACTACAAAGCATGTTCCAGTTGTGGCTACCGAACCGGTTCAAGATAAAGCACGTCGCCACGATAAGCCAAACGATGACGAAGATAAGTTAGCGAGAAAAGCCAAGAAACCGCTTGGTAAGTCGGGCAAGAAGAAGCCGCGATTACAGATGGATGACGGCGATGACAGATTTGGTAAAGGCCGACTCAAGGCTTCTCGTGCAGCGCTTAAAATGGATAACAAGCACACATTTAAACGACCCGTAGAAAAGAAAACCTTTGAGGTTGCGATTCCTGAAGAATTAACTGTAGGTGATTTAGCGGGCAAGATGGCACTCAAAGCTGGTGTTGTTGTAAGAGCATTGATGAAGCTAGGTGTGATGGCCAATGTTAATGAAGTCATCGACCAAGAAACAGCATTTTTGGTGGTTGAAGAGTTGGGTCATCAGCCCATAGCTGCGGTTGAGAATACAGTTGAAGATCAATTAGCTAGGCAGTTTGAAGATATTGAAAGTGTCACCGATGGAGAGTCTCGGGCACCAATTGTTACGGTAATGGGCCATGTCGATCACGGCAAGACCTCTTTGCTTGACCGAATAAAGAAAACGCACGTTGCTTCGGGAGAGGCGGGTGGTATTACTCAGCACATTGGTGCGTACCACGTGAATACTCCGAAAGGAATGGTCACCTTTTTAGACACACCAGGTCACGCCGCATTTACTGCGATGCGTGCACGTGGCGCTCAGGCTACTGATGTTGTTATATTGGTTGTTGCTGCTGATGACGGCGTAATGCCTCAGACAGAAGAAGCCATTCAGCATGCTAAAGCGGCTGGGGTACCTTTGGTTGTCGCTATTAATAAAATGGATAAAGAGGGTGCAGATCCAGAGAGAGTGACAAGTGAGTTGGGCGCAAAAAATGTTATCCCAGAAGAATGGGGCGGTGATACCCAGTTTATGAAAGTGTCGGCTGAGACCGGCGATGGAATTGAGGAATTGCTTGAAGCCGTGTTACTGCAAGCCGAGCTTCTTGAATTAAAAGCACCTGTTGATGTTCCTGCTCGCGGCGTTATTGTTGAAGCAAGAATTGATAAAGGTCGCGGTGTAGTTGCGACTGCGCTCATACAGCAAGGTACTTTGCGTAAAGGTGACTTTATGTTGGCTGGCGAGAGTGTGGGTAAAATTCGAGCGATGACCGACGAAATGCAAAAGCCGATTACTGAGGCTGGACCTTCGATCCCGGTCGAAATTTTGGGATTAGATGAAGTTCCTAATGCTGGTGATGAATTTTTTGTTGTTGATGATGAGCGCAAAGCAAAAGAAATTGCTGATTTACGAGTGACTAAATCCAGGCACGAAAGAATGTCTCGTCAGCAAGCAGCTAAGCTGGAAAACATGTTTTCTGATATGGGCAGTACGCAGGTCAACAAGCTCAACTTAATTGTGAAAACGGATGTAAGAGGCTCACTAGAGGCTATTAACAGTGCGCTACACGATTTTGCGACCGATGAAGTTGCTGTAGATATTGTTGCTTCTGGTGTTGGTGGTATTACCGAATCAGACATCAACTTGGCATTGACTACTGGCGCTATTGTTTTGGGCTTTAATGTCCGTGCGGGTGGTTCTGCTAAGGGACTGGCTGAAAAGGAAAGTATTGAAATCCGCTATTACAGCATTATCTACAATCTTCTCGATGAAGTTAAATCGGCTCTATCTGGCATGTTAGCACCAGAGACGCGTGAGGAAATAGTCGGTATTGCAGAAGTTCGTGATGTGTTCCGTTCACCAAAATTTGGCGCAATTGCTGGATGTATGGTGACTGAAGGATCTGTTCAACGTAGTAAGCCGATTCGTGTATTACGTGATAATGTTGTTATTTATCAGGGTGAATTAGAATCCTTACGTCGATTTAAAGATGAAGCTAGCGAAGTGCGTAATGGCATGGAGTGTGGAATTGGTGTCAAGGACTACAATGACGTCAAGGCTGGAGATCTCATCGAAGTGTATGACATCACTGAGGTAAAGCGTTCACTTTAATGGGTTCTATAAATCGAACTAACCCATAATTAGGTGTAACTAAAGACTACTATGCCAAGAGAATTTACCCGAGCAGAACGCGTTTCAGATGCCGTCCAACAAGAGTTGGCGGTATTGATTCGTGACGGTGTTCGTGACCCAAGAGTTGGTATGGTGAGTGTTACTGATGTCGATGTGAGCAGAGACCTAGCTTACGCCAAAATACATGTAACATTTTTAGGTGAGCGTACTCAGGAAGAAATAGATGAAGCAATGGGCGCTCTAAATGGTGCGTCCGGTTATCTACGTAAACTACTCGCGTCCAGTATCAAATTGCGTATCACTCCAAAGCTAACCTTTTTGTTTGATGAAAGTGGCCGTCGAGGTCAGCATCTTTCAGCGCTTATTGATTATGCAATGTCAAAGCAGCAGGGCTCTGATCAAGACGAAAATGATCAGCCTGTGGATGCCGAAGGTCATTAGCATTGGCTCGTAGGCGTAATCGAGGTCGTTCAGTAAACGGTATTTTTTTGCTCAACAA
>DCBC01000101.1:9957-12989 GCA_002313335.1 Porticoccaceae bacterium UBA1117
GGCAGCCTAGATCCGCTTGCCACAGGCGTGCTCCCAATTTGTTTGGGCGAGGCCACCAAATTTAGTCAGTTCTTACTAGATTCAGATAAGCATTATCGTAGTACCTTTACACTGGGTGTGCGCACTGAGACCGGTGACTGCGATGGAGCTGTGGTTCAAGAGCAAGACGCGTCGAGTATTAATGAGCAGCAGATTGAATTAGCAATCGAGGCGTTTAGAGGTGATATTTTACAGATTCCCTCCATGTATTCTGCCCTAAAGCACAACGGTCAACCTCTCTATAAGCTTGCTCGACAAGGTATCGAAATTGAACGAGAACCACGTCCTGTTACGGTATTTAAATATAATATTTTAGACTTTCGTCCAGGATCAAAGGCCGAGTTGGATGTTGAAGTGCATGTGAGCAAAGGTACTTATGTCCGTAGCTTGGCCGAAGATTTAGGCAATGTGCTTGGTTGTGGGGCTCATGTCAGTGCATTGCATCGCAACATTGCTGGGCCCTTCAATGATGAACAAACGATAACCCTTGAAGAGTTACAAAGACGGCGAGAAACAGTTGAGCCGACGGATCTTGATGAGCTTTTGAAGCCAATGGATATTGCAGTAGCAGATCGAATGGCAGTTGAATTATCAGCGGTAGTGGCCGGATATTTTCAATTAGGACAACCAGTTATGTCAAATCAAGCCTTTCGTAATGGTCAAGAAGGGGATATAGTGCGCGTCTTTCGCGAGGGCGGAGACTTTTTGGGTGTCGGTGAAGTTACCGCAGATGGTCAAGTCGCACCAAAACGATTAGTGGTTGAAGACGCTTAGAACGCTCAAAGTCTTTTACGCGCGAAAGGAAAACGATATTCAGATGGCTGTAGTAATGGCCATCGATAAATGCTGATACATAAGTATCAGCTCTTAAGTTGGGTTGTCTGTAAATATGCGCGGGCAAACCTGAATTTTTTAAACTCGCATATTGGAGTGAATCATCATGGCACTAAGTGCAGAAGAAAAAGCAACAATCGTCGCCGAACACGCTACCTGTGAAAACGATACAGGATCACCTGAAGTGCAGGTTGCATTGCTAACTGTAAACATCAACAAGCTACAAGGCCACTTTGGCGATCACAAAAAAGATCACCATTCACGTCGCGGTCTTATTCGAATGGTTAATCAGCGTCGTAAATTACTCGATTATTTGAAGGGTAAAAACGTCGAACGCTACAGCCAACTGATTAAGAAGCTTGGTTTACGTCGATAAGTGTTCATGGTGCGGCTCCTATTTAGGGGCCGTACTGGTTTTAGTGAGCACCTAATTTAAATCGTCTTTAAACGATGCCTGCATCTATGCTGATCGAGTTACTTATATCTACCCCTGTTGGTCGCTATAAGTAACCCGAGCAGCGCACAAGTAGGATCTAGACAAGACGCACAAGGTAAACAACAAAGGTAAAATTATGAATCCTTTAATTAAGAAATTTCAATACGGTAATCATACCGTTACGTTGGAAACAGGTCGCATTGCCAGACAGGCAACGGGTGCTGTTTTATGTTCAATCGATGATACAACAGTACTTTGTACAGTTGTTGGCGCAAGAGAAGCTAAAGCAGGTATGGATTTTTTCCCGCTAGGTGTGCACTACGTCGAAAAAGCCTATGCCGCGGGTAAGATCCCCGGTGGTTTCTTCAAGCGTGAAGGCCGTCCGAATGAGAAAGAAACTCTCACTTCAAGATTGATTGACCGTCCTATTCGCCCTCTCTTTCCAAATGGCTTCAAAAACGAAGTTCAGGTTGTTTGTACCGTTATTTCAGCTGAGAAAAATATCGATCCAGATATCGCTGCAATGATTGGAACATCGGCAGCGCTCTCAATCTCAGGTATTCCCTTTAATGGGCCTATCGGCGGTGCTCGGGTTGGTTATACAGAAGAGTCAGGTTATCTTTTGAACCCAACCTACAGCGAACTGGCAGGATCGTCACTGGATATGGTTGTAGCTGGTACTAAAGACGCAGTCCTTATGGTTGAGTCTGAGGCCAGTGAGCTGTCAGAAGACATTATGTTAGGTGGTGTTCTTTTTGCTCACCAAGAAATGCAAGCAGTGATCAGCGTGATCCAGCAGCTTGCTGACGAAGCTGGAAAGCCGCGTTGGGATTGGCAGGGTGACGTTGAAAACGCTGAACTTAAAGAAGCGTTACACAACTTAGTGGGCGCTGAGGTTGATGCGGCTTACCAGGTTGTTGATAAGCAAGAGCGAGTTGTCAGTGTAAATGCACTGCGTGATCGTGCTTATGCTGAATTAGCGTCTGATGATGGTGCGTCAGTAGATGACATTAAAGATGCGTTTAAAAAGCTTGAGAAGAAAGTGGTACGTGGCAGAATTATTCGTGGTGAGCCGCGCATTGACGGTCGTGACACTAAAACTGTTCGCGGTATCAATGTTGAAGTAGGTATTCTTCCAAAGGTACATGGTTCTGCACTATTTACTCGTGGTGAGACCCAGGCGATCGTTGCGGCAACCTTGGGTTCTACCCGAGATGCTCAAATGATTGATGCTCTTGAGGGTCGTCGTGATGATCCGTTCATGTTGCACTACAACTTCCCTCCTTACTCAGTAGGTGAGTGTGGCCGCATAGGCTTCACTAGCCGACGTGAAGTAGGTCATGGACGTCTAGCTCGTCGCGGTATTAATGCGGTACTCCCCAACCCAGAAGAGTTTCCTTATGCCATGCGAGTGGTATCTGAGATTACTGAATCTAACGGTTCGAGCTCCATGGCGTCGGTTTGTGGTTCAAGCTTGGCATTAATGGATGCAGGCGTACCATTGAAAGCACCGGTTGCTGGTATTGCTATGGGTCTGGTTAAAGAAGCTGAAGGCTTTGCCGTTTTGACTGATATTTTAGGTGATGAAGATCATCTTGGCGATATGGACTTTAAAGTTGCCGGAACAGCAGCGGGAATTACCGCTCTGCAGATGGATATCAAGATTGAAGGTATCACTGAAGAAATCATGGAGATTGCTTTGGAGCAAGCCATGGATGCACGG
>DCBC01000066.1:0-3291 GCA_002313335.1 Porticoccaceae bacterium UBA1117
ACAATAGGGTTGCCCAAAACTTTTCAGCGTGGGCTGATTTTTTTAATAATCAACTCAAGAATTTAGGGTGGCCGGGTAAGCGCACATTAAACAGTCTTGAGTACCAGCAGAAAGAACACTGGCAAAGACTATTAGAGCAATTTTCTGGGCTTGATAATCTCGGTATAGAAGTGGGTTTCGTCACAGCGCTTAAACATTTAAGGCGCCTCGCGCAAGATGCTGTCTTTCATCCCAAGACCGCGGATGCGCCCCTCCAGATACTCGGCTTATTAGAGGCGTCTGGGTTACGTTTTGATCGCCTTTGGATCCTGGGTATGGACAGTCAAAACTTTCCCGCATCAGTATCTATAAACCCTCTATTACCTGCTCAATTTCAACGTCAGCATGCAATGCCTCACAGCCTTCCAGAGAGAGAACTAGAGATTGCAAGACAGTTACTGCTTGGCTTCACCTGCAGCAGCAATGAATTGTTTCTTAGTTACTCGAGTAAAAAAGGCGAAGAAATTTTACAGCCAAGTCCGCTGTTAGCAGAGATACCACTTCTACCCATCACAACTCTAACCAAAGATGTCGGACTATTCCCAAGAAGTCATCTTCAATTAGATGAAACCGATCTATTTAAGGACTGTGCACCTCGATTCGACAAGCTAATAGAATCTATTAGTACCGGTAGCGCACTGTTTAAGAATCAAGCAGCATGCCCTTTTAACGCTTTTGTGATCCATCGATTAAAAGCGGCACCACTGGAGCATCCAAGCCATGGCTTAACGGCGATGGATCGTGGCTCCATATTGCACGAGATACTGTTTCGTTTATGGACACAATGGGGCAGCTCATTGGAGCTTCATCGACAGTCCGAGCAAGATATTAGCGAGCAGCTAAAAAAGGTGTCGCTGCAAGTTCTTGACCACTGGTCGATTCATCATTCAATCCTACGCGGGGATCGTTACAGATTTATTGAACGTAACAGATTAGTAAAACTACTATGGGAGTGGGTTGCCCTAGAAAAGCAACGACCAAACTTTAACATTGAGTCTCTGGAAATCAAACACACAGCTACATTTGGCGATCTACAGATATCACTTCGATTAGATAGGGTTGATAGGATCGGTGACAAATTATTAATTGTTGACTACAAATCGGGGACCATTAATCCAGCCCATTGGGATGGAGAAAGACCCAAAGATCCGCAATTACCGCTATACGTATCTGCGGGTGAACCAACCGTTAATGGATGTGCGTTCGCACAAATAATAGGTGGAAAGATTCGATTTACAGGTATTAGTGATAGTCAATTAATAGACGGTGAAAAGCTCAATGATGATTGGGGAGAGCGTGTCGCTAGCTGGCACACTTCGATGACTGCACTGGCGTCTGAATTTACCGCTGGCGTCGCACAAATGGAGGTAATTCACTCCAATGGCATCACCTATCAAACGCACTTATTACCACTCAATCGATGGTCTGAAGAGTCAATGATCAACGACATTGTCGCTATTACTGGGGATACTGAATGAAAACCGTAGTTGACCAGGCAGAGAGACTCAAAGCGATAGATCCCCGAGAAAGTTTTATCGTTTCAGCTCCTGCTGGATCAGGAAAGACTGGGCTGATTACACAACGTATTTTGGGTTTGCTTGCGACGGTTAATGAGCCTGAAGAAATACTCAGTATTACCTTTACACGAAAAGCCGCAGCGGAGATGGCATCAAGAGTGCATATTGCCCTTCAACAGGCCGCCAATGAACCACGGCCGAGTGATAGTTATGCGGCACAGACATGGGATCTAGCACAAAAAGCGTTGCGTCAAGATACGCATTTAAACTGGAATTTATTGGATATGCCTAATCGATTGCGTATCCAGACAATCGATAGCTTTTGCCGTTATATCGCACGTCAATTTTCATTGGAAACAAAGCTTGGAGATATATCTGACCCAAGTGAGTATCCAGAAGCTCACTATGAAGCCGCAAGTCGGTCTCTACTTCAAAAGCTGGAGACAGATGAATCACTAGCCCCGTCACTTGAGATCATTTTGGCACACACCGGTAACGACCTACAACGCTGCGAGCGCCTTCTTTCCGAATTACTCAATAAGAGGGAACAGTGGTTGCCGCTCATTTACGGCAGTAAAGACAATAGGCATTACTTTGAGCGCGTCATAGAGAACATTGTTGATGAAAAATTAAACGACCTTTATGAACGGCTTATGCCTATTATGGGAGAGCTAATCGCACTAGCTGACTTTGCCGCGAGTCATCTGCCGGAGGGTAAGAACCCAGCGCTGGCTAAACTCATTGGCATAGCTGATGTTCCTGACAGTAGTCTCTCAGGTATTTCAGGTTGGAAAACTTTACTGGGAATGTTAGTCACTAAAGAGGGCAATATTCGTCTTAAAATCGACAAAAACGCGGGGTTTCCCGCGGATAAAAAAGAATATAAAGGACGCATGGAAGAACTTCTCAATTGGTGCAGAGGTCAGCACGACTTAGAGGAGCAAATCGGTAATATATTGCACTTACCCGACCATTCCATAAACCTTAGTCAACAGCGAATTCTTGACGCACTCGCATTATTATTACCGCATTTAGCCGCGCAACTTATCACTGAATTCAAAGAACATGATCAGTGCGATTATCCCGCTATTACCCTATCCGCCTTGGAGGCTATTACTCCTGCCTGTGATGATATTGTATCTGACATCACCCTACGGCTAGATTACCAGTTGCGTCACATATTAGTCGATGAGTTCCAAGATACTTCTGGCTCACAAGTCGAACTCATCGCACAGCTAGTCACAGGCTGGCAGCCAGAGGATGGTCGAACACTATTTTTAGTCGGCGATGCAATGCAATCTTTGTATGGATTTCGGAATGCAAATGTAGGTTTATTTATCAATCTTCAACGTCACTCTATTGGTACTGTTCAATGTACGCCATTAACCTTGTCGACGAATTTTAGATCTGAGCAAGGTGTGGTTGAGTGGGTAAATCATGTGTTCAGCGGTGCTTTTCCAAAGCGCGCTGACATTAGCCGGGGAGCAGTGCCCTATTCCCCATCATCCGCTTTCAAAAATTATGGTGAGAATGATGCGGTTAGTTTTAGCGGCTTTTCTGGAGAGTTGGCCGACACTGCCGAGGCTGATCACATCGCCAACATCTGTCACCAGATCTCCCGCACCGATAATAGTCAGTCTATCGCTATTTTAGTTCGTAGCCGTGGTCATCTGAGGCACATTATTCCAGCTCTTCAGGCAGCAAACCTTGACTGGGAAGCGCATGATATTACACC
>DCBC01000066.1:3684-5604 GCA_002313335.1 Porticoccaceae bacterium UBA1117
AGGGTTGCCTGGCTTTCTTTGTTAAGAACTCCTTTTTGTGGCTTGGGGCTAGAAGACTTGTTAACTCTATCCAATAGCAGCATGGTAAATCCATACACAGGAGATGCTATTCTCGAACAACTACGCAACCTTCTTGAGTCTACGTCTTCACAACGGCTGTCTCACTATGGGCTACAAACCCTGACACGAATTATCCCTACATTGATAAGCGCATGGGAGAATAGAGGCCGAACGGATATCCGCATTGCCGTTGAGTCAACCTGGCAGAGTTTAGGAGGACCGGCAACGATTAGTAATGATGCTGATCTTAGTGATATTCGGCGCTATTTAGATCTGCTTGAGAATTGGCAAGTAGCTGGATTAGTCAAGGACTGGTCAGGTTTCGAAGTGGCCGTTGAAAAACTCTATGCTAACCCATCACCCCATTACAGCGCTGAGGGGCAATCTGGTTCTAAAATCCAGATCATGACAATACATAAATCAAAAGGATTAGAGTTTGATCATGTCATTTTGCCATCGTTAGGGACTAAATCGCCGTCAGACAAAAAGCCTCTACTGCGCTGGCAAAAGATTATTTCTGAAGACAACCAATCGTCATTAATTATGGCTCCCTTAGGGGCCCATGATGAAGAGGATGACCCCGTTTATGCTTATCTTAAATACGAATCTAGCGTAAAGACCAGATTAGAAGATACTCGGGTACTTTATGTTGCGGCAACTCGCGCAATCAAAAAATTATATCTCTGCGCGAAATTGACACCTGGTAAAAAAGAGGGTTGGAACATCCCGACTAAAACTAGCTTGCTTCATGCTATCTGGCAACCCATTGCCGACACTATTGCATTAGGAGAGTTCGATGTAACAAGCACTGATGTAAGTGAGGATAAATTACTGAACGATGGACAGCGTAAACTAGAGCACATACGGAGACTACCGGCGAAATTTGTCACACCAAGCATAGAGAAGCATGCCTTACTGAGCCAGCCAGGTGGTAAAACGAGCGATACATTTTTATCGAGTGAAAATAATTTGTCCACAAGAGCCCGACATCTTGGTACCGTTCTTCACAGGAGCTTAAAGCAACTGGCCAATGAGGGTCTTGCGGCATGGCCTATTGGGAGGCTACAAAAATTACCCATTAGCTGGCGAGCCCAACTTCAGGAATTAGGTATCCTTGCCACCAAGAAGGAGCTTAACGAACTGTCGAACGCTATTATGCATACTGTAAATGACAGTAGTGGCCAGTGGATTCTAAACGGTCATCCCCAGGCGTGCTGCGAGCAGTCACTTAGTTATGTGCGGAGTGATGGCGAATCTACTGGAATATCAATTATCGACAGGACATTTATTGATGACGGTATTCGCTGGATTATTGATTACAAATTTACGCGTCCAGACCAACACGAAACGACCGAAGACTTTGAGCAGAGGCAAATAAATTACTACAAAGGCCAGCTTAATCATTATGTTAGCCTCTATAAGAAAATTGGCTCAGAGCCCGTTCGCTGCGGGCTATATTTTCCACAGATCGGACTGTTTAGTCAGGTAACTGAGGAATAGTCTTCAAAAACGTTTCGTTTTCAGTACAATGGCGGTCTTCAAAATTCAAACTCTGTCAGGAAATCCAATAATGGATCGTAAAGCTGTAGAAAACATTAATATCGAGCAACCAGAAATTCTGGTGACCCCTGCTGAGTTAAAGCGTGAAATTCCTATATCGGATGTTGCTCGCGAAACAATCGCCAGTGGCCGTAGAGCTATCGAAGACATTTTAGAGCGCAAAGATCATCGGGTTTTTGTGGTCGTAGGGCCCTGTTCGATCCATGATCTTGACGCTGCTCATGAGTATGCAAAGAAACTGAAGGTCTTAGCCGATAAAGTAAGCGATACTTTACTGATTGTTATGCGTGTCTATTTTGA
>DCBC01000137.1 GCA_002313335.1 Porticoccaceae bacterium UBA1117
TGCTGTAGGCGCTTTTGCTGCCGGGATGGTCTGCGCAATAGTGACAGGCTTTATTACTGAAAATAGCCGTTTAAAGGAAGATACTGTGATGGGGGTAGTTTTTTCTAGTATGTTTGGTATCGGACTGGTCATGATGACAAAGATTGATTCCAATGTGCATTTAGATCATATTTTATTTGGTGATGTCTTAGGCATTAGTTGGCGTGATGTATTGGAATCTGGGATTATTACCCTAATGGTGGTTGCCTTTATCTTCGTCAAAGGAAAAGACTTACTTGTTTTTGTATTTGATAAGCAGCATGCAAGAGTCATTGGACTGCCCGTTACCCTCCTACATTACGGGCTTCTGGCAATGTTATCATTAACCATTGTTGGCGCCCTAAAAGCCGTCGGTATGATTTTAGTGATTGCAATGCTGATTGCACCTGGTGCTATTGCGCACCTACTCACTGCTAAATTTCAATCAATGATGATGACCTCAGTAGGTATTTCTCTGAGCTGTTCTTTTTTGGGCGTGTATTTGAGTTTCTTTATCGATAGCGCACCAGCTCCCACCATCATTATGCTAATGACTATCACGTTTATCGGCGTCTTTGTCTTCACCAGCTATAGAGCAAAGCAAACGTCCCAGAAAATGTTAGCCGTGGCGAACTAATTAAGCACTAATGATCTAAACCGCCTCAGAGGACTCCGCTACTTCAGTCGCACTAGAAAACTCCATGTATTTATCTTTCACTGAGCCGTACCTCAGCTGTAAAAGATCTAAAAAGTAGCTTTGATGGAGCTTCCACGGCGCTATTGCGCCTTCTCGAGGAAACTTATCAATCGACCGTTTGATATAACCGGACTCTAATCCGATTGACATAACTCGATTAAAACTCATCTTTCCAGTGCGCGGTGTACACAGTTGCTGGTGTGTTTTATCCATATGATTGATCAAGCGGCAGACATATTCACTAGTAAGATCACATTTTAGCGTCCAAGACGCATTGGTATAGCCTGTGGCAACAAACAAATTTGGTACATCGCTTAGCATCATACCTTTGTACTGAACAGTATCTGAAATATCGACTGACCTACCATCCACTACAATTTTCATACCACCCAACGCCAGTAATTCGAGACCGGTAGCCGTAACTACAATATC
The DNA here is from genome assembly GCA_002313335.1 of Porticoccaceae bacterium UBA1117. Taxonomy (GTDB): domain Bacteria; phylum Pseudomonadota; class Gammaproteobacteria; order Pseudomonadales; family Porticoccaceae; genus HTCC2207. The sequence continues at coordinate 1,148 of DCBC01000137.1, forward strand.
AGCGTCCAGTGTTTTACCTGATTTGAGCTGGATACCCTCCTCCGTGAAACTGGAAATATGATCAGTAACAATGGTCGATGTCCCTTTTCGTAATGACCGAAAGAGATCTCCGTTTGGAACGAGGCAAAGACGCTGATCCCAAGGTTTATAACTTGGGGAAAAGTGCGTAGCTACGTCAAAGTCTTCCCCCAACCAACGTTGCGTCCACTTAAACAATTGCTCTCTAATATACTCAGGTCGGCGCTTGCTCATGCGGTACAAAATCATCTGCGACAAAACGTTCTTCCACCGTGTCAGACGGTAAGCCAACTGATCTGGTAAATAGCGTTCTAATTTAGCCGCGAAACTGTCCTTTGATGGGCGAGAAACAACATACGTCGGTGAGCGCTGGAGCATCGTCACATGGCCTGCAGTCTTTGCCATCGAAGGCACCAGCGTGATGGCTGTAGCACCGCTGCCAATCACAATGACTTTCTTACCCGCATAATCCATATTCTCTGGCCATTGCTGAGGATGAATAATCTGGCCTTTGAAAGAATCAATACCTGAAAATTCGGGCGTATAACCCTGATCATAGCGATAATAACCAGTGCAACTATAGATAAAGTTACATGTGGTTATGGTATCTTTCTGTCCATGCACTTTAACCGTCAAACTCCAAGTAGCTGAGGCACTGTCCCAAGAGATAAGTTCTACTTTTTGGTTATAGCGAATATGCTTTTCTATGTCATGTTGTTGCGCGGTTTCACGAATATAACTCAGGATTGCCGGTCCATCAGCAATGGCTTGCTCATGTTTCCAAGGTTTAAAGCTATACCCCAGAGTATGCATGTCCGAGTCTGAACGAACGCCGGGATAGCGAAATAAATCCCATGTACCGCCTAAAGTGTCACGACCTTCAAGAATTGCATAGCGTTTGTTTGGCGTATTTCGCGTCAGGTGGCATGCAGCACCAATGCCTGATAATCCAGCGCCAATAATGACGACATCTACGTGATCAACTGACATAAAAAAGCCTTAATTTTTTACTGAAGCGAAAGTTTACGCTAACTTTAAGTCAAAAGATGTCGCCTGTGTGACAAGTTTAATGACTCGATAGCGTCACTAGATCAGAAAAACCATCCCTTGACCGCCTTATCTAATAATGGGCGACACTTTTTCAATTGACTATTGTATGCACCGGTCTGACCCTTGACGCTGGCAGCTATTTTCAGCAACTGTGGTTTCTTGGTAAAAGAGCCTCGTGAGTAGCCTCCCCAACCCTCGTGATAAGCAAGATACTGACGGTAGGGATCAGACTTAGAAATGCCAAGACGCCGGTGACTAGTATCGGCATACCAACCTATGAAATTAATAGCATCACCAAAATTGTCTCGGTCATGGCTCCAATTTCCTGTGGCTTTTCGATAGTCAGTCCAAGCTGCATCTTGAGCCTGAGCATATCCATAGGCAGATGACTTTCGAGGCAGCGGTATGAAAAGAAACGTGGGACGATCGGGACGCACACTTGAACGGAAGGATGACTCTTGATTCATGATCGCCATCATGACGGAAATTGGCATATCCCAGCGCTTTTTAGCATCTCGCGCATCTTCGTACCAATCGGTCTCACCCCAAAAAATATTACATACATTACTAGTCTGCGAGGGCTGATACGTTTTACAGCCAGCAAGACTGGCCACTAATAAAATCAAGAATAATCTAGCTACAAGTCTTGTCATAAGCCGTTTTAAAATCTCCGTTACATACCACACAACAATAGACCTAAGAATAGGGTTACCGCAAGACGCTCAACCAACAAAAAGCTACGCAGCTTTTTTGTAGTTTTGACCATGCTCCACCAACCAACCTTGTACCAGTTCAATAAAGGGCTCTACTGACTCATCAAAGCATGCATCCACTTCAAATCTTGGTAAAATACGCGTTGCACCGTTCTCTTCCAGTAACCGGTCGAAATCTTTTCCCGCTTGAGCAAACGCCGGATAACCGGTATCTCCAAGTGCACAAACAGCAAAACGCACCGAACTAAGATCTGGCTCCTGGGTCTCCAGCCAATTATACATTTCCTCTGCGTTGTAAGGAGCTTCGCCATTGCCATAGGTGCTGGTGACTATAATCACCAAACTCTCATCTACAAGTTTAGTGGATTGGTAATCATCAAAGTCGCCAACCTCACATCGATAGTCTTGGCTTTGTACCGCGGTTCCTAAGTCAAAGGCAAACTCCTCAGCCGTGCCCGTTTCGGAGCCAAACAAAATGGTGATTTTACTAGATAATGCTGCAATTGTTTCCAGCGAGTGGCTTTGGTCAATACTCATTTACAAGTCCTTAGTACTTTTTGATATCTATGATTAGTTCTTACTGATTAGCCAGGTACTTTGGATTTATTCAGTTCCTGGCCACGCACTAAAAAAGCTTTCAGCCAGAATTGGTTTGAGTGGACGATCTCCTTTACTCGGAGTACCCACATAAAGATAACCAACAATGTCTTCGTCTTTTAATACGCCAAGGCCTTCTTTAACGATTGCAGAGGACGCATAGGGGCCGGTGCGCCAAACCGAACCAAACCCACTGGCATAAACTGCCATACCCATATTGTGAAGCACTCCGGCCGCAGCTATAGCCTGCTCGATCTTTGGCACACGCTCATTATTGTCATAACTAGCTACTCCAACTACGATTAGCGGTGCTCTAAATGCCTTGTTAACCGCGCTATCTAACTTAGTTGCATCTACTCCAGGATCCTTCGACTGGAGATCTTTTGCAAATAAATCACCAAGAAGCTGTCGATCTGTTCCGGCAATAGTTAAGAAACGCCATGGGCGCAAATGCATATGATCTGGCGCTCGCAATGACGCATTGAAAATGGTCTGCATTAACGCCTCATCAGGGGCAGGGGCCTCAAGACGAGGATGAGATCGACGCTGCCCCATTAATGCAACAAACTGCTCGCCAGACTGCTTATTAAATTCCACTTAGAAAACCTCTAACTGAACGTGATTTTGAAGTAATAATGCTCCGAAGACCGGAAGTTTAATCGTAATCTAGGCAGAATTCCAAGGCCTCTGATGAAAATATCAGCGATAACTACGATAAAAGCATAATATCACACTAGGTACTTAATAAAAATGATAACCATTCGCGTTTGAGCGCATAAGTCGATCCGAATTGGCTCATAAGTGTTGCTTATTTAGACGCGCTAATATTGACCTTTGCGCGTCTTAGAATCACTATAAATAATCGGTGAAAGGCCAGATTAACGCTAAACATTCTCACAAAATATAGTTAAAATGCGCGCGACGCGAAACTACCCCGGACATTTCAAATGGCAATTTCCACATTAGATAATGAAAACTTCATCTTTACTGGATCTTGTCATGCGACGACCGGTGTAGTGGCCGCAGTTACCAGCTTCTTGGCGGATAGAGACTGTTATATTTGCGCGCTTGAACAGTTTGATGATCAGTCAACTAACAAATTTTTTATGCGGGCAGTATTTCGTCGGCAACAGAACTCTCCTAATATTAGTGACATTACTGAATCCTTCAAAACAATAGCCAAACCTTTTGATATGAAGTGGGATTTTCACAGCCCATCAGTACCGGTCAAAACACTTATTTTGGTGTCCAAATACGACCATTGCTTAGATGATTTGCTGTATCGCCAGCGCAAAGGTGAAATAAACATGGAGATCACTGCGGTGATTTCGAATCATCAAGATTTACGCCCCATGGTAGAACGGGAAGGTATCCGTTTCATTCATCTTCCAGTCACCGCCGCTACTAAATATCAGCAAGAACAGCGCCTACTGGAGATAGTTGAAGAGACTGCATCGGAGTTAGTTGTATTGGCTCGTTATATGCAAATATTGTCAAATGAGCTTACTGAGAAATTATTAGGCCGATGTATCAACATTCACCATTCTTTCTTACCTGGTTTTAAAGGCGCAAAACCATATCACCAGGCGTATGCACGTGGCGTCAAAGTTATTGGCGCAACTGCGCACTATGTGACTTCTGATCTCGACGAGGGGCCGATCATTGAACAAATGCTCTCACGTGTTGATCATAATTGCGGCCCTGACGATCTGGTTCGCGTGGGTCGCGACAATGAGAGCTTAGCGCTAGCCAAAGCGGTTAAGTACCACATTCAACGACGAGTGTTTCTCGACGGTAACAAAACTGTTGTATTTTTAGGAAGTTAAACTATTAACCCGTCTTGTTAAAAGAGAGATTAAGAAAATGCCCTTTGGATTACTAAAATACGGTCTGCGTAATAATTATCCAGCCAAGCACCACTTCACTCCCTCAAAAGAGCTCAAAAAACACTACGACGTTGTTATTATCGGCGGCGGCGGCCATGGCGCTGCGATTGCTTATAATCTAGCCAAATACCATGGCATCACCAATGTCGCCATTCTGGAAAAGAGTTACCTTGGCGGAGGTAATACAGCGCGTAATACTGCCGTTATTAGATCTAACTACCTGACCGAAGCAGGCGTCAACTTCTACAGTGAATCAGTCAAACTGTTTAACAATCTCAGTAACGAATTTAATTACAACGTAATGATGGAAAATCGTGGCCAGCTAACTTTAGCTCACAGCGATGCAGCCATCCGCAGTTTCAGATGGCGTGCTGAGGTTAACCAGCATCTGGGGGTCCGTTCAGAGTTAGTCGATCGCCAAACAATTGCCGAGTTAGTACCCAATCTTAATATGTCTGAAGATAGTCGCTTCCCTATTATGGCAGGGCTCTGGCATGCAGATGGTGCAACAGCACGTCATGACGCTGTAGCTTGGGGCTACGCAAAAGGTGCCTGTGATCGCGGTGTTGAGTTACACCAATTAACTGAAGTTGAAGATATCGAAATAACTAACGGACGCGTTACTGCGGTAAAAACCAATCGTGGTCGTGTCGAGTGTGGCGCCGTTGTACAAGCGGTCGCTGGAGCGAGTTCAATAGTCGCCAAAAAAGCAGGTATACCCTTGCCAATCCATTGTTATCCACTGCAAGCAATGGTCACACAACCTTACAAACCGATTCTCACTCCGCACGTAAGTTCGCCCCAAGTTCATGTCTATGTGCATCAAACGTCTCGGGGCGAATTTGTTATTGGTGGCGGCTCTGATCCTTACCCGCTTTACAACACACGCGCTACGCTTGACCAGCGAGAATCATTGTCAGCGGCGGCATTGGAACTTTTCCCATTCCTATCGCAAGCAAGGCTTTTACGCCAGTGGGCTGGAACGACTGATATGACTCCTGACTACAGCCCAATTATGGGGCTTAGCCCAGTAGAGAACTATTATCTTGATGCGGGTTGGGGGACCTGGGGCTTTAAAGCAACGCCAATCTGTGGTGTCACTATGGCTGAATTGGTTGCCACTAAAAAAGTGCCTGATTTAATCAAACCGTTTGAACTCGAGCGTTTTTATCGTTTTGAACAAATTAATGAAGCCGGCGCTACTGCCGCCAGCCACTAGAGGATAAACCATGAAACTACTGACCTGCCCTCTTAATGGCAAGCGCAACATATCAGAATTTACTTATGGTGGTGAGTATCACGTGATGCCTGATCATCGTACGAGTTCAGCTCGAGATTGGGCAGAACATGTTTTTTTTCATGACAATATCGCAGGAATAGTGACTGAATGGTGGTGCCATACAGCCAGCTCTTTTTGGTTTTTAGCCGAACGAAATACCATAACCGACGAGGTCATTCGGACATTTAAGGCTGATGAAATTTATCAGCAACGAATTGACTTTACTGCCATAGCGACGGAGACTCCGTCATGAAGTCACGCCTACCTGCGCCTTATGGAACCTTAATTAATCGTAATGTTGCGGTAAAGTTTAAGTTCGAAAACAACACTATCAACGGCTTTGACGGGGATACCATCGCTAGCGCTTTATTGGCTAACAAACAGTGGCTATTGAGTCGATCATTCAAATATCACCGCCCTCGCGGCCCCTTAACCATGGCTGGGCAAGATGCCAATACCATGGTGCAACTACCCTCCAACCCCAATGCCCTAGCTGATAAAGAAGTTATTAAAGAAGGCATGCTGGTTAGTGGACAAAATTATACGGGTAGCTTAGAGAAAGATTCCGGGGCATTACTAGGACTTTTCTCGCGCTTTTTACCCGTTGGCTTTTATTACAAGGCGTTCTTTAAACCTCGTGGAATGTGGGAGAAATGGGCGCCCCTCATTCGTAAAAAAGCTGGCCTAGGAATTATTGATCAACAGCTCAAATCACCCTATTACGATAAGCAATACAAGTTTTATGACGTCGTGATTGTTGGTGGTGGGCCAGCGGGTATGCAGGCGGCAATCGATGCCGCTGTGCATAACTGTGAAGTCCTTTTAGTCGATGAAAACCCTATACTTGGAGGCTCACTAAACTACACTCGTCTGGATGCTGAGGGAGTTCGAGCGAAATCGCTGCGGGCAGAATTGGTCGCCTCAATAGAAGCACATAGCAATATTACGGTAATGACCAACGCAGTATGTAACGGTTGGTTTGCAGATAACTGGTTACCCATTATTTGTGGTAATCGCCTCTATAAAGTGAGGGCGATACAAACTATTCTCTGCACCGGCGCGATTGAGCAGCCTGCACTTTTTCATAATAATGATTTGCCCGGTGTAGTAATGAGTAGCGCAGCACAGCGGCTCATTCATCTCTATGGTATAAAACCGGGTTCCGCTGCCGTTATTCTTACTGGTAATAATGATGGCTATGGCACAGCGCTTGACCTATATGATGCCGGAGTAATGATCAAAGCAATTGTAGATCTTCGAGAAAATCCTGACTACGACGAGATTGCAAAAGCTGCTGTTGCCAGAGGGATCAATGTTAAAACTGGGTGTGCGGTGTATGCCGCGCACAATCGTAAAGCAAGTCATATTACTAGCGTCGATGTGCGCAAAATCGTGAGCCAGGGACTTTGTGCTAATGATGGAGAAATCATTGATTGTGACTTACTTTGTATGTCGGTGGGCTACACGCCAGCTTATCAGTTAGCCTGCCAAGCTGGCGGCCAACTAAGCTATGATGATCAGTCAGCAATGTTCACACTCAGTAACTGTCCAGATACACTTCACCTTGCCGGCTCAGTAAATAGTCTCTGGGAAATTGATGATGTATTAGCAGAAGCTACCAGAGCAGCAGCAATGGTCAGTAATGCTCTTGGCCTTA
>DCBC01000113.1:0-5964 GCA_002313335.1 Porticoccaceae bacterium UBA1117
GCCACCGCTCATTACAAACTGAACCTCTAATAGCGCTGTTATATCCTCTAATGGGCTTTTATGCATAGCAATAATATCGGCATGCTTACCTGTCTCAATAGTGCCCAATGAGTCGCTGTAATCAATCAGCGCAGCGGCGTTGACAGTTGCAGATTGAAGTATGTCTGACGTGCTCATGCCCGCTTCATACATAAGCACAGCCTCTTGCGCATTGACGCCATGTTGAGAGACGCCACTATCTGTGCCAAAGGCAATATTAACCCCTGCATTGTAAGCTTTTGTGAAATTTCCGGCCATTGCAGATGAAACGTCAATGGCCTTAACCTTGATGGTTTCCGACATGAAGTCGCTTTCTTTAGCCATTTTCATGACGGTATTACCGGCCAATAGTGTTGGCACCAAATAGGCACCTGTTTTCTTGAACAACCGAATACTCTCTTTATTGGCATAGCTACCATGCTCAATACTGTCAACTCCTGCTCTAAGGGCAGCATTAATGCCGTCGGCCCCATGGGCATGACTTGCTACCTTTCGGCCCAGTCCATGGGCAGTATCCACAACTTCTTTTAATTCACCATTTGTCATTTGCTGAGCGGTACCCGTATTGGTGTCTGACAGCACCCCACCGGTAGAAGTAATTTTGATCATATCCGCGCCGAACTTAATCGCTCTGCGAGTTGCTCGTCGACAGTCATAAGGACCATCACAAACAGTCTTTGATGTGTACATTTCCATTAGATCCGGATTCATACCGTCGACATCTCCGTGACCGCCTGTTACTGAAACCCCCCCGGCTGCAATGATTCTTGGTGCCAAGACCCAACCCTTGCTCGCAGCATCTCTTAGCGCATACATCTCCTCGGATTGAGACCCCACATCTCGCACGGTGGTAAACCCAGCAAGCAGAGTCAATTTTGCGTGATGTACACTTTCCATTAGCACATCTGCTGAGGACATTCGTAATCTCTGACGATCGTCATCTGGACCTAACTCACCTTGAAGATGAACGTGCATGTCCATTAAACCTGGCATCACAAAGCTTGCGGATAAATCAATTAGCTTAGCCGTTTCATCTATGTCTTCCACGGCTAAAAACCCGTCGTTAACAGACACTATCTTACCGTCTCGAATAACAATAGTTTGTCGTTTAGACGGCTTATTCCCTGGGTTTGACAACAGAGTTCCGGCATGAATAACGCTAACACCACTCTCCATCAATTCTGCCGAATTAACCAGATTAAATGGCCCAACAATACCCATCAAAACGAGTAACAACGACCGATAATTGAGCTTTGAGTGAATACCAATGATCTTAAACATAGTGCGCGTCCATATATGAATAGCATTTGGGAAACCATTAACTAGTGGTCGTTTGAGAGCCTTCACACTAATGCCTAACTCACTATTAAAAAACTCCCGAAGCCAGCAGTTTAATCTCGTTCGACCAACAATAACATCAAGAAATATGATCGCAACAATTAAGATGGAGGGCTTTAATGAAATACCAATGGATACAACACTCACCACCGCAAGCTGGCAATGCGCCTCTGGGTAGGGCCTACTGTTTTTAACTCATACCTAGCTGCGCATACCTCTTCTCAGCCGACGTTAAAACTCCACTCTTTACCGTAAAAATCCTTCAAACTAATCGTTAGAACGCTTCACACCGCGAATTTCTCTGCTCTTGTGCCAATGCACCCCATCCTGCGGAACTAAACGAGGGTCTCTAAGGACGCTAGCCTTAACTTTCGTCTTGGCCGTCAGCTCAGCCAAGCCATCAATTACCACACTATTCCGCCATGTTTTATTATCTTGCAGAGCAATAGGAGACGCTAAATTTTGTATAACCGTAGAAGCCTCAGTAAACTCTGGCAAAACTCTGGTGGCGACAAAGGATAATCTTGGCTTTATCCAAGATTCACCCATTCTATCTCGCTGACCCCAAACAAAATCGCTATATTGTTGATCACTTACACCCACATCGCGGCTTACGCCATAGCGTGCAAACATCATAAAGCCATCAAATAAAATCGCTAGGTCCTCCCGAGTAGAGCTATAACTATAAAATTGCGGCGCCCCTTCGGTTTTGAACATGTCAGCCACATCAGTCATGGTGTAGCCAATTTGCTGTTGAGTCACAAGACTCGGCTCTCGAAATCGTACCTGAGCTAATTTTGTGAGTTCATTCTGCCCTCCTGAAGCGTAAAGAGCATCTAATGGATAATTATCTTGTAAATAATCTGAGAGTATTTCATTGGCATAATAAACCTCAAGCACCGCATCATATACAGTTCTAGAGCTAGAATAGGTCAACCAATTTGTACTTGGAAAGTAATCATTTGCATGAGCTAATTCATGATATAGCAGGCTAGCAAAGGAGTACTCTGCATCACGAAGAGAGCGCGCCATCCTGTAGCGCAGCGGAAAATAGTAATAGGCATAGTCGTTATCTTGCACATAGCGCCATGGCATTTCAAACTGGAGCTCAGCTCCGAAACCTGCTCGATAATCAGGAGCCTGATTCATCGTATCTCTCTGAGCAGGAGTTTCCCATAAGTCACTGGGATCCAGATAAATTGCGCCGGTTGTTGGATTATAGAAAGAAGGACGAATATCGTATGAAATTACAATAGCAGTCGTCGCTCGCATCAAGTTTTTAAAGTCATCATTGGTATCATAGTTTTCTAAGAACTTTTTAAACTGATCTCCCATCCACTGATGAGACACAATTACCCTATCCATGATGTCGTCGACGGTCGGTGTGGTAGTAATCTGAGCAATCAACGGAGATTGGCCAAAGGTACAAACATCATATTCAGTATTATTAGAGTAAACACACTCAATTAATTGTTGGCCAGCGGGTGAGTTGGCGTTATACAAAAAAACATCGGCAATGCGACTATTAAATGGGACATCACTATCCACTACTTCAACGTTACTATTTTCAACTAAAATAGCAATATCATCAGTATAAGATTGGCCACTAATATCTCCAGAGAGAGAGAATTTAAGCACCGTATCTTGAGCAACACTTGGCGCATCAAAAAATACCGCAACCTCTCCATCGGTCGATATTTCACTAAAGGCAACAGCTGGGCCTTCTGTTTGGTTCCAGCGCCATGAACTCTTATCAATAGCCGTCATTCCACCATCATTAGTAGCATAACTGACTAAAGATACCGTATTCCCCTCAAGCACCGCATGTCCAAGGCGGACTGTTAATTGATTCTGCGCATCATCAACATTAAACGTATGTGAGAGGGTGTTAGTGGTTGACCCGTCCACGGTATAGGCAACCTCCAGCGTATAGCTTCCCGCTACATTTGGACTAAAGCCAATCACCTTACTATTACTGGCATAGAATTCTAGCTCAGCGCCGGCTGTTTGACGCCAGCTAATATTCGATGTCTGATTTTCAGGAACGTACAAAACAAGCTCAGTAGACTGCCCAATAGACAATGTGGTTTCAAGCTGAAAAATCTCACCTGGTGGTTCAGGAGGCGTTGGAGCTAAAGGTACAACAGGCTCTGGTGAAAAGCCGCCTCCGCCTCCGCCACATCCAACTAAAGCGAGGGCAACCACTAAAGTACTAACCACATTCCCTATGTTCATATCCGTAACTCCCTAGTAAAAGCCAGTACTTAGACTAAATTATGATAAACACTTTGTACATCATCTAAATCATCCAACATATCTATAAACGTATCAAATACCTCTACATCATCTCCCGTTAGTGCTGTGGTATTTTGTGCGATAAATTGAATTTCATCGACCTCATAATCAATCTCACCAAACGCCTGGCTTAGTGCTTGCTTGGCCTTAAACGACTCAGTGTGTGGGGCAAAAACAGTTAATATTTCATTTTCATTCTCGATATCAACAACATCAACATCCGCAGTCAATAAGATATCTAAAACCTCTTCTTCGTCCTGGCCCGAGAACCGAAGAATAGTAAGGTGATCAAACATGTGGCTAACCGACCCTTGAGTGCCTATCTTTGTCTTAGTTTTGGTAAAACATAAGCGTACATCGTTAAAGGTGCGACTTGGGTTGTCTGTCAAACAGTCAATAATGACCATACAGTTACCCGGCCCATAACCCTCGTAACGAGCCAATTCAAAGTTCTCCCCTGCACCACCCTTGGCTTTTTCAATAGCTTTATCAATAACATGAGTCGGCACTTGGTCTTTTTTAGCACGATCAATAACACTACGTAGACTTAAATTGCCCGCAGGGTCTAAACCACCTGATTTAGCGATAACGTAAATTTCACGTCCGTATTTACTATAAGTCCGAGCTTTGGCATCAGAGGTTTTAGCCATAGAGTCTTTGCGATTTTGATAAGCTCTGCCCATGATGAGACCCAGTTCTAAAAACGAATTGTTATTCTACAACAGCCTGTGACACAGAGCATCGGAATTTACTAATTTAATTGCATCGGGGGAAGCCGCAAGAGCTTTGTCCAAGACTTAAAATAGCGTTTATTTTTAGTACCGAGATTTTCGTATGTCCGATCAAAATAGTGCTCTGTGCGTTGCTTAAACCCGATTGGCTCAAACTAGCGAGATCTAAGCCCAGAGGTTAAATTAAAACTTTTTAACAGTTAGCATCCCATACCTTCTGATTCAGCGAACTAATGTCTCCGCTCTCACCTAGATGATTCTTTGAAAAACCTTAAATAGTGGTATCCCTAATAAGAATAAACCTACCCCTAAAAGCAATACATATAAACCAGAACCTGCTGCCGCTATTAGAGTATATGTGACTGACAAAAGAGCGACCGCAGCCCAACCCTTTGCGCTGCGCCAGGATCGCTTGAATTCTGCCACAGCAGATAATCCATAGGGTGCGAGAATTGAAAGAGTTGACATGGAAATTAAAAAAGAAAAGGCGCTGACAAGCCCATCAGTGAAGTTTAGCACTAGTAAGGCGGTTGAAAATACACTAGATACTATAAGCGCTCCAGCGGGAGCTCCACCCCTATTTTTCTTTGCGATTACAGCAGGAGCTAAACCATCTGCAGCTATCGCCATGGACATCTGGCCCATCACAAAGATATTGCCATTCAAAGCACCTGCGGTAGAGATTAAGGCACCTATGCCAATCAATAGCGCTCCTCCCTTGCCCATGTGCGCAGCCGCATCAACAAAGGGCGACTCTGATACCGCCAATATATCGGAAGGTACCAAAAACATAATAGCGGCAGATGCGCCCACATAGAGTAATGACACGCTAAGCGCAGCAGACACGACCGCAGCGGGAATCGTTTTCTTGGGATTCTCTACATCGGAGGCTGGAATCACTGCCGCCTCTACTCCGATGAAAGCCCACATAGTCAATAATGCTGTAGTGGACAACGCCTGAAAGAAGGGTAACCCCTGCGGATTAAACGAAGGGAAGTTGTCTCTATCGCCATAGGCAATACCTAAATAAATAATCAAAACTAATGGAATAACTTTGAGGATGGTCAATACCAGCTGAACAGAGGCTGCTTCGGATACCCCCTTTACATTTACCCAGGTTAGCGCACCAATACCTGCGGCTGCCACCAGTGCCTGAGTAAAGCTGTTAGCTGCAAATACAGGAAACACTGACCCCATATAACCTGCAAAACCTACTGCTATAGCGGTGACGCCAAACACGACACCAACCCAGTAACCCCAGCCAATTAGAAATCCGGCTAGATCACCGAAAGATTCCCTCACATAGGCATAGGGACCACCCGCACGATCGGTAGTGCCAGCTAATCTGGCCAACACTAGAGCTAATACAATGGTTCCTGCGGAGGTCAACAACCAACCCAGCAAACTGATCCACCCGAAAGGTGCAAGCACTGCAGGGAGTAAAAAGATACCAGAGCCAATCATTACGCCCACCGACATTCCCCAACACTGCCAGAAGCCCATCTTTTTTGTTGTTGTGCTCATCAACGTTCCCAGAGATCTCTCGATCCTCTCATGGTTT
>DCBC01000113.1:6361-10587 GCA_002313335.1 Porticoccaceae bacterium UBA1117
GTTGGTCCACCCTCACAGGGTATGCACAGTGACTCGCCGCTAAAGATATCAATTTTACAGCCGGCATTGTGCATCAGCGACAACGTTTGATCATATCCTTCAATAGCAACAACTTGACGCGGAGCAAGAGTAAGTACATTCAGGTTTAATCCGCCAGAGGCCTCGAACTCATCCGTTGGCGCCTCAAGCAATTCGATGCCTCTTGAGCTCAATAGCTGTGCTAATGCAACAGGCAATAGCACTTTATGCACCAACGCTAAATCCTCCGCCAGCAAACTAACTAATGACATTAGATGTAGGCACGCCTGCTCACCCTGATAGCACGGCAAGTCAAAGGCTAAAACATCTATCCCTTGATTACCTAGCATGCTTTGCATCTGGTTAATCCCAGCCTGGTTAGTTCTGTAACCACGCCCGATGAGTAATGTGTGATCATCTAGCCAAAGCGTGTCACCGGCTTCACATGTTGCATCACCCGTCACTTGGCCGACAATTGGAATATTCATTGATTGATAAAACCGTCGATGAGCCTCTGACTCGCCTTTCCTGAGTATCTTTCCTGGGTTCATCAAAATGGCACCCTGAGGCGTTATTAAAGACGCATCATAGGTAAAAATCGCATCGGCGGACTCAGTATTTTCTGGCATCCATAGGACTTCGACACCCGCCCGCTCAATGCTCGAGACAAATGTTTGATAATCTTTCCCTAACGCGTTTGGGTCAAAACTATCCCCATAATGCCACTGATGAGCATCTGCGTTTCGCAACGTATTTCCTGGAGCATGGAGAGCAACCCTTTGCAAGGGTGCGACCATTGAGGATACGCCATAAGCCTTTACTGGCATGGTTGGCACTTAGACATTCAATGAATTGCTAATTTTACTGATCATCAGAGGGGCTTTCATTCGTTACCCTGACAGCGATCGGCGTCCACTAAATCCCCTAAAACAAGACTCAGCGTTTGATTCATTTCAAGTGCAGTACAAAATTCGCGATGCAGGTTAGCCACCGCCATGGAATGAACCAGTTCCGGATCATAGTCTGCACCATCAGGACCTAAGCGATTAGTTGTTGCACAACAATCTGGCACAAGGTAGGTGTCAAACCCCATATTGCCGGACATTCTAATGGTAGTTTCAACGCAACAATTGGTAAAAAATCCAACCACCACCAACCTTTGAATACCCGCTCTGCGCAGTAGAATCTCTAGCGATGTCCCAACAAAACCACTATTTACATCTTTCTCAATGACTATATCGTTGGCGGCAATTTCAAAGCCGGCTTTCAATTCACCTCCGGGCTCGGAAAGCTTTAATGGGGAGGCTGCTTCGCGAGAATCATGCAAAGTCCAGGCAACTGGTAACCCACGTTGTCGCCACTCAGCCAATAATGCAAGCATATTATTTTCAGCTTCAGGATTGTTTCTGCGGCCAGTTTTACCGCCCCAGTGAGACAAAACATCAACACCCTTCTGCACATCGATTAGGAGTAAACAACTATCCTTAGAAAATTGATTAATCAAATTAGTTCTCTTTTAATTTTATGGTTAGAATTGAAAAAATAGGATAATAACTACGGTTTGTATTGTACAGAACAAAACGCCTTTGTTTTTGCCCAATAAATTACAAACGTCTACTTTATGCAAAAACTTCAATTCGAACTTCCTGTATACCCTTGCCTTAGCATCAGATGTCTTAGCCCAAGAGTCTTTACGGTTTTGGTCCGCTCTACCCATCTTGAAATCCAGTTCAAAAAAATCTAAAAGGTATGCTACAACAGGCCGTTATATAGAGTATTGGAATTTACTGAAAAAAATTCTATACATCGCGTTAAAATAGTCGCTAATTAATACTATGCCTATTTATCAAAATAAAAAATCAACTATAACATTGGCAGAACTACCTAAATTATTGTTAATCCAAGGATGCTGCCGCCCATTCCTCTTTGGTCTTAATAATGGCTATTTGCTCCTCGCTACTTTTAAGCATAAAGGCATCGAAGTCTTCATAAAACTTTTCCATTGTCATTCCAAATAGCTCTTCAAATGCAATCTTCCATCCCTGCCCAGGATTAGCCTGATCCCTCTCCGCGTAAATTCTGTAGTAATCAACAATGATTTTTTTATAGTTAGCATCATCCAATGACCAGAGGTAGACCATCCCCATAAACCCACCCGTATAGGCATAGCCAAAATTTCTTGTTAGTCCGTTGTTCGGATTGTCAGACGACTCATATAGATAGCCTGCATACTCATAATCTTTTAGCGAAACAATGTCTCCATTAAGTGCGGCTGTATTCACTACTGCTCGTCCTTCACGAAGATGCTCGATTATCTGTGCGACTATGTCTATTGACGGATCAAATTTTGCTGTTAGCGCCCAGCCAGCAAAGTCTGCTCCCCCCTCTTCAAGCCAGCCGGGAAACACTGCCACAGAATCTTTTACGTCATATAAATATATCTCGGGCTCATCCTCCCAATTAACTCTAATCCCAAATCGCTCTTGATCCTCAAAGTAGAATTTCATTGAATTTTGATAAGTATGATAGTACTCGTGCATAAGGATTCTTATTGGAGCCCCCGTATCAGTCCAAACATCTCTGAAATAATTGAGTTCAGCACCATTATGGAGATGACTATGGCCTATACCCGCTGCTGGAAATCTGTTTCCCCAAGGGTCCGAAGTGTCTACACAGCGTTCCAACTCTTCGCCACCTTGACCGCGTATCTTGCACAGTTCTCGGTCTATCTGTCTTAACGTTTCTGTCGATGCATTTTTCTGATCAACCAAAAATATATTAACTGGGACGAGAGCTCCTAGCATATTTTTTGCGAACCTTAACCCGTCTATCACTTTAGTTTCCCAGTCATCCTCAAGTAACTCTGGCTCTCTAATATTTATACATAATGGTGGATTTGATTGCCAAGAGTATTCGTAATATCTATATGCCGAATCGTTCGCTACAGGATCAGGCTTCTGAGAATAGTATTCCTGATCACATGTTATATTTATCTGATCAGACGCAACTATATCGATATAGATTATTTTTTTGACGGTTGTTTGGCTATCGCTTACAGCTGCAATAAAGGAATATTGATCTTTCGTTGTAAACTTTGGAATGATGTTGAACTTCATCACTCCGGATAATTCATCTAAGCTAATCGCCGCAGCGTCAGTCCCACTAATCGAAAAACTTAAAGCATCTCCATCTTCATCTGTTGCTATTAAAATTCCAATATCTGTCTGATTGAGCTGAATTGAAACAGCCCCACCCATCCCGCTATGGACAGAACAATAATAATATAGCGTTGTTGGGGTGTCCGATGCGGCGGTTATAGTAGTCGAACCGCTAGATGATGCATCAATACCAGCCGTATATTCTACTCCGCCTCCATGGGTTCCATCACTAGTGGTCGAGAATTTTAGAGGATGGTATGTAGGGTGACTAAAAGTATATTTCGTCCCTGCAACCAGAGTTATCGATTTTTTTTGCTGTCCATTAATAACATAAACATTACCTGAACCAGAATTATTTGCCGCGACCGATACTGAAATTGCTACATCAGCTGCAGCTGTAGGCTCAGAAACATAAAAATTGGCTAAAGACTTGAATACGGGTGCTTCGTCAAGATCATTAATAGTAATTGTAATTTCTTGAGTTGAACTACCGGCTGAATTATAAGCAGTGACAGTTTCAGTGTAGGAGCTCTTCGTTTCATAATTAGGCGATAACTTAAAGACTAAGCCTCCACCCTCTGTTATTTTTATGTCTGTGCCGGAAATAGAAAACCCTGTAGCGTTACTTACGTTTATGTCTCCTATATACAAATCCACTTTGTTTTCATCAAAATTAAACGTACCAGCTGAAATAAATACGGGCCCACTAGGGTTTGTACCTAAGGTTGTTACCTGCTGAAGATACTCTTCGATCTCCCTATAGTCCGTCCGCTGCGCATCCTCGGCGATAACGCCAGCCGTTAGCACATCTCCAGTTAAACCAAATAAATAGCGTAAAATGAGTAGGCCATCGGTAAGGGCGTCAATACGACCATCATTGTCTATGTCAATCCTGTAACCCAAAGCGGCTATTCGAGCTTCAATTTGATCTGATGAAGCATAAACAGCATCACCTGCTAGCGCGCCACTAATAAGAGCTTCACCATTTAGACCAAACATGCTTCGAAGAACTAATAACCCGTCGGTAAGAGCGTCAAATTGCTCATTACC
>DCBC01000112.1:0-11614 GCA_002313335.1 Porticoccaceae bacterium UBA1117
GCGGCCATGGCATTGGTGAATGTCCATCACTTTGCATCTCTTTGGGTAGAAGTAGAGCCGATTGCTGAGGCAGGTTTAGTCGCAATGGCCTTCACCACGTATAAGCCTGCGGTGGTTCCTGCGGGCGCCAAGAAACCTTTGTTTGGCACTAATCCTATGTGCTTTGGTTGGCCTAGAGGTGATAAACCTCCATTAGTATTTGACCAAGCATCGGCATCGATGGCTCGAGGTGAAGTAATGATTGCGGCGCGTGATGGGCATCCTGTGCCCATGGGCACAGGTGTTGACGCTGACGGTGATTTAACTACGGACGCGAAAAAGATTATTGACGGCGGTGCTTTACTGCCGTTTGGCGGGCATAAGGGTTCAACTATAGCGATGATGATTGAATTATTGGTAGCAGGTCTTACCGGGATGGATTTTAGCTATGAAGCCCAAGTCAATGACAATAATGACGGTGGTCCACCTAATGGTGGTGAGTTTATGCTGGCCATAGACCCTAATAAGTTTGGTGATGCCGATAACTGGTTACAACACTCAGAAGAGTTTATCGCCCGTCTAGCGGCTATGGAGGGCGCACATATCCCCGGCAATCGACGCTATGCTAACCGAGCAAAGCATCTGGTCGATGGAATTGCTATTAAAGAATCTGTTTATGCTAGCTGTATTGAGTTTACCAAAACCGCTAAATAGCGATTTTCAGACGCTTGATTTATTCAGACTCGGCGTCTTGCGATGGTGACAGTCCGAGCGCTCTTATTTGCGCGGGTATTTCATTAATAATAGTTTCAATCATGGCTTGCGCGGCTGGAGACAGAGTCCAATCGTTACGCGTAATCAGGTGAATGTTACGTGTCTCTGATGGGACTAGTTCTCTGGACTTCAGTTCTGTGTCAGCCACAGGAATTGCGAGAGACGGTAACACGCTCACACCGAGGTTAGACCTGAGCATGGCTAACAATGTAGTAATGTTTGGAAAATCAAACTTTGATTGACCCAGCGCCTGACGAGAACGCATGCTCTTTGTTATTCCAGAGTCCAGAAACGTTTCCCCATGAAGGGCATCCCAGCACACAGGGTCTTCACTCTCCGATAAATAATGATCTCGATGGAACACAAGTTCTAGTTTGTCGGCAAATAATGGCGTGTATTTGAGTAGACTACTAGGTTGCCAGATACTACCAATACCAAAGTCGACCTCATTACGCTCTACCTTTTGTTGGACAGCCCTAGCAGTATCATCACTAAGCAGAAGATTTATCCCGGGGTAGTTGTTGGCAAATTTTTTGACAATTGGCGGTAGTAACTGAGTCGCGACAGATGGGACGATGGCTATACTTACATTACCAATTCGCCGCTCGGCGGCAGCTTTAAGATCTGAGATAGCGGTATCAAAATCTCTAACAAGTCGCTCAGCTACAGGGATAAAGTTTTCTCCCTCAGCAGTAGGTACCACTCGGCGAGTCGTCCGATCTAATAACTTGAGGCCTACAAACTCTTCCAATTGTTTAATCGCTAGAGTGATGGCAGGCTGGGTACGAGACAGCTCCTCAGCCGCTCTATTAAAGCTTCCATAACGGGCAACAATGACAAAAGTACGTAAATGTCGCAGTGTAATGTTTAAGTATTTCATGAAAAGTAAGAATGCCTTTTTAGCGTAAAGCCTGGGCTGGCAACTATGCCATATATTCATAAATAATTCTTATAAATGTATATAAATTTGTAAATAGATTTATTATTAAAAAGTACTAAACTAATAGGCTTGCTACGTATTTTAATTAGCTAATAGCGTTTATTTCTGAGGAAGAGACATGACCAGTGAAGTGTATAGAAACTATATTAATGGCGAATGGGTTGATGGTTACGAGGTAATTAGTAACATTAATCCTTCAGACACTAGTGACATAGTCGGCCGTTATGCTAAGGCCAATGCAGGACATTGCCTAGATGCGATTAAAGCGGCGAATACAGCATTTGATAGCTGGTCACAAAGCGGTCTTGAGCAACGAAAAAATATTCTAGATTTTATCGGGGGAGAACTCATTGCTCGTAAAGAAGAAATAGGCGCTGTCTTGGCGCGTGAAGAGGGTAAAACTCTGGCAGAGGGAGTGGGTGAGGTAGGTCGCTCAGGTCAGTTTTTCCAATACTACGGTGCCGAAGCGTTACGATTAATGGGCGAAAATACCGCGTCTGTCCGGCCAGGTGTTGATGTAGAAGTTCACCGTGAACCTCTTGGTGTCGTAGGTATTGTAACGCCCTGGAATTTCCCAATGGCGGTTGCCGCGTGGAAAGTTGCACCTGCGCTATGTTACGGCAATGCAGTGGTTTTGAAGCCGGCAGAGTTAGTGCCCGGCAGCGCTTGGTTATTGGCTGAAATAATTAGTCGTAGCGGCCTTCCTGCAGGCGTATTTAACCTCGTTATGGGATCTGGACGTGAAGTAGGAGAAACACTTTGTACCTCAGCAGACATACAGGCGGTAACCTTCACAGGATCCGTAGCGGTGGGTCGTCATATTGCGCGTAATGCCATTGATAACATGGCTCGTGTGCAGCTTGAAATGGGTAGTAAGAATGCGTTGGTAGTTTTAAATGATGCCGATATGGATACGGCGATTCAATGTGCTATCTCTGGAGCGTACTTTGGCACCGGACAAAAATGTACTGCATCGTCTCGACTTATTGTTGAGTCAGGTATCCATGATGAATTCGTCGCTAAAATGACAGATGCCATGAATAAATTGGTGGTGGGTAATTCAATGACTCCCGGTGTTCACATTGGTGCTGTAGTGGATGAGCGGCAACTCAAGCAAAATCTAAAGTATATGGAGATTGCTAAGCAAGAGGGTGCGCAATTAGTTCAAGGGGGTGAGCGTTTATCCCTTGATACTGAGGGCTACTTTATGTCACCGGCATTGTTCATAAACACGACTAATCAAATGCAGATTAATCGTGAAGAAGTCTTTGGTCCCATAGCATGTGTCATTAAAGTAGAGAGTTATGACGAAGCGCTAGCGGCGTCAAATGATTCTGACTTTGGATTGACCTCCGGTATTATCACTACATCTTTAAAGTATGCGGGCCATTTTAAACGCCACTCTAAGTCTGGATGTGTGATGGTGAATCTGCCTACTGCAGGGACTGACTACCACGTACCTTTTGGTGGCCGTAAAGCATCAAGCTACGGCCCAAGAGAGCAGGGACAATACGCCCGGGATTTTTACACGATCATAAAGACTAATTACAGCAAACCTTACTAATATCATCTAAGGGAATGAAACGGGAGTTTTAAATGCGTAACGATATGCTCATGATTGACGGACTTCAGTATGTTAACTGGAACCGCGAACTGTTCGAAGAAGCCCAAAAAAGTGGTGTTCATACGATTCATGTAACAATTGCCTATTGGGAAAATATCCGCGAGACCTTAGAAAATATTGGCACATGGAACAGACATTTTATTAATCATGCCGATCTAATTATGCCGGTTCGGCAAGCTGCCGATATCCTGGAAGCGAAACGAGTAGGGAAGGTCGGAATTATATTTGGCTTTCAAAACTGCTCTCCGATTGAAGATGATGTAAAGATGGTTGAGATACTACATCAGTTGGGTGTGCGAATTATGCAACTGACCTATAACAATCAGAGTTTTCTGGCGACCGGTTGTTATGAGGAGCAAGACGGTGGTATTACTCGATTTGGCAGACAGGTAATAAAAGAGATGAATCGGGTTGGTATGGTCATTGATATGTCTCATAGTGCCGAGAAATCGACCTTAGAAGCGATTGAGATATCAGAACGTCCCATTGCCATTACGCATGCCAATCCTACTTTTTTTCATCAAGCATTGCGCAATAAGTCAGAAACAGTCATTCGGGCTATTGGTGAATCTGAGGGGATGCTTGGTTTCAGTATGTACCCATTTCATTTAAAAAATGGCTCTGACTGTACCTTGGAAGAATTTTGTCAAATGATGGCTCAAACCGCTGAGATGATTGGTATTGATCGTATTGGGATTGGCTCAGACCTGTGTTTGAATTGGGATTATACCGTGTTGGAGTGGATGCGAAGTGGCCGCTGGACGACCGGTGTTGATCATGGCGAAGGCTCTGCAGAAAAACCATCGTGGCCAAAACAACCTTCATGGTTCACAGGCTCAAAGGATTTATATACCATTGCCAGAGGGCTGTCCAATCAAGGTTTTAGCGATGATGATATCGCAAAGGTGATGGGTGAAAACTGGTTGTCGTTTTTTGAAAAATCATTCCCCGGAAATTTGATAGACTCCTGACCGCATTCAGGGTAAATATCTTTTATTTTAGCGATGATCTTCGGCCGGTTTTCACGCGTAAAAGCGCCGTCAGAATGCTAATTTTATTTCTGTTTATAGATTAATAGAGTAACCCAAAGATCATGCATAACTCATTTCAACAGGCTGGTAACCATAGCAATGCAAAAGCATTGCCGATGCGTCCTGCCAATAAAGTTATGCAGTTGAGTCGACTGGGTAGTTTGCATCAATCTCGACTCAGTTTTATGCGTACATTAGTACGCCGTATGGTGGCAGAAAACTGGCAAATCAGTAGCCCAGTGTTTGATCTGGACGAGCATGGGTATGGTACTGTGGTCTATCAGATTGAGGCTAAGTACGGCACCTTCAGTTATGTCTTGTTCTCTCATTATTTGGATCCTGAACGTCGCAATGATCGAGTTATTGCTGATCAGTGGGATCTAACGATGGCTCTTTGTGAGGGGACAGTCGATACAAAGCAACTAGATTTTTTACGTAACAATGTACCTAAGCAGGAAGCTGGCCGAGTAGATTCAAGAGTGCTGGTTTTATCCCGTGCCAATCGTAGTGCACGACTCTTTGAGTATGTGGTTAACGAGTTGGCCCAAGGGTCTCAGCCAGACATAGATATGATCGCTGATGTCGGCTATCTCTATCGGACTACCGCTGCTTATGGCAGTGGTAAGTTGGGTATGGCAGATTGGGAAAAGGTCTGGACAAAACATCGAGATTTCGCTCGCCCCTTTGCCGCTGAGATGTTTACCTGTTACATGCTTCGTCACTTCAGTACCCAGCAAGCCGACTATTTAGCGTCCCAGCGTTCACCAACACAGGCAGTGGCACTGCATGAGGATATTAAGCGCTACATAGGTATTGGCAATTCTACGGGTTTGGGTATGGCGCCATTTTTGATTAATCACCCGCTATTGATTAATCAATGGATTGAAATGCGGGAAACCGCGTTGGCCACCGTCGTTGCTGCGAGTGAATCAGGCATTGATCAAGAGATGCTCTCGCGGTTTGACATATCTGTTCAGCGTGTGATTCAACATCTAAGTGAAATTATCACCGCTGATGAGCGACAAAGTAAGGCGAATATTCAGGTAGGCGAAGAATTACAGTTACTGCATGCATGGTTACATGAGCAGGGCGAAGTGTTGGTAAAAAATCACTACGTGTGGGCATCTCTCACGCATTATGCCGAACAAAATTGGCTTACAGAGACGCAGGAAGTTATCAATACACTTTTGATTGAACTTTATCCTGAGCTGGTTGATGGCTTTGAAGAACATATGTGGGTGGAGGAATCTTATCAAGTAACCCCTGAAATGTCGGTTGCTGAGATGTTAGAGGTGATCGAACAGAAGTATGATTGGGCGTTAGCTATCGATTTTAGCAAGTATGAGTCTATGGGTGCATTTTGGTACCGCTCTCAAGAAAAAATGGAGCCGCGTCTCGGTCAGACTAATATTGATATGGGGATGGAAAAAGAGATGCCTCTGGGGATAGGTCGTCGGGTACGCGAATGTTACGATCAGATGTATGGCTACAACCAGACTTGTCCTAATCAAGATGTGGCTCATTTTGTAGTCCAGAATCCTACCTTTAGTGGGATCGTCGCTCGGATTCAAACAATGGCTCAGAGTCAGTATGGCGATATTCGTGAAAATCTTGTGCATTCAGATGTACTTCCCATTCACTTACTACGTTGCAAATTATCATTTTTTGGGGTCAGTAAATTTGATCCACGCTCGCGCCTATGGGTGCGTAATACGATGTTTCAGGGCGCTCCTCTGATTAGTGATTTTGGCAAGGTCTTTGCTGATGACTGGCAGTTTCCCGTCAAACCCACTGCGATCTCTGAGTAAGCAGTATGAAAGTCTCTAAGAATGAATTACTGGCTTCTTTAAAGAAGGCCTTTGAGGCTCTGGGATTTCAGCCCGGCGATTACTACGACGCTGCGGATATGGTGGTTTGGTTAGAGACACATGGTTTTTATGGCTTTGACCGATTGCTAGCAGTCTTAACTTATCTGAATACCACTGCGCCTGTTCACGCAGATCTTGTGCAAGAAGATACCCATAACTTTGTACTTGATGGGAAAGGTACCTCTGTTTTATTGTGCGGTAGCGAAGCTGTTGATCTAATCCGATCTAAGGTGATGAAAGGTTCGTGTGCCGGACTAGAGTTGATCAATTGCTATAACCGAACATTCATCGTGCAAAGACTGATTAAAGCGGCGCAGCGCAATCTGGCATTCATTGCATATTGGCGGCAGCTTGATTATTGCGTCAAAGTATCTGTGAAACCAGGTGCATATCTTCCTGAGTATCAGACTTTTACTATGCTGCAGGTAGTTGATTTACAATCGCTACGAATTTTTTGTGGAAAAAATTTAGATGCTATTGAAGAGCAATATGTGACGGAGCTAGAGTTTGGAACTCTTGTTGATACCTTTTCTGAGACTGAAATGGCAAATAGTTACAGAAATTCAGTGGAAGATGGCATAGAAATAGATGAGACTCTTTGGAAAACGCTAGATACGCTAGTGGCTAGAGTACTGGTTGAATCTACTGATGACTCGCGTGCAGGTGCAGGTGATTAGCTCTATTGGGCTAATCCAAACCCGCTAGTCAGAGTTTTTACTATCCTCGTCAGCTCCATCAACAAGACAACTTAACTCTTTGGCTGCTTTGGCAAGTACAGGCACATAATGCAGTAGTTCATGAAGACTTTTACGTATTACTGGTGCATGGGTAAAGAGACATGCAAATAATCTGCCTTTAGCATCATATACCGGCACTGCACAGGCGACCATCCCATCAACGAACTCCTCATTGTCGGTCCCAATACCGCTTTTTTTAATCCCTTGTAACTCTTCTTCTAGGATATTCGCATCGGTAATAGTATTACGCGTGTACTGTTTGAGCGGTAGTTTGTTGATCAGACGTAGCCGTCTATCTTTAGTGATGCTACTGAGATACAACTTACCACTGGCCGTGCACCAACTCGGAGTGTGGCTGCCTACCTGTAAATGGATCTGCAAGGGCCAGTCAGTCTGTACTCGATCGTAGTAGATCATTTCTGTACCGTTGGGAATGGCGATACCACAGGTCTCGCCAATCTCATCAGTTAACTTTTGTAATATCGCTTGCCTCAGAGCTTTGAAGCGGCTGCTATAAAGAATACCCAGAGCCATGCCGTGTAGTCGATCACCTGGCACTATCAGGCCGCGCATCGATGTTTGCAAATAACCGTCGCCTTCCAACTGGCTAATCAACCGGTGAACACTTGGTTTAGGAATATCTAACTGGTGGCAAAGATCGGCTGGCGACAGCGGTCGCTCAGCCTTGGACACAGCTTCAATAATTGCCATTGCTCTAGCAATTGCTGATCCTCTCTCTTTGCCATTGGTGGTCATTGGATTTTCCACATTAGCTCATGGTAGGCATGGAGAATTGAGCACCTTCGCGAACACCTGCTGATGGCCAGCGCTGAGTGATTGTTTTACGCTTAGTATAGAAGCGTACACCATCTGGGCCATAAGCATGTAAATCACCAAATAAAGAACGTTTCCAACCACCAAAGCTATGATATGCAACAGGAACGGGTAATGGAATGTTAATACCAACCATGCCTACTTGAATATGATCTGAGAAGTAGCGTGCAGCTTCACCGTCGCGTGTAAATATGCAGGTTCCGTTACCATACTCATGCGCATCAATTAGATCCATGGCTTGCTGCATAGTATCTACCCGGACAACTTGCAGTACTGGGCCAAAAATTTCAGCATTATAGCTGTCCATCTGTGGTGTGACTCTATCGATCAGTGTGCCCCCAACATAGAAACCATCCTCATGGCCAACAACGGTTGGGTTACGGCCATCAACGACAATCTCAGCGCCGTCTTGCTCTGCACTGTCTATGTAACCAAATACCTTTTGCTGGTGCTGGCGAGTAATCACAGGACCAAAATCGTTATCGGCATCGTGGCAGGGTCCAATTTTAAGACCTTTCATCGCTGCACTCATTTTGCTGACCAATTGATCGGCTGCGGCATCACCCACGGCGACAGCGACTGATAGGGCCATGCAGCGTTCGCCAGAAGAACCAAAGGCGGCGCCCAATAATTGGGCAACGGCATTGTCCATATCAGCATCAGGCATGATGATAGCGTGATTTTTTGCTCCACCTAGTGCTTGGCAGCGTTTGCCGTGTGCGCTGGCTGTACTGTAGATATATTCAGCAATAGGTGTGGAACCCACAAAGCTCACAGCTTTGACACGCTCATCTGTCAAAAGTGTATCTACCGCCTCTTTATCACCGTTAATTACGCTCATAACACCGTCAGGCAAGCCAGCTTCTTTAAGAAGCTCTGCAATAAATAATGTTGAACTTGGATCACGCTCCGAAGGCTTGAGAATAAAGCAGTTTCCACAGACAATAGCCATGGGATACATCCACAGTGGCACCATCGCTGGGAAATTAAACGGGGTAATTCCAGCAACTACACCCAAAGGCTGGAATTCACTCCAGGAGTCAATATTGGGGGCTACATTCTTACTGTGTTCACCTTTAAGTAGTTCTGGGGCACAACACGCATATTCCACATTTTCGATGCCCCGTTGCAATTCACCGGCGGCATCATGGGAAATCTTTCCGTGTTCCTCACCAATCAATGCACAGATCTTGTCCGCATTTTGCTCGAGTAAATCTTTAAACTTAAACATCACTCGTGCGCGCTTAATAGCCGGCGTATTGCGCCAAGCCGGATAGGCTGCCTCAGCCACAGCAATTGCTTGCTCAACAGTAGCTTTAGATGCCAGTGCAACTTGCTTGCTGACCTCGCCAGTAGATGGGTTATAAACGTCTTGAGTTCGGCCGCCATCAGGGCTAGTCTGGCCATTAATTAGGTGTCCTACAGTGATCATGATGTCTTTCCTTTTGGTCAAGAATAATTAAATTTTAATGATAAAGATGTTGGGTTACCAAAGTTTTTTGTAAAGCTGAATAATGTCATCAGCATCGGGGACTCTTGGATTATTTGCCGGAGAACCTGATGCCATTGCTTGATCTGCCATGGTTTGAAGATTACCAAAGAAATGCTCTCGCTCTATACCAAAGTCCTCTGGTGAGGGAACTTGCAGCTCTTCGTTAAGCGCACGTAGCTCATTCATTAACTTAGTCGTCGCTATGTCAGTGCTGTCGTTCTGATCGGAAACCCCAATCGCACGCGCACAGTCGGCATAGCGCTCTGCTGCTGCGGGGATTGAGTACTCAGTTACCGTAGGTAATAGCATTGCGTTAGAAAGACCATGAGGGACATGATAGGACGCACCTATGGGTCTGCTCATACCATGCACTAGTGCCACAGACGCATTAGAAAATGCGGCACCGGCTAAGGTCGACCCAAGCATCATTTTTTCGCGTGCCTGTTTATCGCTCCCATCGTGATATACCTTCCTAAGATTTGGCCCAAGTAATTTCATTGCCGCAATCGCTTGGGTGTCCGTATAGACACTAGCCTTTTTACTAACATAGGCCTCAATAGCATGAGTCAGGGCATCAATTCCTGTGTCTGCTGTTGTGCGCGCTGGCACACTCAGTGAAAGCTCATAGTCTACCAGCGCCACAATAGGCATAAAACCAATACCCATGCACATCATCTTTTCATCAGTAGTTTCGTCCGTGATTACGGTCACTTTGGTTACTTCAGAGCCGGTTCCTGCGGTAGTGGGGATGGCAATAATCGGTAAACCTGGTTCATCAACAATACGTGGGAACTTGTAATCTCGCATCTGACCACCATATTTCCCCAATACGGCAATAGCCTTGGCACTATCTATTGGGCTACCACCACCAAGAGCAATAATACAATCATAATTGCCACCACGAACCTTCTCGACGCCCGCTTGAATTGAGCTAACTGTTGGCTCAGGCACAGTATCATCAAAGATGTCTACTCTTATGGCCTCATCAGTCATACATTCAATAATACGTTCGATATAGCCAAGCTGAACCATTATTTTATCAGTGACAATTAGCGGTCGATACAGACCCATACTCTTCAGTATGTTACCGACTTCTTTGCTGGCTCCTGCACCGATTTGTAAAATACGTGGCAGAACTATTTTCGATGACATAATAACCTCAATATTTCAATGTCTAGTGACGTACCTACCGGGCGTGATCCCATTGAGATACGACAACTTGCGCGCAGTTACACTCGCGGTATTTTATATCAAAAACGATACGAATCATATTGTTTAGGTGTGATTGGTGAATGTAGAAAGATTTTTATTTCAGATGGATTCAAACGCGCATTTGACACAGCAGCTGTATGTCGGGTCAATACGCAATCTGCCGATGACGATGAGCTCATCACATTCTAAGCAACGACCAAAGTCGCCGGATTCAATTCGAGCCAATGCTAAGGGGATTCTAGCCAACTGCAATTTACGCCGGCGGGATGCTTCTTGAGCCATTTCTGCACCTTGCATAGCGTCCATGCGAGAGAGTCGTCCAACTGCAGACTGATCTAGTACCACAGGTTTTATAGCATCTTTTGAGATGAACTCGAGTTCTTCAAGTTGTGCTTTGAGATCTAAAAGAGCTTTATGGAATGAGTCTATCGTTGAGCTATCCATGGGCGTGTTAAATGGCCGGCATTTCAGTGATAGGGAAGGCTTGCTGGTCTAGCCAAGGAGCAATGGCAACCATTTGGCCAACGACATCATCTGCATAAATAGAGCGACAGATATCAGCAATTTTAGCGGGCCAATCGCCGAGTTCGTTATTGCGGCACACCAGCGTCAGATAGCGCGCATTGGCGCCTTTGGTGAGTGATATTACCTGAGTCCCTTCGAGTAATTCTGGATATCGAACCAAGCATAGCGCTGATGTAAATGCCCAGCCTTGTCCTGATTGCACAAACCGCAGAAGTGTTTGTGTACTGTCTAACTCATAGCTAGCGTTGAGTTCTATATTCAATCGACGAGCAATAAGATCCGTTAGGCTACCGAGTCTAGACTGTCGGTTATAGTGCACAAACGGAACATTCTCGGCCAACCATGCCGATGTTACATTGCCGCCACTAGCGTACTGGTTAGGTACGATCATCACAATTGGGTCTCTTAGCAGGGCAAGTCGCTGCAGCTCCGGATGTTCATCTATCGGGTCACTGGTAATTAAAAGATCAAGGTCACGGGCTAGTAGAGCTTGCGTTAACGGGGATACTAATCCAGTTCGTAATGCTAACTGGCTGGTAAACGGCTTTACTTTTTGAATGAACTGAAGGCCGGCAATATCACAAAAGGAATCAATCAT
>DCBC01000112.1:12007-12610 GCA_002313335.1 Porticoccaceae bacterium UBA1117
TCATTAATTAGGTTGTCTGCGTAGCCTTTGAGTACTTGACCGCTGGGCGTTAATTTTATCGGTCTAGTTCTAGTAAGCACTAGCTGTGTTTCAGTCTGGAGTTCGAGTTGTTTAATAGTTTGAGATACAGCGGACTGAGTGATACCCAAGCGTTCGGCTGCTTGCGTCAAACTGTCAGCGTTGCTGACTGCCGAGAAAACACGTAGAGCACTAATTTCTATGTTGTTGCTATTTTTCATGGCTCTAGTGTAGCTTAAAAGTGATTTAAGAAAAGTGAGGCTTTATATTCTTTATCAACAATGGATACCTCGCTTAAGGTTCCTTTATAAGTCCTTGCAACGCGCTGACTCCAACAGGATGGCCGTCATATTCAGTCATTGCGTCGAGCAGGCAGTCCCAAAGAAACTCGACACCACTAATGTCACTTAAAATATAGAATGTAGGTGTACTTCCTAGATCATGACGAATCACTACGGCATTAGTTTTAGCAACGGATGTTTGGGCGATATCGCCATTAGCAAACTTATGGGTACGTAAATCGACACCGCAAATCTTAGAGAACATCTCAGCGGCTAAAGTGCCAGTAACCGCCAGCCAGCAATG
>DCBC01000050.1 GCA_002313335.1 Porticoccaceae bacterium UBA1117
GTCCCGAGCCACGTCAACTCGTCTAGCCGGGACTAAAACGCGGGCACCACTGTCAGTAAGAGCACGCACTGTCTCTAGGCCTATCCCTGAATAACCCCCAGTGACAACAGCGATTTTTCCACTCAGATCAATACTTGCCATTACTTGTGAAGGCTCACTTTTTGCACCAAACCCCGAGTTAACTGGGTGTTGATTTTCTGAAATCATTCTTAGCTCTCCACTTATATAATTATGTAGAACAAGCATAAACGACCTGACTAACGACCGCAAAAAAGATTGGTCATGGTCCCCTAATCGGGCTTTTGGGTATTCAGCTGTTGGGCGATGGTCTGCACCGCGGTTACCATATCATTAACTGACGTTGGGTTTTGTACCGGTAGAGGCCCGTCTAGCCACAACGCCTCTAAGTCGGCAAGTGCAGGTGCTAATGAATCACGCTTATCGTCAGAAAGCGCGGCGGCCTGAGACTGAACAACAAGCTGAAACCCGTAGGCATCTTGATACTCACCTAGGTCGGTTATTTTACCGCCGGTAATGGCGATGGAATATTCATCAATAATGGTGTCAAGAAGGAAATTTATAATGTCAGCTGGATTGCCACCCATTTTCTGTGATACATCATAAAGATTGGCATCTGCTTGTTGTAACAAAGGCTCTATTTCAGACGCGGCTTGCTGAGACTTTAACGCTTCGGATACCTGTATAAACGGAGCACTATTAAAACCAAATTTTTCTAGGCCCATGCGTTCTTGCTTATGGGTTTCAGATACTGGGTGGAGAAGATGTGGTGCTGCCATATCCAGTTCACCCAAACGATAAAGTGCCAAGCCTGCCTTGACATGACCGGTCATAAAGGCAAGACGAAACTCTGGGGGTAAGACGTTCATCTCATGAGCCTCAACCACGGTAACAACCTTGGGCGTGGTAATGCATAATAAAAGAAAGATCATGAAAACAGTGGAGCGATAAGAATAGTGTGCCATATGCATAGTAAGTCCGTTTAGAGTAAAAAGATGAATGCTATCTGGGCAGGCATCTTATTGCAACTAGTTATCATTTAGATCTGCTAAAACAGCATAATAAGACCATTCATATTCACAATAGAGTAAGGCTATTTGGTGTTCAGCCACAACGACGATACACTGAGTGCCCTTTGCCTGTTTAGAGGTTATTTTGCTATCACTTAGTCCTTCTGCTTTTCGTAGTTACAGCCAGCTTGCGCTGATCGTCGTCGCTGCTGGCGCCATTTATCCCCTACTCTATCTTCGTCAAAATTTTGAGATCTCAATCTTAGAGTCTTTCAACATTACCCAAACTCAGTTGCGATATTGCAGCTCAATGCTGGGCATTATCTTTATGGTGACTTATATCCCAAGTGGTTGGCTAGCAGATAGGTTCTCATCGCGAAAACTACTTTCACTATCATTGCTTGCAACCGCTTTACTGGGAATATGGTTTTCAACCATGCCCTCTTATTCTTCATTACTCATTATTTATGGTGCGTGGGGTATCGCGACAGGACTAACATTTTGGTCTGCGCATATTAAGTTGGTGGCTATGTTGGCCGATAAAGATCAGCAAGGTAGGTTCTTTGGCATTCTGGATGGCGGCCGCGGTCTAATTGAAGCACTATTAGCTACCATGGCAATCGCCTTATTTGCCTATATTCTAAGTCAAGATGCCAACGCCACTCAGCTTGCTCTAAAACAAGTTATTTATCTCTATGTCGGTGTTCTACTGGTCGTATCACCTCTTGTCTACTGGCTGCTTGATGATCTAGAGGAGTCAGCAGCTGTTACTGAGGACACCGCAAAGAGTGTGTTCCTTGATGACTTAAAGGACGTGCTTGGTCGTCGTGAAATATGGCTATGCGCTATCTGTATTGTATGCGGTTATCAGTTGTTTTATGCGACCTATTCCTTCTCAGCCTACTTACAACAAAACTTCAGTCTCACCGCGGTTATGGTTGGCTATATCACTGTTGCCAAACTATGGATGCGGCCCATTGGGGGCATTGCTGCTGGGTTTATTGGCGACTGGGCTAACCCTGAAAAGGTACTATCAATACTTTTGGTAATGGCCTCCTGCGCGTTGGCGCTAATGGCATTTGTACCGGCAAGTTCTGCCGCCCTTCTAATGATTGCGGTTGTGCTACTAATCGGATTACTGACTTATGGTGTTAGAGGGCTGTATTGGGCAACGTTAGGCGGGTGTAATGTCCCTAATAAAATTAAAGGATTAGCCATTGGTATTATTTCCATGATTGGCTATTTTCCTGAAGTTTACCTCCCGCTACTTAGTGCATCATTAATAGAGAATTATCCGGGAGGACTAGGGTATAAAATTTATTATCTAATTGTATCAGTCGCAGGTTTATTGGGTGCATATGCAGCTTACTTGCTGTCTCGACCAAAGCATTAATATAATCCGACACCAGCAAAAAAATGGTGATATTGCTTTTTAGCTCTACTTACTAAGGGGTCACCAAAACCATCGTGAGTGAAAATATTACTAAGTCAGTCTCTAGAGCACAGATTCCCTCAAAATATTGGGCCTCAAGACCTAAGCTCACCCAATGGATAGGTCGATGCTTTTTAAGGGTATTTAATTGGAAAGTTGAGGGCTACCTACCTACGGTTACCGAGAATCAAAACATCATTATTATCGGAGGCCCTCACACCTCAAACTGGGATGGTGTTTTTGGCTTTGCCGCCATACTAGGACTGGATGCAAAAATAACCTTTTTCGGTAAACACAGTTTATTTACACAACCTATTTTAGGACGATTTTTAACCTATATGGGTGGAATCCCGGTGGACAAGACAAAACCCGGCTCTGGGCTTACAGATGTTGCAATAAAGAACATGGCGCAACTTAATGGTTCTTTAATTGTGATATCGCCAGAAGGAACAAGAGCAAAGACCGAAAGGCTTAAATCGGGGTTTTTAAGGATAGCTGACGCTGTTGACGGTAAAGTATTCCTTGGAGCCTTCGACTTTAGCAAAAAAAGAATAGTGCTAGATTCCTTCTTGGACCGGTCAGGAGATTACGAGCAAGACATCGCCTACGTCAGAGCGTATTACACCAATTTTGAGGGTAAGCGCCCTGAGAACTATTGACCTGCTACTAACCTTATTTAGACGCTTTCATCTCTATCACTCTCACTCTCACTCTCACTCTCACTGTTAATGCTTTCCGGGGCTTTTTTTTGGCAACACGGGAACTTCCAGAGATAACCTCTACCGTGAGCGCTTCAGTCTAATAGAAAGCAATATTCAGATTTAAGCCATCGTCTGCAAAAACTTTAATACAGAATAAGAAAACAACCATTGACTTACTTTAGTTTGTATTACAAACTAGTTTTCTATTAAATCACAAGGAAGTATTATGCCATCTCAACAAGCAATTGATAATCTTAACTATGCAACTGACTTAGCCAAGGCTGGGCAGGAGGCTCCTTTAGTTGGCGGCCCCATAGGTTTTATGTGGGGTCTATTGCTAACCGCGACCCTAGGAACTCACTGGGGCATTATCACCGGGAAACTACCGTTTGAAATATGGCACCTCGGCTTTCTATGGGTGTTTTTCTCAATAATCGGCGGCGTTGCGAGCGCGATATTAAGTCGAACCCTTAAACAAAAACCAAGTTTTCATTCAACAGCTAACCAAATTGAGCAATCAGTGTGGCTCATGTTTAGTATTATGCTGGGATGTTTTTGGGTGGGTATTACACTCTCAATACTTTTCGGATCGGGTACACCGGCCTTATTTGATTTCGTGGTCATCGC
Organism: Porticoccaceae bacterium UBA1117; assembly: GCA_002313335.1. Lineage (GTDB taxonomy): Bacteria > Pseudomonadota > Gammaproteobacteria > Pseudomonadales > Porticoccaceae > HTCC2207. The sequence goes on from DCBC01000050.1 coordinate 3,789, forward strand.
TGGTTTTGGCGGTC
>DCBC01000149.1:0-372 GCA_002313335.1 Porticoccaceae bacterium UBA1117
CCTATCTTTATTGGATGAACAAGGACCCCAAGCCCAGTGGGTAAAGTGTCGATTAGCTGAACTTTATATTCATAATGGCGAATGGGATAAAGCAAAAGACTATCTTACAAAAATAGATAACCAATATGTAGATGACAACCTGAAAAGCCAAGTAAAAAAATTAAAAAAGCGGCTTAAAAAATTGAAGAGCTAATTGTGAGATCTTTTATACCGTCAGCTGGCATTATGGCAGTTTTAATCCTTTAATTATTAGCTGCGTTACGCTGTTCTTGTGATTATAGTTTGGATCAATCTAGTGCACTTGACGTGGCCCTATGAAAAAGCGACAGAAATAGATCTTTAGCATAAGTTATAACGTTTTGCGCTTTCTGC
>DCBC01000149.1:764-5269 GCA_002313335.1 Porticoccaceae bacterium UBA1117
AAAAAATGGCATTCGCTCTCTAGATAACGGAAATCTATGACAATCAATACATCGCTTTTATCATTAATTGGCAATACCCCAATGCTCAAGATCAACGCATTTGACACAGGGGTTTGCGAGCTGTTTGTTAAGCTCGAATCGCATAACCCGGGAGGGTCGATTAAAGATCGAGTCGGGTTAGCTATTATTGAAGCCGCTGAGAAATCGGGTGAGCTACAACCGGGTGGTACTATTATTGAGGCGACTGCCGGTAACACCGGTATTGGTCTGGCATTAGTCGCCGCCATTAAAGGATATAAGATCATTTTAGTTATACCCGATAAAATGAGCCGAGAAAAAATCCTTCATTTGGAAGGTTTAGGGGCTGAGATTGTTTTAACACGCTCAGATGTGCCAGAGGGGCACCCCGAATATTATCAAGATTTGGCGCGAAAAATTCTTGCCGAAACACCCGGTAGCTTTCTTGCTAATCAGTTTTCTAATCCTGCTAATCCAATGATTCACAGAACTACCACCGGTCCTGAAATATGGGCACAGATGGGTGGTGAACTTGATGCCGTGGTAGCAGGGGTTGGGTCCGGAGGCACAATAACAGGTATGGCAGAGTTCTTTAGAGAGAAAGATCCAAGCATACAGATGGTGGTAGCCGATCCTGAAGGGTCTATTGTTGCTGATGCTGTGCTTAAAGGGTCGTTTTCTTATGAGGGTGGTTCATGGTTAGTTGAGGGGGTTGGTGAAGATTTTATACCCGACAACCTAAACGTTGCCTTGCTGCACGACGCAGAGGTGGTAAGTGATAAAGAAGCATTTCAAACACTCCAGGTACTCATTAAAGAAGAGGGTATCTTAGGGGGCTCTTCCACGGGTACCTTAGTAGCAGGCGCGGTTAAATGGTGTCAAAAGCAGACTTCACCCAAGCGAGTGGTGACCTTTATTTGTGACACAGGTAACAAGTATCTCTCCAAAGCATTCAATAAATCATGGTTGCTAGATAACCAGCTAATTGACACAACTTCAGCGGGGGATTTAACCGATTTGGTTAATTGCCGTGCTGATAACGGCGACATGATCAGTGTAGCGCGCACTGATACATTGATGACAGCCTATAAACGGATGCGTTCCTCCGATATTTCACAGATTCCAGTGATTGATGACGGTGAACTGGTTGGTGTGCTAGATGAAGAAGACCTACTATTTAATGTCAGTAAGAGTAAAGAGGCCTTTCATAGGATGGTCGAAGAATTTATGGTCACTGATCTGGATATTTTGCCCGCAGATGCCTCAGAGGAGGCATTAATGGAGATTCTGACTCAGGGTAAGGTGGCTATTATCTACAAGGATAATCGCTTTATTGGGTTCGTTACCAAAGTAGACCTGATCAACCATTATCGAACGAAGATTAGTCAAGACTAACCAGGAATAAATATCACTATGAACGACAGTAATAATCCGCAGGGGTTTGAAACCAAAGCTATTCACGCTGGACAGCAACCTGACCCAACCACCGGCGCAATTATGACGCCGATCTTTGCTAGTTCTACGTATGTTCAGCAAAGCCCTGGGGTACACAAGGGGTATGAGTATTCTAGAAGCCATAACCCGACCAGAAAGGCATTAGAAGATTGTATTGCCGCGCTAGAGAATGGCTCCTCAGGATATGCTTTTGCATCTGGCATGGCAGCCACCGCAACAGTGCTAGAGATACTTGATTCTGGTGACCATGTGATCGCGATGGATGACCTCTACGGAGGCACATATCGGTTATTTGAAAATGTCAGGAAGCGTTCTGCAGGGCTCGATTTTACCTTTGCTAATTTGAGTGATTTGGACAACCTTGAGTCATCTCTGCAAGAAAACACAAAAATGATTTGGGTGGAGTCACCGACTAATCCACTACTCAAGTTAGTTGACTTACAGGCCGTTGCTGCTTTTGCTAAAAAGCACAATCTCATTGCCGTGTGTGACAATACTTTCTGTTCACCCTATGTCCAAAAGCCTCTTGATTATGGCTTTGATTTGGTTGTGCATTCAGCAACTAAGTATTTGAATGGCCACTCAGACGTAGTGGGTGGCATTGTTGTCTGTGCTCAGGAAAGACAGGATCTTGTTGATCAAATGTTTTATCTATCCAATGCGATCGGTTCAATTATGAGTCCCTTTGATAGCTTTTTGGTGCTCAGAAGTTTGAAAACCCTTGCCGTAAGGATGGAGCGGCACTGCGACAGCGCGATGCAAGTTGCCAAATTTTTAGAACAGCATGAGGCTATTGAAAAGGTCTATTATCCGGGTCTTGAAAGTCATCCACAGCATAGCCTAGCAAAACACCAAATGAACGGCTTTGGGGGCATGATTAGCGTTGTCCTCAAGGGTGGCTTAACCAGTGCGACAAAATTTCTTGAGAACACCCACCTGTTTGCCTTAGCAGAAAGCTTGGGCGGTGTTGAGAGCCTAATTGAACATCCAGCTATTATGACTCACGCATCGGTACCTGCGGCCATTAGAAATGAGATAGGCATTGTCGATGGCCTTGTCCGACTGTCAGTGGGAATGGAAACACTAGAAGATCTTCTAGCCGACATAGACCAGTCACTAGCAAAAAGTGGGTAGTCAGGTTAGGGCATAACCTAGGTTTATTTAGTAGCAGTAGATTCTGATGCGTCGATAAAAGCCTGAGCCTCATTAACTCCACCAGCATTGATGACGTGGCTGTATCCAAGTTGATCTAAGATTTCCTTAGCTTTGCCAGAACGATTGCCAGTACGACAGTAAACATAGATGGTTTCATCTTTGTTAGAGGTTACGCTGGTTATCTTTTCACCAATGTCCTGCCACTCGATATGTTGGGCATTTTGCAAGTGTCCCTGATCCCATTCAGCGGCTGTTCTCACGTCTATAATCAATGTTTTATTCCCTTGGTCGGCCGCCAAAAATGGCAGATTAAGCATTAGTAGTAATGCTAACAATAGCTGTTTCAAAATTCATCCTCTAATAGCAATCAAGTACTCTATCTTAGTTCGGTTTGGCGACTTATAGAAATATTAATCATAGTTTTATCCGTAGTTAAGAGATTTATAGTAAGGTTCCTAGCTGACCGGGTCCAACGGGTAATAAAAATGAGGATATATGATGTTTAGTACACTGTTTAAGTTTTGCATTATTACACTGATCTTAGCTGCAACAATTCCCGCTTATGCCGCAGGCAAAAATATGCCATTTGGGGAAAAGGCATTTGAGATTTATAAAACGTCTGTTGAGATGCGAACTGCTCAGGGCCACTACCAAGTACCCAAATTAGCAAGATATTTGGCATCAGAGTTTGAAAAGGGTGGTTTTCCGAAAAAAGATATCCATGTTCTGGAAATTGGTGATACGGCAGCGCTTGTGGTGCGTTATCGTGGTGATGGTTCGCTGGGTAAAAAGCCAATTAGTATTTCGGCACATATGGATGTTGTCGATGCTCTACGTGAGGATTGGGAACGTGACCCCTACACGTTAGTTGAAGAAAATGGTTATTACTTTGGGCGTGGTACGGTTGATGACAAGCTTGGTATGACAGCGGTCACAGTCGGGTTCTTGCGATTAAAAGCAGAAGGATGGGTACCAGGTCGCGATTTGATTATTGCGTTTTCTGGCGATGAAGAAACCAGTATGGCAAGTACTAAAGCGCTGGTGAATGAATATCGTCATTTGACCGACAGTGAGTTCGTCCTTAACGCGGATGCTGGGGGTGCGACTATACCTGAGGCTGGTGGTCGTCCTGCCAGTTTTGGAATGCAGGCAGCGGAAAAAACATATGTGACCTGGGATATGATCATTCGTAATCCCGGCGGTCATAGCAGTCGCCCCAGAAAAGACAATGCTATCTATGAATTAGCCAGTGCTTTGACAAGAATTCAAGAATATACCTTTCCTGTGAGTTATAACGATTTAACTCTGGCCTATTTCAAAGGTACTGGTGCTAAAACTCAAGGTGAACTTGGCAAGGCAATGAGCCGTTTCGCTGAAGACCCTGAAGATGCGGCGGCCATTAGTATACTGCGAGCAAATAGTAGTTATGTTGGTACGCTAGGAACTACCTGTGTAGCAACAATGCTGCGAGCAGGGCACGCTGAAAATGCCTTACCCCAATCCGCTACTGCTACGATTAATTGCCGAATATTCCCAGGTGCCGGGGTGAATAAAACCTTGAGTCAGCTCAAGCATGTGATTGACAATTCCGCCATTGAATTTGTGCTGCTGGATCAGCCAACCGAGACGGACGCTTCGCCCTTGCGGCAAGATGTGATAGCGGCAGTGCAGAAGGCGATTGATATTAAGTATCCGGGATTAGAAATTATCCCTAGTATGTCATCAGGAGGTACTGACGGCATGCATTTCAGAGCCGCTGGCATCCCAAGCTATGGCGTGAATGGTAGCTATGGAAAGAATAGTGATAGTTTCTCTCATGGGCTTAATGAGCGTGTTCTGGTCGAAAGCTTCTATGATAACGTCGCCCACTGGTACGT
>DCBC01000149.1:5685-7703 GCA_002313335.1 Porticoccaceae bacterium UBA1117
GTTACATAGCAGTGTTTGTGTTGATTAAAAACCCTTGGCAAAGGCCAAGGGTTTTTAGATCGTGCCATGATTTTGCGACTAATCCTCAAAGTCTGAGGCTTGCGTCTTGTGGACGCCACCATAGCTTGCTGGAGAATAATGAGCACTTTTGATGACCCAGCTGCCATCTTCTTTTATCCAGTTCATGGTAACTCGTGTTCTGTAGTCACTCATTTTTTCCTTCGAACCTACCATCCCTTCTGAATAAAAACGTACATGCACGACATCATCAGAAATTGCAGTCGCTTCGGGATAAAAGTACTGAGTCATAGCTTCACCACTTTTCTTCCAGCCAGACATAGTCTGCTGGTTGAGTGGTTTATGGAAACTACCATCAGAGTTTGTATCTAAGGTTCCAGTTTTACTAGACATGGCAATAACAGCTTGAAAGTCTCGACTATTTCGGGCATCCATATAGGCTGATAAAGCTTTTAGGACTTCTGATTCACTCGAGTTTTCATGGTGGCCAGCAAACGAAAACGAACTGATGGACAATAGTAATACAGTAAACGCTAATATTTTCATAAAATAATCCTTGTTAGAAAAAGAGTATCGTTGCAATGTTGCAAACTAGTATAGATTACAGGTTAGAGAATCTTATCTCAACAGACGCTACAAAGACTACTCCAGAGGAAATAGAAGCGTTACTTGATGAACTAATGCCTGAGCATGCAGACGATTAATATGACTTCATCAGTAGACATCTTTAGTTTCAGCTTGACGGTTTCCTGAAATGTTCATGGTATTTTGCTGTCGTCAGTAAATTTATAACGAAAGACTAAATGATTATTGTATACAAAATGCTATCCTTAGCGGTGGCTCTCTCTTTAGTTTTGGTGGCCGTGCTTTCAAACACAACTCCAGCTGAAGAGAATCAGCTTGAATTAACGGTAAATCAAGTGTCTTTTGTTGCTTTAGATGTCGACGGAGACGGAAAGCTAGACGCCTTAACTGACGGTTTATTATTACTCAGAGGAATGTTTGGATTAACCGGTGACTCCTTAATAAATGGCGCAGTTAGTGCCAACGTAGTTTATACCTCATCGTCTTATATCCAGTACCGTATTTCGTTATTTTGAAATGCCTGCTCAGTGTCCAACGATAAAGCAAAACCTTTCGCTGTGAGGGCATCTTTCGTTAGTAGTGTTGTAAATTAAATTTGCATAGACTAAGTTTTGTTGTCAGGGTCAGGGAATATGAAATTATCACTATTAATAGCTGTGTTTTTGTCTTCAGGTGCTTTTGCGACTGATATCGGTTCTCCTGTTGATGCAGATGAATCAGTTGTCCTCAAGGTGCGTTCGATAAAAGAAAAGCCCCAAGGTCCCTCGGAATTCGTAAAAGAGATCAAGGCGCGTACGCTTGCTAGACGTCAACAGCAAGCCAGGCAAATAGTATTAGATGAGCAAAGCTTTAGACAAGCGAAAAAAACAAAACTGGACGCCCAGCGCGCAGAACTGGATGCCCAGCGAGTATTCGAGAAAGTCACTCTGGACACCAAAGTAGCCCAGGAATCTGAGCATAAACAACAAAATAGCACTAGTAAGATAGATGTAGATTGTGAAGCTACTAATCAATTACTTCACGATTGGGATACTCTTTTAGCGAAGAACACCAACCCACAACAGATAAGTAAGAAGCGGAATGAAGCGTATAAGAGAGGGCTACTTATTGAAGGTTCTAGGAGTTCTGGACGCGATGCAATTATCAAATTTAACGGCATGCAGAAGAAGCTGGAATAAGAAATTATACTCAAACGCGGCGAAATCCAGCAGAGAGTTATTGATCTTGGTTGTTGAACTTTTTGAAGGTATAAATATTTTTTTTAGAATTTGGATGATAGTGATTTCACTAGTGCTGATTTTTTAATATGAGTCCGGAAGGGCTTTGAGGTTCCATCTGTTTATTGCGCCTAGTAAGAAACGAGATCTAAAAAGGGTTGTAGCGCTTTTGAAGTTTATAAATGGTGCACCCGGAGG
>DCBC01000081.1 GCA_002313335.1 Porticoccaceae bacterium UBA1117
TGGTCTTCTTTGGTCGATGAATTTGCTCAATCTTTGGGTCAACTTGTTCAAGTTAAGCAGCGCCTTAAACCGATTGAGCGAGTTCTTTCTTCCAGCGAGGAGAGTGTTGTCCGCAACAACTTAAGGCTTCTGCTCCAGCAGGCCGCAAATGCGGCATTACGTGAGCAACAGAGCATCTATGACCTCAGTCTTAAGCGCGCGGGGCAATGGCTAACGCAATATTTCCAAATGAACAGTTCGGTTGAGGTAATAAAAGACCGCTTGATAAGCCTCAGTACAGAACAGGTCGTCCAAGAACTGCCGATGATTGACGGATCTGTTAATGCGCTTGAGGCATTTATGATTGTTCGGAAAAGTAACCTGGTTGAAGAAACTACAGAGGTAGTGAAAATAGAGGCCGTGGATTAGCCATGAGAAAGTTACTCGTTATTTCGGTTATTGCGCTACTTTTTGGCGCCTCAAGTGTTTGGTTAATGCAGCGTGACAGTGGATATTTATTACTCAGTATTAACGACTTTACTGTTGAAATGACTGCTTGGGTTGGTTTGATTTTATATCTGCTCTCTACAGGCGTTTTTATCTGGTTGATTTTAGTATTCAAGTGGCTGTCGCAAGTCGGTGGTTTTCGGCATTGGTGGTCGACAAGAAATAGAGCTAGACACCTTAATAAAACAGCTCAAGGACTTATTCTTTTTGCCGATAATGACTGGGGAAAAGCGAGTGAATTATTGGCGGATTCTGCTGCCCAATCATCAATGCCTGACGTGAATCTATTATTTGCAGCGCGTGCAGCTGCCGAAAATCATCAGATAGATGATGCTCATAATTTGTTAGAGCGCCTTAGAGAGACTCAACCCCGCGCTAAACTATTAGCCGATAAGGCTTTTGCCGAGATATTACTGGGCGAAGAGCAATTCACTCAGGCACTTCAGTTCTTGCTGCCAATTGCAGAAAAAAAGCCTAATGATCGCGGTGTTCTGCGTCTATTAGCAGATCTTTATTATTTAACTGAGGATTGGTCATCTTTACAGAAAATACTTGCTGATTTACGTCGATTTAATGCGCTTAACTCAACGGATTTGGAGGCGCTTGAAATAGATGTATATGTAAATTTATTGAGTAGTTTCCAATTAAATATTGATTTCACTGATCAAGAAAAGAGGGACCAGGTTGGCGATTTATGGGAATTAATCCCCAAGAGATTACGGCAAAATCACGATATCATGTGTGGTTATTTCGACGCGCTACGGCTAGTTAATAATGATGATAAATTAGTCATGTTGCTGGTCAAGAGTCTTAATAGCCAATGGAATACAGAGTTAGTTCGTCGTTTGGGGGAGGCTTCAAGCTCAGTACCAGCGAAACAGCTTTTGATGGCAGAAAAATGGTTGATTAAAAACCCGCAGGACATCGTTTTGTTAACTGCTCTTGGCAATATTTGTTGCCAAGCCAAGTTCTGGGGAAAAGCTAAGGATTATTTTTCTAGTGCAGTGGCCCTTCAACCTAGTCCTTATCTTTTCTTGAAGCTATCTGAGGTTTTGGAGGAGATTGGTGACCTCGCTGGTAGTAATAAAAGCTGTAAGCGAGGACTGCTGCTAGGCCTGGAGACTCAATTTAATCAAGACTGATGTCTACTGAAAAGAGCTGCTTTTATTTTCCGGTGGTAGTGTGAATCCCTTGTCGCGCATCAGTTGCTCAGTCTTCGCGGCTGTCAAAATTGTCGGTAGGTTTTTCCGGGATCAATTGAGCTGCGAGGCATAATTATATAAACCAGTCAGGTGCTGCGGCGAAAGCTTCTGTGTTGTAAGAGGTTATTAAATACGCCCGCATCTAGCCCTACTAACCTCGAAGTAGATTTTCAGAGACATATCCCTGATTTAAATACGCTTCTTCTTTAGATCACGTATTAAAAATCTTGATGGATGCATTGCTTGACGTAATTCTCTCTCTAAAGGCCCTAGTTGCCGATGAATTTCCGCCGCAAGGATCTCAGCTGTCAAAGGAGCGTAGCCTAATCCGCGAGAACCCATCCCACAATTAACATAGAGATTTGGATGATAAGTGCCCATCGCAGGAGAATCTTTCCGCGCATCAAAACGTAAAAACCCATAGGTCTCAAGCATGGTGGAGACATCTGGAACTGGCCCAACAATCGGTAAATAATCTCTTGTGGTGCAGCGAAAATTGGCTCGACCATCAAGTTCATCCAATTTAACAGTGCCTAGTGCTCTTCGGATGCCTTGATCCGTTTTCGCTATTTGATCAAGGTTAGTTTGATGGTCTTGAATTCTGAGTTCCTTGCTATCAATAGTTTTATTGTAAGTCGCTCCACACCCATGGCTGCCTTGGTTGGGCGGCGCTATGTAGCCTTCACCACAGATGACTGTTTTTAGGGCGAGGCTATCGCTAGTAATGGGTAATTCGGTGACTTGACCGCGCAGTTTGGTAATGCCTAAAAATTCTGTTTGCTCCAATTTTTCACAGTCATAGGCATTGGCAATAACTACTATGTCGGAGTGCATTAACTGCTGTTCTTGCCGGTCAAATAGTTCCCAGTGTCCCGATACTGAATTTCTAAAGAGACGGGCTACATCGCCTTTTATGATGGAGATATTATGAGTCTTGAGAAGTTGTTGGCAAACCCTTGCGGGCGGAAGCCACCCAAGCTCAGAAAAGTACAGACCTTTTGAGGAATCTAACGCTATGCCGGCGATATCAAGCATCTCTGGGTTATCGACAAGTCTCACCAGCGCTTTTTGATGCTGAAAATGCGCACCAAGTTGCTCAAATTGGTAGCGTTGATTCTCATCTTCGGGAATAACTAATACACCGCACTGTTGACCCAAGCCGCGGGCCCAAAACTCTTTATAGTATCGACTAGCGAGTGTTATGGCCGCGAGATTAATCCGTGGCAGAGGGTTATCTCGCACAGATAGTTTGGGATAAATAATAGCTTGCTGGTTCCCAGAAGCTTCCTGCCCAGCTGTGTCATGCCGATCAATCACGGTCACCTTATAACCACGTTTGGACAGAGCCGCGGCAGTCGTGCAGCCGGCAATTCCAGCGCCGATGATGGTGACGCTCGGTTGCTGGCTCAAGGGCCGGTTTGGCGCATGATTAAGGTGCCACTGGTTAGCGCCGCGGGCACTATGCTCAAAGTCTTTGGAAGCAGCGTTGTGAGCTTTAAATGTAGCGCTAATCATTTGATATCTACGGGTAAGCTTATCGTCATAAGCGACGCTAAATCCCGATGCAACGAAACTTTTTACTACTTGCGTTAGGTTGCTACAGGCAGTTAACGTTGTTTCGGTTGATGACAAGTTAGCAATAGTTTTACATAAATCGCTCCCCCACATCGCGGGGTTTTTTTCGGGAGAAAAGCCATCAATAAACCAGGCATCTATAGCTTTTCTGTTATAAAAAGCGTTTTTTTGATCGATACTTTCGCCAAGCTCACTGAACATTAATTGAGCATCACCGAGCATAAGACACAGAGTGATACGGCCTCCATATAGTTCGATATTATGAAAGCCCCTGACTGTAGGAGGATAATGTTCAATAAGCTGTTGGCTGTGAGCACTTATGGATGGCCACTGACAAAGGGCTTTCTCTAAATCTGCCTTAGTCAAAGGTGATGATTCCGCCGAAAAATAATTCAACGTGCAATGACTTGGCGCAGTTTTTAGCCAAAGCTCACAACAGTTAAGGAAGTTAAGTCCGGCGCCAAACCCCATCTCGGCAATGCTAAACGAGTGGTCATTGGTACTCAGTTTTTTCCAGCGTAACGGTAAGTTGTTTTGTTGTAAAAATACATAGTCACTTTTTTTAAGTCCGTTGGACGGACACCAATAGAAGTCTTCATAGTCTAGGGAATAGGGAACCCCTTGCCGCCATTCGATGTTTGCCGCTGAAAGTTCCACTACTTTAAGCCAAACTCGCACATAATTTGGTCACACCATTTTGAAATGTAAATATCGGCTAAATCCCGCTGGTTTTCATCGTCTAATGGCAACCCAACAAACATTGTCTTCTCGGCATTCAATGCTTTGGATCCCGTAAAGTCGAAACCTTGATTAGGCCAGGCTCCTACTGCAGTTGCACCTTGAACGATAGTTTTAGCCGAAAGATATCCGAGGGCGTCTTGAAACCACTCTGGGTAACCCACTTGATCACCTAACCCGTAAACCGCAACTTTTATTCCAGAGAGGTCGAGTGTATCAATTGCATCCCAGTTTGAATCCCAGTCTTCTTGTAATTCACCAAAATCCCACGTTGGAATACCAAGAATTAAATATTTATATTCGGTCATCCGCTGTACCGGATCCAAAGCAACATCATGCAGGCTTACTGTGTCGTCACCAAATTTAGAATTTATCTCGTCACGGATCTTCTCACCCGCCATTTCGGTATAGCAAGTAGTACTCCCGTAAAATAAACCGATCTTTACTGTCATTTGTTGTATATCTCGCGAAGTCTTAGTGGGCTGTTGTTGAGTATTTAAGTCAGTTGATTAGGCGCTGAAATCCCCAGCACATAATACTCGCAGTTTTTGAATTATAGAAACATCGAGGTATATTTTATTTAAATACTGCCTATATATCCAATTTTCTTCCATGCTTCATACGTTACGATGGCAACTGTATTTGACAGATTGAGACTACGACTACTGGCCTGCATAGGTAGGCGTAAAATATTGTTCGCGCCAATTGAATTCAGTATATGTTCGGGAAGGCCCCTTGTCTCTGGCCCAAAAAGAAGAGTGTCATTAGGCTGATAATTTATCGAAGAATAATTAATTGTTCCTTTAGTGCTCAACGCGTAAATGTTTTTTGGATTCACTGACTCTAGATAAGCAGACCAGTCCTGATGAATGCCTAAATCCTGGAATTCATTGTAGTCCAGGCCAGCTCGTCTTAATCTCTTATCATCTAATTCAAACCCAAGCGGTTCAATGAGATGTAATCTAAACCCTGTATTGGCGCAAAGCCGAATAATATTACCAGTATTTGGTGGTATTTCGGGCTCGTAAAGAACGATATCAAGCATGGAGATTCTTCTGTAAAGTTGAACAGTTTAATTTCATTTTAAATCATTTATGTATAATTAACTGAAACTATAGTCTAAACTATACTGTAACACACGTTAGTAAACTTAAATTGCCGTAGCCCTGTGGCGACAGCGCTGAAGGAGTTATAAATGAAAAAGTTCGATAAACAAGAAGCAATAAAGATACTTAATAAAATTATGGAGTTAGAGCTATCCGGGGTTGTCCGCTATACTCACTATTCATTAATGATTTATGGGTATAACCGTATTCCAATAGTCTCTTGGTTGAAAGCTAATGCTCTAGAAGGCCTAGATCATGCTACTAAGGCGGGTGAACTTGTCACTATGCTGGGTGGTCATCCATCTTTGAAAATCGGCGGTCTATTAGAGACTGAAAAGCATGATACTGGAGACATACTTCGCGAGAGTTTAGAGCATGAGTCGGTTACTGCCGCGGTATATTATGAGCTGCTAGAGCTTGTTGATGGTGCGTCGGTGGTACTCGAAGAATATGCTCGGCAGATGATTCATATGGAGGAATTACATTTAGATGAGGTGAACAAGATGCTCCGCACACCGGGAGAGCTTGCACCTTTTGAGGTCTAGAGACTAAATTATTGCGCTACTGGCGCTGATTTTTCCTAGTCGTACTGCATCAGTGCCCGTCCATATACTACTTGGCCGGGCACTTTTTTTTATCCTATTTGTGGTAAGACTAAGCATTGCGCTTTAGATCGCACTTCTCCATTCAGTTATTCAAGTTGTCCTCAGACCTGTTTTTATGGTAAAAAATACTATTATCCGTACAATCAAAATTTTAAAAAGGGAGATAGTAGTTATGGGATCTAGTAAAACAAATTTTTTCAAAGTGACACTGGTAGCAATGTTGGTCGCCATTTCGGGAATGGCTATTGCGGAGCGAGATACATCAAGAGATCAATATCGCCATCCGATGGCAACACTGGCGTTTTTCGGAATTACCCCACAGATGGATGTTTTGGAGATATCCCCAGGGGGTGGTTGGTATACCGAAGTGCTCGCTCAGTACGTTACTGGAAATTTACTCGCCGGACACTATGATCCGCAATCAGATCGAGCGTATTATCGAAATTCACAAAGCAAGTTTGCTGCCAAAATGGCCGCTGCACCGGAGCTATATGGGAACGTAAAAATGCATGTATTCGATGCGTCGGCTAAGAAATTGTCTGCTGAAACCTCATCCGTGGATGCGGTCGTTACCTTTCGAAATGTCCATAATTGGATGGGTTCAAGTACTGAAGCGTCGTCGTTCGAGCTATTTTTTAACGCATTAAAACCTGGGGGTATGCTCGGTGTTGTAGAGCATCGTGCGCCGGAAGGGACGGACAAAGCGACGATGAAAAAAAGTGGCTATATGACTCAAGATTATGTCATCGAACTTGCTCGCGGCGCTGGATTTATTTTAGAGGCATCATCGGAGGTAAATGCTAATAAAAAAGACACTGCCAATCACCCTAAAGGCGTATGGACTCTGCCGCCAAGTTTGACATTAGGGGACCAAGATCGGGATCGTTATTTGGCGATTGGTGAAAGTGATCGGATGACGTTACGATTTCGGAAACCAAATCAGTGATTGAAATCCCTTCTGAACGCTTAACAGGCGATACGCTTAATGCAGTAATTGAGGAATATATCCTCCGTGAAGGTACTGATTATGGTGTTCAGGAGATAAGTCTGCAGAGTAAAATCAAACAGGTTGAGAGTCAGTTAGCGCGTGGTGATGTATTAATCACATTTGATCAGGCTACTGAAACGTGCACTTTATTGACTCGCCACCAGTTCAGGCAATTCACTGAGGAGCAGCGCAGTAGCAACCAGTGTGAAAACGATGCCTAAAGACAAAACACTAACGGCTCAAAGAGTTTTTGGGGACTTACGGTCAGAGCTTCTTAGTGCACCACAAGTTCTAGTTGGATTTAGTGGGGGGTTGGATTCGTCGGTTTTGCTAGATATGTTAAGCCAAACCATTCCCTCGGACAGGATAACAGCCATTCATATTAATCATGGTTTGTCTGCCAAGGCATCACAGTGGCAAGCGCATGCGGAGCTCTTTTGTCAAAGTAGAGGAATTACTTGCCATAGTGAAAACGTTAATGTTGAGCATTATGGAAGTGGGCCTGAGGCTGCGGCTAGACAAGTTAGATATGATGTTTTTGAGAAGCTGTTGCATCAACAGGGTATTTTACTGCTTGGCCATCATCAAGATGATCAGATTGAGACGTTACTGTACCGACTAATGCGAAGTTCTGGTCCTCTTGGTTTATCCGGTATACCAGTGACACGATCAATTGGTGCCGGGACCTTATATAGACCACTACTGACTTGGTCTAAAGAGGAGCTGAAAACATACGCTTTAGCCAAAAGTATTGAATGGGTCGAGGATAAAAGTAATAGCTGCAACGACTATGATCGCAACTTTTTGCGCAACCGTTTAATTCCAATCCTAGCTGAACGTTGGCCGGACTACCGAAAGCGCTTAAGTGGTGTGTCGGCAATAAGCCGGGACAGCACAGAGCTCTGCAGAGATCTTGCTAGTCAAGATATTATGTCGTTAGAATCAAGGCCGGAGAGAGGCGGAGTGTCTCTACTCATCGATAGCTTTAATAAGTTAAGCAGGGTCAGACAAAAAAATGTGTTGCGACACTGGGCTGAAACCCAAAATCGGCACACACCTAGTCGAAGAATTATCGATGAAATCATCAATTCTGTTGTCGAATCTCGGATTGATGCTTCGCCCAAAGTAATTTGCGGTGATAGTGAATACCGTCGTTATGACGGCCGTTTATATCTGTTAGATTCCATTAAACTTGTTAGTGAGCCAGTTGAGAACCCGCTAGATCTGTCTTTGCAACACAGGGATGCCATAAACCTTGGTGGTGGCATGCAATTAGTAGCTGAGCCGACGCGGGGCGAGGGCTTGCGGATGCCAGAGAATAGAGCATTTAGAATAGCTAATCGCCAAGGTGGTGAGCATTGTCATCCAGTAGGGCGGTCGCGCTCCAACAGTCTAAAAAAATGCCTTCAGGAGTTTGGTTTGGAGCCCTGGTGGCGAGACCGGGTCCCGCTAATCCTTTTGGATCAGCAGATTGTCGCGGTAGCCGATCTTTGGGTCTGTGAAGGTTGGCAGGTCAAGCCGGAAGAGATAGGCATTAAATTCCAATGGCACGACAACTCTTTGTAGAATCACAGGAGCCTTTCTGTTAATCTACTTCACCATCTTGACTAGGATGGTCGTTGGTCAACTTCATGACCAAACGAACGCCAAAAGATACCTTTCTCTCTTAAATTCTGATCTGTACAGGGTCCTTATGACACGTTTTATTTTTGTTACTGGTGGAGTTGTTTCCTCTTTGGGCAAGGGCATTGCAGCAGCCTCGCTTGGCGCTGTCTTAGAAGCCAGAGGTCTTGATGTAACCATGCTCAAGCTTGATCCATACCTAAATGTTGACCCGGGTACCATGAGCCCCCATCAGCATGGTGAGGTTTATGTGACTGAGGATGGTGCGGAAACTGATTTAGATCTTGGGCACTATGAAAGATTTTTGCGTGCCAAGATGACACAAAATAATAATTTCACCACTGGTCAGGTGTATGAGACGATTCTTAAGCGTGAGCGGAGGGGAGACTTTCTAGGTGGTACGGTTCAGGTTATCCCCCATGTCACTGATGAGATAAAACGTCGTATTGTTGCAGGTGCGGGTGATCATGATATCGCCGTTGTAGAAATTGGCGGAACAGTTGGTGATATTGAATCACAACCGTTTCTAGAGGCGGTCCGACAGATGAGAGGTGAGCTCGGTTACCAGAATTCTTTATTGATACACCTCACCCTCGTACCCTATATAGCAACGGCGGGAGAAACTAAAACCAAACCAACTCAGCATTCAGTAAAAGAAATGCGCTCGCTTGGTTTGCAGCCGGACGTATTACTCTGCCGTTCTGAGGTTATGATAGAAGAAGAACAGCGCAAGAAAATTTCACTATTTACTAACGTAGAAGAGCGGGCCGTAGTGCCAGTTATGGATGCGTCGACGGTCTATAAAATCCCTAGAATGCTTCATGAGTGGGGTCTGGATCAGTTTGTTTTAGATCGATTTAATATTGACAGGCCGGTCGCGGACTTACATCAGTGGGACAACGTTGTTGCTAACCAAATGCTTTCAGACGGCCAAGTGACGGTCGCTATGGTCGGCAAATACATGGACTTACTAGACGCCTATAAATCTTTGACTGAAGCGTTGGTGCATGCCGGTATTCATAACAAAACTAAAGTAAAAATCCGTTATATTGACTCTGAAAAGTTGCAAAATAATCATGAATTGCTTGATGGTGTGGATGCTATTTTAGTGCCTGGTGGATTTGGGGCCCGTGGTATCGAAGGTAAAATTCATGCGGTTAAAGTGGCACGTGAAAATGATATCCCGTATTTAGGTATTTGTCTGGGTATGCAAATAGCAGTTATTGAGTACGCTAGAAATGTTTGTGGCCTAAAGAGCGCCAACAGTACAGAATTTGATGCATCAACTGACTATCCAGTGGTTGGGTTAATTGAAGAGTGGATTGACCAAGAGGGTAACAAAGAACTGCGTAGCGCGGATTCTGATCTTGGTGGGACCATGCGCCTTGGGTCTCAAGTTTGTCATCTTGTAGCGGGTTCTAATGCACAAGAGATCTATGGGGATGATCAGATTAAAGAACGACACCGTCATCGATTTGAAGTAAATAATAATTTTCTACCTCAGTTAAAAGATGGCGGGTTAGTTGTTGGCGGATTATCGTTTGATAAAACGTTAGTTGAGACTATTGAGTTACCTGGTCATCGTTGGTTCTTCGCTAGTCAGTTCCATCCAGAGTTTACGTCGACACCTAGAGATGGTCATCCACTATTTTCAAGCTTTATTGATGCTGCCACTGCGTACCAGCAACATAAGAATGCCAACTAGGAGTTGAATTATGTCTTCTAAAGCGATCCAAGTAGGCGGAATCGAAGTTAGTAATGATGCGCCTATGACCTTATTTGGGGGTATCAATGTTTTCGAATCTCGAGATATGGCTATGCGCGTTGCCGAGGCCTATGTAACGGTTACCGAGAAGATTGGTATTCCCTATGTATTTAAAGCTTCGTTTGACAAGGCCAATCGCTCCTCAATTCAATCTTTTAGGGGCCTTGGCCTGGATGAAGGTTTGAAAATCTTTGCTGAGATAAAATCAACGTTCAATGTCCCAGTCATTACTGATGTCCATGAGGTGAGCCAAGCTGCGCCCGTAGCTGAAGTTTGCGATGTCATTCAGTTACCGGCCTTTTTGGCACGTCAAACCGATCTGGTGGCAGCAATGGCGGCCACTGATGCGGTAATTAACGTCAAAAAACCTCAATTTTTGAGTCCTGGGCAGATGGCTAATATTGTTGACAAGTTTCGCGAATGTGGCAATCAAAAAGTGATGCTTTGTGAGCGTGGAACCTGCATGGGTTATGATAATTTAGTTGTCGACATGCTGGGTTTCAGAACAATGAAAGAGGTTAGTGGTGGATTGCCACTGATTTTCGATGTGACTCACGCATTACAGTGCAGAGACCCTCTTGGTGCAGCATCTGGTGGTCGTAGACACCAGGTAGCCGAGCTGGGCAGGGCAGGTATTTCCGTTGGCATAGCGGGGCTTTTTTTGGAGGCGCACCCAAATCCAGATCGTGCCAAATGTGATGGTCCTAGTGCCTTACCGTTAGATAAATTAGAGCCTTTCTTGATGCAAATGAAAGCGTTCGATGACTTAACAAAGTCCCAGTGCGACTTGGGTATACTTTAATAAGAGCTGACGACTTTTTACCTTATTGCGGATCCGCAAAATTATAAATTACCGTCTCTATTATAGGGACATAGCTAGAATCAATGGAGAGACACCACTATGGCTAATATTGCTGACATTCGCGCCTTTGAAGTACTGGATTCAAGAGGAAACCCTACCATCCAAGCAGATGTAATATTAGACAATGGGATTGTAGGTACTGCCTGCTCTCCTTCAGGTGCATCAACCGGGTCAAGAGAGGCACTCGAACTTCGAGATGGAGACAAAGATCGTTATCTTGGCAAGGGTGTACTCACCGCGGTAAATAATGTTAATACTACGATCAGGGCTTTACTTGTTGGTTGCTCTGCCGCTGATCAGCGTATGCTCGATCAAATGATGATTGATGCCGATGGAACTGAAAATAAGGCGGTTTTAGGCGCTAACGCGATATTGGCTGTATCTTTGGCTGCGGCAAAAGCGGCTGCTCAAGATAAGAAAATGCCTCTTTACGCACATATTGCAGAACTCAATAACACCCCAGGTGTTTACAGTATGCCGGTGCCCATGATGAATATTATCAATGGTGGAGAGCATGCTGACAACAATGTTGATATTCAAGAGTTTATGGTTCAGCCGGTGTCCGCGAAAACCTTCTCTGAAGCCCTGCAGGTGGGTGCTGAAATTTTTCATTCGTTGAAAAAGGTACTTGGTAGTAAAGGACTGAATACCGCAGTTGGTGATGAGGGTGGCTTTGCCCCCAATCTTTCCTCTAACGCCGAGGCTCTTGCGGTTATTCAAGAAGCGACTGAAGCGGCTGGCTACGAGTTGGGATCAGATGTGACGTTAGCTCTAGATTGCGCTGCGTCTGAATTCTATCGAGATGGTCAATATGATCTTTCTGGAGAGGGAAAGGTGTATTCGGCACAGGGCTTTAGTGACTTTTTAGCGGAGCTGTGTGATCAGTACCCTATTATTTCTATTGAAGACGGGCAGGATGAATCTGACTGGGACGGTTGGAAATACCAAACTGAAACGTTAGGTGACCGTGTTCAGTTAGTGGGTGATGATCTGTTTGTTACTAATACCAGCATATTAAAACGCGGAATTGACATGGGTGTGGGGAATTCAATTCTCATAAAGTTTAATCAGATAGGTACTTTATCTGAGACGCTCGACGCTATTAATATGGCTAAAGATGCCGGTTACACCGTTGTTATTTCCCATCGTTCGGGTGAAACCGAAGATACCACAATCGCAGATTTAGCCGTGGGTACTGCGGCGGGCCAAATTAAGACAGGATCTTTGTGTCGTTCAGACCGAGTGGCCAAATATAATCGTTTATTACGAATTGAAGCCGAGCTGGGTTCGTTAGTGGCTCCCTACAACGGGCGTGCAGAATTTAAGGTTTAATGCTAACAAGTGAAAATGATTGAAATATTATAAAATCGGATAGAATCTCAATATGCGATGGTTGCTGATACTCCTGATAGTCTTGCTGCTTGGTTTACAGGTGCGGTTGTGGGTGGGTGAGGGAAGCCTTGCCCATAAATCAGAATTAGATGCGCAGCTAGATCAACAAAAGGTTAAAAACAAACGCTTACGGCAACGCAATGACGTTATTGCTAGAGATGTGGAGAGCTTAAAGACTAATCTTGATGCTATTGAAGAGAAGGCGCGAGAGGATCTTGGTATGATAAAGCAAGGAGAAGTTTTTTATCTGGTAACTGATGAGGACACGGGTATCTTGCGGGATAACCTTGCAGAGGAGGAAACCTCACCATGACCGTTGCTGATCCAAATTACTGGGCGATTGTTCCCGCCGCGGGAGTGGGTAAGCGCTTTTCTGCAGATATTCCAAAACAGTTTCATCAGTTGAAGGGTGATCTTGTGGCACAACATACCCTCGGCAGGTTACTAGAGATTTCCCTGATTAAGCAAATTGTAGCTCCCTGTGATCCTACGTCCGGTTATTGGGCTAAGGTACGGGCTGTAAAAAACCCTAGAGTAACGCTAATAGGGGGCGGAGAGACTCGCGCTAGGTCTGTCTTGAATGGACTAACTATGCTTTCTAATGTTGCCCAGCCAGAGGATTGGGTCTTGGTTCATGATATGGCCAGACCCTGCGTAACCTCATCAGATATTATGAAACTCATTAATGGGTTAAAAAACCATCCGGTGGGTGGGTTGTTAACGACAAAAATTAATGAAACACTGAAGACGGTAATGCCGGATAACCATGTTAAAGCTACGGTTAACCGCGAAGTTTATCGAGCAGCCCAAACGCCTCAAATGTTTCGATATGGAATATTACGGGACGCGATCCAATTGATGCTTCAGGACCAAAAAATACCGACTGATGAGGCTTCCGCAGTAGAGTATTCTAATCATAAAGTCCTTACTATCGAAGGAAGGCACGACAATATAAAGATTACTCGCCGAGAGGATCTGATGATGGCTGAAGTCATTTTGATAAATCAGGAGAAGTATCGATGCGTATAGGCCACGGTTTTGATGTCCATGCCTTTGGTGTTGGCGAGGCCTTAATCCTGGGTGGTGTCTCTATTCCATTTGAACATGCGTTTATTGCCCATTCGGATGGTGATGTTTTAACTCATGCGTTTATGGATGCCATATTGGGAGCCTTGAGTCTCGGAGATATAGGTCGACATTTTCCCGATACCGACCCTAAATATCGTGGTTGTAATAGTCTTATTTTGTTAGCTGAGGTTGCCGAGATGATGGTGGCAAGAGGTTATCGTATTGGCAATGCCGATCTGACGATTGTTGCCCAAAACCCCAAAATGGCGCCACATATCACCCCTATGATAAAAAAGCTTGCTGCAGTGCTGGCGTGTGATTATGAGCGGATTAATATTAAGGCCACCACGTCGGAGAGCCTAGGCTTTACGGGTCGTGGTGAAGGCATAGCCTGTCATGCATCGGTTCTTTTAGAATCAACCTCTGACTGAACTAACTATAGAGATTTTCACTATTAACTCCCGTAACTTTGACTTCAAAACTCTACCCTATCTACACGGCGCGCCATTAGGGACAGCCTTATTCCGCTGTTGCCCTGAGGATTTTGTGGTTGACGAAATTCTTGATATCCAGCCCACAGGTGAGGGTGAGCACTTATGGCTTCTGGTCAGTAAGCGTGACCAAAACACTACTTGGGTGGCGGGGTTACTTGCCAAATTAGCGGGTATTCCACGCAATGATGTTGGATTTTGTGGAATGAAAGATCGGTTTGCCGTTACTAGTCAGTGGTTTAGTTTACATATTCCAGGGCGCGATTTAGACATGAATTGCTTGGACCATGATGATTTTAAGATCTTAAAGGTAGCTCGCCATAATAAAAAATTGCGACGGGGAATGCATCAGGGTAATCAGTTCAAAATAGTGTTGCAGGACTTCGCAGTGACAGATATTTTATTTAGAGACCGAATTGAGCTAATTATAGAAAAAGGTGTCCCTAACTACTTCGGAGAGCAGCGCTTTGGACACGATGGAAATAACCTCAATGAAGTTCAAAAACTTATTCAATTAGACAAACTCAAAGGTAATCGGCACGGCACAGGCTTATATTTGTCTGCTGCCCGGTCTTGGTTGTTTAATTTAGTCGCTGCCAAGCGTTTAAATCTAACCAATGATGATCTTATAGATGAAACTGGGCCGCTTTGGGGGCGGGGTCGGCCTGCCACTGAGGGACAAATAGCTGCGATAGAAGCCGATGTTTTAGATGATTGGAAAGACTGGTGTTATGCCCTTGAGCATGCGGGATTAAAACAGCAGCGTCGTGACTTGATTATGAGCGTTGGTAATTTAGCGGCCCAATGGATTGAAACCGATAAGGTATGTTTAACCTTTAGCCTTCCCAGTGGGTGTTATGCGACAACTTTGCTGAGAGAAATTGCCCAATTATCTCGCCCCATCAACTTTGCCGTATGATATATTGGCATTCATGAATACAGTATGAAAATTAGACTTTTAACAGCTAGCATACTGGTCAACTTCTATGGGAGAGTTATGTGAATTCGACGGAAATGGCGGGTATCGGGATGACTTCCCAGCGAACCCGAGAACGCCTGATTAGTCGATTGATTGAACAAGGTATCACCAATCAAAAAGTACTAGATGTTATTCGGATGACACCTAGACATATTTTTTTAGATGAGGCTTTGTCGCACCGAGCCTATGAAGACACTGCTCTACCTATTGGCTTTTCACAAACATTGTCTCAGCCATATATAGTTGCCAGAATGACCGAAATTCTCCTCTCTGAAGGGCCGCTAAAAAAAGTATTAGAGATTGGTACCGGGTCGGGTTATCAAGGGGCGATTTTGGCTCAGTTAGCAGAGCAAGTTTATAGTGTAGAGCGCATTGAACCGCTATTAAACAAGGCCAAGCAACGATTTAGAAAGCTTGGTTTGAGTAATATATCTGCTCACCTCTCAGACGGATGTTTTGGTTGGGAAAAACAAGCTCCTTATGACGGAATTATAACAACCGCCGCACCGCAATCGATACCGGATAGTCTTTTGGATCAGTTAGCGCCCAATGGTATATTAGTGATTCCAGTAGGCGGTGGTGACTCTCAGGACTTAAGTGTGGTGAAGCGGGTAGGTAATTCCTCTGAGTTTGACCAGACTATCGTTGAGAAAGTTAAATTTGTTCCCCTACTGGGTGGCTTATCTCGGTAGTCGATCAAAAGGATCTTATATGAGAACTGTTACTGAAAATATGTTGTTATTTTTTAAAGGATTGGCAATGGGTGCAGCCGATGTAGTTCCTGGTGTATCAGGGGGAACGATTGCCCTTATCACGGGTATCTATGTTGAGTTAGTAGCTACTATAAAATCCTTTGATATCGCGGCGCTCAAATTATTAAAATCTGAGGGTATAGCTGCGGTGTGGCGCCATATTAACGGAAACTTTCTTGTCGTTTTGTTGGCCGGTATCCTAACTAGTGTCTTTTCTCTCGCACATGGTATGCATTATCTCTTAGTGGAGCATGGCGTGCCACTATGGTCTTTTTTCAGCGGTTTAATTATCGGCTCGATTATTTTACTTTTGCGTCAAAATCCGCCTACAAAAATGTCGGAAAAGTTACTTTTTGTTATTGGTATATTAATAGCCTACGGCATTTCAATTGCTCCAACGGTAATAGCGGAGGGGACGTTGATAAATATGTTCTTTGCCGGTGCTATAGCT
Organism: Porticoccaceae bacterium UBA1117; assembly: GCA_002313335.1. GTDB lineage: Bacteria > Pseudomonadota > Gammaproteobacteria > Pseudomonadales > Porticoccaceae > HTCC2207. Next base: position 16,084 of record DCBC01000081.1, read on the forward strand.
CTTTGCGCAATGATTCTGCCCGGAATATCTGGTTCATTTATCCTTGTCCTTTTGGGGCTTTACCCTGTATTTATTGCTGCGATAGCTAACTTGCAAATTGACATATTAGTCGCTTTTGCGGCGGGTGGAATTATCGGCCTGATGTTATTCAGTAGATTTTTGTCTTGGTTGTTGGCTAGGTTTCAACCGGCGGTGATAGCGTTAATGTGCGGTTTTTTAGCCGGGAGCTTGACCATTATTTGGCCCTGGAAAAACACTTTTTCTCGGGAGATTTCTGATACAGGCGAGATGTTGACTAAGGTGACTGAAAATATACTCCCTAGCCAATTTTTAGAGCTTACAGGCCATGATCCGCAAACTCTATTGTGTTCATTGGTGTTCTGTATTGGGTTCGCAATGGTTTTAAGTGTAGCGTTTCTTGGCAAGACCCGACTTAATGAGTAAACGACGTGTTACCCCAGTAATAACAATAGCTTCTTTGATGCTGCTACTGTCTTTTATCTCTGGATGTTCTAATAGCCCGGCTAGCGTCAGTGATCGCGGCCAACCTCCCAGTATAAAAATTAAATCACATCGGGTAGATGTTGGAGAGACACTCTACTCGATTGCTTGGCGATACGATTTAAATGTCCGTGAGCTTGCAAATACAAATTCACTGAAGCCCCCGTACACCATAAATCCTGGCCAAAAACTAAGTTTGATTTTAACAAAGAAAGGTTCAACGTTAACCTCCGTTACTCGCCACGCCGTCAATGTTGGGGATACACTATTCTCGATAGCGTCCAAATATGGTTTAGCGGTTGGAACGTTGGCTCGCATTAATCACCTGACCCCACCTTACATTATAAAGCCCGGACAAATAATAACCGTCGACTCAAGATTTCCCGGGCCCATCGGGCCGAGCGCTACTCAAGACTCACAAAGTACTGTCGCTAAGTCCAATAGCAGCGCTACGTCGCGGTCACAGTCAAAGAACAAACCACCTGTTTACAGCGATAATTGGCAGTGGAAATGGCCTGTTGATGGTCAAGTGGTCGAGACGTTTAATCCCGGTAAGTTGCAGAAAGGTATAAAAATAAAATCGAGCAACGGTAGACAAGTTCACGCGGCGGCTCCAGGGAACGTTGTTTATGCGGGTTCAGGATTACGCGGCTATGGAAGATTGATTATTATCAAGCATAGTGATACTCTTCTAAGCGCTTATGCAAATAATGATAAATTGTTGGTATCAGTGGGGCAGTCTGTTCAGCAGACTGATGTGATTTCAAGTTTGGGCGTCGACGGAACGATGTATTTTGAAATCAGGAAAGATGGTGACCCGGTGAATCCTATAAGTTACTTGAATTAGTCGGATTTTATTACTTCAGGTCTCTGAAGGATTGGCGTCTAGATTAGTCGCTATTAGAAGTTTAAGTTTGCAAAGGAGTTGCAAAAATGGTCGAAGATGCAGCAGTCGGCGAATTTAAGGCGTTGTCCTTAGTCGCCCGAAAGAAAAAAGTAAGTGAAAGTCCGGCCCGTCGAGTTGTCGACGCGACCAGTATTTACCTCAAAGAAATTGGCTTTGTGCCTCTCTTAACCGCTTCAGAAGAAGTCCTCTACTCTCGAAAATTACAGCAGGGTTGCGAGCGCTCTCGTCATATGATGATTGAGAGTAATTTACGCCTAGTGGTAAAAATTTCGCGTCGTTATCTAAATCGGGGTCTAGAATTGTTAGATCTGATCGAAGAAGGCAACATAGGATTGATGCGAGCGGTAGAAAAATTTGACCCAGAGTTAGGTTATAGATTCTCGACCTATGCTACTTGGTGGATTAGGCAAACGATCGAGCGCGCAATAATGAATCAAACGCGAACGATTAGGCTCCCTGTCCATGTGGTCAAGGAGTTAAATGTTTATTTGCGAGCCTCACGAAAGCTAGCTCAGCGGCTAGACCATGATCCGACACCAGAGGAAATTGCTGCTGAGGTCAATAAGCCGATCAAAGATGTGCTTAAAATTCTTAGTTTGAGTGAGCGGATTTCGTCTATTGATGCCCAGGTAGCTGATCAAGATAAAACACTAATCGATACGGTAGCGGACATCTCAACGTTAAGCCCTGAGAGTCAGGTCGAGACAAATAATTTGTCATCAGTTCTAGAAGGATGGTTGCAGCAGCTACCAGAGAAGCAAAGGGAAGTGTTGGTTCGACGATTTGGTTTAATGCATCATCACGAGCAGACTTTAGAGCATATTGGCTCGGAAATTGGTTTGACAAGAGAAAGAGTGCGTCAAATCCAAGTAGATGGATTACGCAGATTACGCGACTTACTCCATCAACATGATCTAAGCAGCGATGACCTATTTGAAGAGTTATTTAAGCATTAGAAACTTGACTGTAGGCCCTCTCAATGGAGTGGGCCTATGCTGATCAAACTAAGCTTCATCCAGGTAACGTTGACGTGAAGCTAAGATTTCTTTTTTTGCGGCAGCCGCATTATCCCAACCATCGACTTTCACCCATTTGCCAGGCTCTAGAGATTTATAGTTCTCAAAATAATGAACAATTTGTTTGATCAGCAGTTCCGGAAGATCGCTAGTTTCTTCCACATGATCATAAATTTTGGTTAATTTAGTGTGTGGTACGGCTAATAATTTAGCATCAATCCCTGACTCATCACTCATATTCAGGACACCGACTACGCGACTGCGTATTACCGCACCAGGCATTACCGGATAGGGAGTAACGACCAATACATCTAAGGCATCCCCGTCCTCGGATAGTGTTTGTGGTACATACCCGTAGTTGGCAGGATAGAACATAGGGGTTGCAACAAAGCGATCAACAAAAATAGCATCACTGTCTTTGTCCACTTCATATTTTATGGGGTCGTGATTTGCTGGAATTTCAATCACCACATTTATATCGTTTGGCAGATCTCTACCAGCAGGAATATCGTTATAGCTCATGTTATTAGGTCCGTAATGTGACGATTGATGATCAGGACTGGGATTATAACGATTTGTCAAAAAATTGGCTAGACGCTATCGATCGTTAGATGAATCGGATTTGATTTATTCGACGTATTTTATAGCTGAGAGATACTAGTTGATACGTTGCATCTAGATTTTGTTGTTAACGCGTCTGAGAGGGATTACTGCGCGACAGTTATAAGTGAAGTCCAATAAATAAAAATTAGATAGTTTGAGATAACATTAGTCCTGCTGAAACGTGGGGCAAAAACATATGTCCTGGCATGTCGGGGGCTCTTAAGGCGTTAATCAAATTTACAACTCGTTATTATGGTATTGCGGTGATTTGTTTTGTCTGAGTTTATCATTAGCGTAGTCATAAGGAATCAACACATACCTACAACATGTTAGAACTTATGCGACACACTATAAAGTTAACATAGTAAACTTGTCTCATCACTTAGTTGTATAAACTTATAGCGAAATAAGCAGTAATTTGGGAGTTTCATTTTGAATAGTAATATCCGTTTAGCGGCAATTTTCTTGCTGTCATTAACAATTTGGTTTGCGAGTGGTTTGATAACCTCGTCTCAGCCTACACAGAGCTCGGTTGCAGTAAAAATACCAACGGGTGTCCAGATTACGACGTTTAAAAAAGAGTTATTCAATCCTACTCTCTCATTACGTGCCAATACTCAACCGAACCGGACAGTCAGTTTGGCGGCTCAGATTGTGGGAAAAGTTTCTGCTGTCTTGGTGGATGAGGGTGCCGCTGTTACAAAGGGTCAAGTGATTTGTGAGATCAGCAAAGAAGACCGCTACTTCCGGTTAGACCAAGCTAAAGCGCATTTCGCACAATCTTCTATTGCATACCAAGGAGCTATAACGCTTAAAAGTGGTGGGTTTCAGTCAGAAGTGGCTATTGCGCAGGCTAAAGCGACGCTTGAAACTGCCAAAGCAAATTTGAAACGTGCTCAACTTGATATTGGCCATTTAAAAATTGTGGCCCCATTTGATGGAATTATTGAAACCCGTGCCTTAGATATTGGAGACTACGTTGTCCCCGGAACAATCTGTGCTCTGTTAGTCGATCTGGATCCAATAAAAGTAACGGCGTTAGTCAATGAGTATGAAGTTGGTAAGGTTAAGATGGCTAGCGTAGCGTCTGCAAGTATCGGTTTAAACGAACCTGTTGAAGCCGTAGTAAGTTACATCGCCCATCAGGCAAATCATACGACTCAAAGCTATCGAGTTGAAGCCTTAGTGAAAAATAGTAATAAATCTATTCGAGCAGGTTTGTCTACTCGTCTTGAAATCCCTACCGAGGGCGTTGAGGCTCACTTGATTCCTGCGAGTAGTATTTTACTCAATGACCAAGGCGGTATGGCCGTTCGCATTATTGTAGTTGGGAATATCGCTCAATCAATATCGGTGGTAGTGCTTGGCGAAATAGGTGCTGGAATATGGGTGTCTGGATTACCTGAGTTAGTAAATGTTATTACCGTAGGTCAAAATTACGTAATCGATGGTGAGGTTGTCGAGCCTACTTTTTTGAACTCCACTGCTAAAATTTAAAGTAGGTTTTTAATTACATGAGCTTTTTAAGACTAATTGTCGAACACGCGCGCGCAACCCTTGCCATTATGCTGTTAGTGCTTGTTGCTGGTGCTGGTTCGCGTCTCTCTATGCCGGTAGAACTTAATCCTAATGTTACATTGCCGGTTGTCATGATTATGGTTCGGCATGATGGAATCTCCCCGGAAGACGGTGCTCGATTATTGATTAGACCGATTGAAAAAGAACTCAAAATCTTAGATGGGCTGGATGAAGTCAAAGCCACAGCTCGTGAGGGAGCGGTTATTATCACAGCCGAATTTGAGGTAGGGGATAATATCAAGCAGGCCTTAGCTGATGTGCGCGAAGCAGTAGACCGAGCAAAGGCAGAGTTTCCGCAGGACACTAAAGAGCCCATTGTGTCGGAGCTTAGTCCAAGTCCCGAACCAGCAGTGGTGATTACTTTTTCAGGTGCTAAAGTTTCTGAGCGAGAACTATTTCGCACTGCTAAGTTTTATCAGCGGCAACTAGAGATGCTTCCAGAGGTACTCACTGCCGATATTTCAGGTCATCGTGATGAGGTTGTCGATGTGGTGATCGATCCCTCTAGATTAGAGCAATACGGTCTAAATATTAATGAGATCGTGCAGGCCGTTCGAGTCAACAACTTACTCATTCCCGCCGGTGAAATGGATGCTGCTCAAGGACGCTTTGGCATCAAAGTTCCTGCGTTAATTGAAACGGCTGATGATATTCGTGCATTGCCCGTGCGCAACAGTTCTGAAGGATCAGTGACATTAGGTGATGTGGCAGAGGTACGCCGAACGTTTAAGGATGCGGTAGGCTATAGCTTTATTAACGGTGAAAAGACTATTGCCATTGATGTCCGCAAACGACTGTCGGCGAATTTAATTAAAACCGTTGAGGCTTCTCGAGAGACGGTTAGTCAATCGCGAGACCAGTTCTCTGCCGACATGGATATTGGTTATACCTTTGATAGTTCTGAAATGACTAATCAAATGGTAAATGAGCTACAGGGCAACATCATCACAGCGATGTGCTTAGTGCTGATTTTAGTAATTGCCACATTGGGCGTTAAATCGGGTCTTCTAGTTGGTTTTGGTATCCCCTTTTGCCTCCTCGGAGCCCTTATTATTGTCAATCTACTTGGGCACAGTTTTAATTTTATGGTTATGTTTGGTCTTTTACTCTCACTGGGGATGCTGATCGATGGAGCCATTGTAGTAGTGGAGTTTGCCAACACTAAAGGAGCGGAGGGGCTATCTACGCGTGAAGCCTATATTACTGCCGTTCAACGAATGGCGATTCCTGTTATCGCGTCCACAGGAACCACATTAGCTGCCTTTCTTCCGCTACTGTTTTGGCCGGGGGTTTCTGGTGAGTTTATGTCGTACTTACCCATCACTGTGTTTGCTGTTTTAGCATGGTCACTGACCTACGCGCTAATTTTTGCACCGACTCTGGGTATTGTGATGGCTCGTCGTCGAGGCAAGCGTAAAAAGCTACCTGAGGATCATGAGTCTGAAGCGGCCGCTAAAACGTTATTTCAACCATTACAGGATTTCTACCTGAAGCTTTTAACGCCTGTAATTAAGGCACCTATTAAAACAGTTCTGGTAGCGATGTCGCTAATTATGGGGATTTTCTTGTTGTACGGAAAATTCAATGCCGGTCAGGAGTTTTTTGCGTCTATTGAGAGCCAATATGGCATTGTCAATGTTCGTGCTCAAGGTAATCTGTCTATCAGTGAGCAGGAAGAAATTACCTTAAAAGTAAGCCGTATTGTGAGTAAAATTGAAGGTGTTCATCAGGTTTATGGGTACAGTAATTCTGGTAATTTCTCAGTTTATGGAACGGATGTCAGTCGTGACCAAATTAGTAGTATGTTGGTCGAGCTCTACCCTCGGGAAGAACGTAACAGAGGCAGCGATGTTGTTTTTACGGAAATTCGAGAGAAAGTTGCAAATCTTCCGGGAATTTATGCGACTGGAAAAGAGGTGGATACAGGTCCTCCAACAGGAAAAGATATTCAAATTCAGCTTTCTTCAACTGATCGCCAAGCAATGTATCGCAAGACTGATGAGTTGCGGCAGTGGATTGCCGCAAACGTAAATGGGGTCGCTGATCTTCAAGATACATTACCTCTAGCGGGTATAGAGTGGGAAATAGAGGTAGATCGCCCTCGTGCCGCCATGCTTGGCGTCAATGTAGCTGACATAGGCAATATGGTTCAAATGGTTACCGGCGGAATTATGGTTGGTAAGTTTAGGCCAGATGATTCTGATGATGAAGTCGAAATTAGACTGCGATTCCCAAAGCAAGACCGGCGATTGAAGTCGATCGATGATTTGAGAGTGAACACACCCAATGGAGCCGTACCCATTAGCAGTTTTACTAACCGTATCGCCAAGCCGCGGGTTGACTCTATTAAGCGCATCGACATGATGGAAACTGTTTTTATTTTGGCAAGCACAGAGCCTGGTTACTTGGTAGATGATCAAACCAAACTGATTGAGCAGTGGGTTGCACAACAGGGGAGTGACTCGGCGGTAAAAATCCGGTTTCGTGGAGCCAACGAAGAGCAGGCGGCCGCTGCTGATTTTTTATCGACGGCATTCACTTTGGCAATGTCAGTCATGATGATTATGTTGGTTATGCAATTTAATAGCTTTTATCAAGCCGGACTAATTTTATTCTCGGTAGTGTTGTCCACAGCAGGTGTACTTTTAGGGCTTTTGATCGCTCAGGCTACGTTTAGTACTGTTTTGACCGGTGTTGGTATCGTTGCACTGGCAGGCATTGTCGTGAATAACAATATTGTTTTGATTGACACTTACAACTACCTACGGAGACATAATCGTGTCTTAACGCCCGCTGAAGCAGTCTATACGGCAGCTAAGTCTCGGTTTAGACCTGTCATGTTGACTACTGTCACTACGATTGTGGGTCTGTTACCGTTGGCAAATGGTCTGAGTATAGATTTGGTTGCTCGTACCTATACGATAGGCGGAATGGTAGCCTCTTGGTGGCAGCCGTTGGCGAGTGCAATTGTCAATGGACTTGCGGTGGCGACGCTACTTACTTTATTGTTGACCCCAGCTATGTTGTTACTCCCTGACATTATCTCCAAACGATTAGGGTTTAGGGTAGCTGATCACCAATTTGAAGACGATGCTGTGGAGTAAGGCGGCAGAAGGTACCAGTTTGAGAAAAATCATTCACTGTGACTGTGATTGTTTTTATGCGGCGGTAGAAATGCGCGATGATCCCTCTCTGCGATCATTACCAATTGCAATTGGCGGAAAATCGGATCGACGTGGGGTGGTAGCTACCTGCAATTATCAAGCGCGCGAGTTCGGCATTCACTCGGCTATGCCTACTGCTCACGCTCTGCGGCTCTGCCCCGATCTGGTTGTCATTCCTGGAACCATGGAAAAATATCGAAAAGCGGCACATCAAATCCGTCAAATATTTTATCGCTACACCGACAAAGTTGAACCTCTCTCTTTAGATGAAGCCTATCTAGATGTTACTGATTGCCAAGAATGTCGGGGTAGCGCGACTCTGATAGCTCAACAGATAAGACAAACTATTGCCGAGGAGGTAGGTGTTACCGCCTCTGCAGGTATCGCCCCTAATAAATTTTTGGCTAAGGTCGCTAGTGACTTAAACAAACCCGATGGTCAGTTTGTAATTACTCCGGATGAGGTGGAGGGATTTGTTAACACATTAGCTGTAAAACGAATATTTGGTGTCGGTAAGGTGACCAATGAGAAGCTCCAGCGGCTGGGGATCAAGACTTGTGGAGACCTGCAACAGCGATCCCTAATAGAGTTAGTGGATAAGTTCGGTACCTTCGGTAAACGTCTTCATGACTTGAGCTCCGGGATAGATAATCGAGCAGTCAATTCAGATAGCCGTCGAAAATCTCTCAGTGTTGAACATACATACTCAGATGATCTACCAGATCAAGCTGCCTGCAAAGCTAAAATATCAGATCTATTGTTAGAGCTACGCAGCCGACTGCGGCGTATCGACAGTGATTATTTGGTAACCAAGCAGTTTATTAAGGT